>CAHJWO010000160.1 GCA_903642295.1 PVC group bacterium | reverse complement strand
TAGCGTACCCGACACCATTGCACAAAGTAGCAGGGCGGTCTTCGCTGGTTGACAGATCGCCGAGGGAAAGAAAATGGTTTTCACTTTGATGGGGTGGGTTCTGATGGAGGCTTCGGGCAGCGAAAGTCGAATGTCAGCACCCGATTTATACGGAGCGAAAGGCGAAGTCATGTTAAGGAGTGTTAAGGATTTGCAGTGCCTACCGCCGACCCGCGAGCAGCCCTCCTTTTGTTAACGGCACTTGTTTCCACTTTCCCCGAAGATTTCCATGCGTCGATTGCCCAAGCAAACCATTGTCGAATGGGTGTTTATGATCGGCCTAATCGTGGTTTGCGCGGTGCTCTCGGCTTTTCAATTTCGCTGGACCAGCGAGGTAAGCCACGCGACAACGGCGCGGTTGCGGGATGGGTTTGCCGGTCAAGCACAGTTGCTGGGCCACGCCTTTGACTCCGAACAACTTGCCGCCTGCAACCAACTGCTCCCGGAAGACGAGTCGCTGACCGTCAGCACCCGAGAGGCGGTGCACGCGGCACGACTGAACAAATGGTTATCCGGCAATCCCCGGCGAATCTTCCGGCGGATAACCGTGGCGGTACCGGAAAATTCCACGTTGCAACTCTACACGCTGGACCAGACCACGGCCCGTTTGGTCCGCACCGCTTGGCCTTCGGATTGGAGCGCGCTGCACGACAATCTGGCGCGCAAGGCGGCGGCAGGCAGCGGTCCCCCTTTCCAAGACCCGACCGGAACCCTCATCGAATTTCCTCAGTTTCGTGACCATGCCGAAAACGAGTGGGTAATCTTCGAACTCGACCGGGAGTACATTGCCAAGACTTGGCTGCCAGATCTCGTCCATCATTTTCTCGATCCCGATGGGCAATCGCTCAGCGACGTGACCGTCCACCCGTTCCTGCGTCCCAACGATGTGATCTACGAAGTTGGTGTGCGAATCGCCAACGCAACTGCACCGGAAATTATAGTGCGCTTCAACGGCCAAGGTTGGGGGACCGAAGACCGTAATCGGCGCGGTGAGCCTGATTTCTGGGTGCTCACCGCACGTCAGCAGCCAGGAGCATTGGAAAAGATCGTGGCGACGGCGCGCTGGCGCAATTTTGTCCTCGCTTGCCTGTTAAACCTGCTCACACTGGCGGCGGGTTTTGCCTTGCTGCGTTACGCGCGCCGTGCCCGCAAGGTCTCCGCGCTGCACATGCGCTTCGTCGCCAACGCTTCGCACGAGTTGCGTACACCCCTCACCGTCATCCGGGGGGCTGGGGAGAATTTAGTCAGAGGTGTTACCAGTGATCCGAAACGCATCGAGCAATACGGGCGATTCATCGTCCAACACGCCGATCAACTCAGCGTTCTAGTCGAACGGATGCTCGAACTCGCCGACGTGCGGCGGATCTCGTCCGCTCCAAAATTACAGTCTGTAGCCTTGCAGGAATTGTTGGATGGCGCGGTGGCTGCCACCTTGGCAGATACACGCGCCGCCGGGTGCAAAGTCGAGTCCCACATTCCTTCCCGCCTGCCACCGATCAAAGGAGATCTGGCTGCCCTGCGGAGAGTGTTTCAGAACCTCCTCACCAACGCGGCCAAGTACGCGGCCAGCGGCGGCTGGATCGGCATCAAAGCCGGTGAAGCGGATGGCACTTCCAGCCCGATGGTGGAGGTCCGGGTCGAAGATCGCGGCCCCGGTATCCCGGAGACCGAGCAGGCGCACATTTTCGAGCCATTTTCGCGTGGTGCATCCACCCGCGACCAGAAGATTCCCGGTACCGGCTTGGGCCTGAGCTTGGTACGTGAAATCGTCGAGGCGCATCGGGGCACGATTTCGTTGCAAAGCACCGTGGGCCAAGGGACGACTTTTATCGTGCGCTTGCCAGTCACGAAGGAAAAAGGAAGTTAGTGGTAGCGGTCGTTTTGTTGTTCACTCGATGGCAGGAATTTTTTGTATGAAACCACGCATTCTCCTGGTCGAAGACGAACCCGCCGTTGTTTTCATCATTTCCGACCTGTTGGAATCAGCAGGTTACTCGGTGGAAACCGCTGGCGATGGCAAGCAGGGTTTCCAACTGGCATCAGACAAACCCTTCGATCTGCTCATTCTCGATGTCATGTTGCCGGGAATGGATGGCTTTGCGATCTGTCACGCGGTACGTGAGCGCGGGTTTGATGGGGCAGTGCTCATGCTTACCGCTCGCGGCGAGGTTGGCGACCGTGTGCAGGGCCTGCGCGGTGGCGCGGATGATTATCTGGTGAAGCCGTTCGACTCGGAAGAACTGCTGGCGCGCGTCGGTTCGCTTTTGCGCCGTGTGCACAAGGAGCAACTCACCCCCGTGAGCCTCTTCGAGTTTGGCCGGGTGCAGGTGGATTTCACCCGCGCCGAGTGCCGCAAGGACGGGAAGTCGATGGATCTTTCGGCCAAGGAAATGGAACTGTTGCGCTATTTTATCAATTGCCGGGGGCAGACGCTGACCCGCGAAAACATTCTCCAGCATGTGTGGCGAGAGCAGGAGTTCATCACTCCGCGCACGGTGGACGTGCACGTCGCCTGGTTGCGCCAAAAGCTCGAAGACAAACCGAACACTCCCCAGCATATCCTGACCGTGCGGGGCGAGGGTTATCGTTTTGAAAAGTAACGGTCCGATCAATGCCGAATGGGCTTCGGTTGAAGATCAATGATACCTTGGAGCCTGCAGATTTGCTGCTTCGCGTCCCCGGCCAAGCACCCAGGAATTGATGCAAAAGCCAAAATGGCTCTCCCCCGTCAGGAGGAGAGCCACCTCAGCTATTTGGCTGGAGCTAGTTAGCTGTTGTTGTCGATGATGTAGAGCTTGACCTTGGTGGCCGTGCCCACGGTGTAGGTGGTCGTCGGACTGGCCAGCAACTGAATGCGAATCGGTTCGGTGCTTTCTACGGTGCTGTCGGCGACCGCCGCGATCTTGAGTTTGTACTTGGTCGAACCCGCCGGGATGACCACCGTGCCGCTCAGCGCCGCGCCGTCCGCCCCGACGTAATCGGTGCCGTTGGCCGCGTTGCCCTTCACTCCATCGCCTTTGATCTTGTAATAGACCGTCAGGTCGCTGGTGGTGTCGCCGGTACGGGTGAAGATCACCTTGCCCTTGTGGGCGGTAGGCGTGCTCTCGTAGATGTAGCCGTCGCCGCCCACCGTGACGTTGACGACCGGCACGGTCACGGAGTTGACCGTCAGGAGCGCAGTGGCACTCGCCACCGTACCCACACTGTTGGTGACCGTCACGTAGTACGAACCGGCGTCGCTGGCCGCCACCGCCGCCACCGTGTACGTGCTGCTCGTCGCGCCGCTGATCGCCACGTTATCTTTGTACCACTGGTAGCTCAGAGTTCCCGACCCGGTCGCCGCCACGCTGAAGGTGGCACTGGACCCGAGATCCACGGCGAGCGCGGTGGGCTGGGTGGTGATCGTCGGCGTGGTTTCGCCCGTGGTGGTGGTCACGGTGAGGGTTGCGGCGCTGCTCGTCGCGCTGCCCACCGTGTTGGTCACGATGCAATCATACGTGCCGGCGTCGGTTGTGGCCGCCGAGGCGATGCTGTAGGTCGCGCTGGTTGCCCCCTGAATGGCGACCGTATCCTTGTACCACTGGTAGCTCAACGTACCGCTGCCGCTGGCCGCCACGGTGAACGAGGCGCTGCTTCCCACGGCGACGCTCAGCGAGGTTGGCTGGGTTGTGATGGTCGGCGTCGTGCCGGTCACGGTAGTGACGGTCAGCGTGCCGCTGGAACTGGTGGTCACGCCGTAAGCGTTTGTGACGACGACGGAATAGCTGCCCGCATCGGCGGAATCCGCGTCCGATACGGTGTAGGTGGCAGAGGTGGCTCCCGAAATGGCCACTCCGTCTTTGTACCACTGGTAGCTCAGCGTACCCGTGCCAGTAGCCGCCACCGAGAAGGTGGCCGAGCCATCCTCGCTCACCGTGTAGGAAGCGGGCTGAGTGGAGATCGTCGGACGGGTGTAGGTCGTGCTGGTACTGGTGGTGTCCAGGTAACCACCGAACTCGTTGCCGTAATCTGCGAGCCGGTCACGCCAGAGACTGTGATAATGAACAAACTTTTGGCTCTGGTAGGCCACCGCGGCTTGCACGACGAACTCAATCCACACGCGGGGGCCATCCACACGCAGGTAGCTGTTCTGGCTGTTGACAGGGGTTGCCTCCGAGTTGATGTCCGCGTCGAAGTTGGCGCGCGTGGCACCGCCGTCTGCCGACCCTGAGCCTACTTGATAGCCCACGTAGGTTTGAGCCAACGCCGAGTCGCTCTCGTAGTCGGCCAGCAGGGAGGAAGCGATGTCGCTGGCCTGGGTGTTAACCCAGGCTTCGATCACGGCCTTGACCTGCGCTTTCTCGGTAGAGGTCAGCGACGTGTAAAGGATGCCGCGCCCGGTGGTGCCGGTGGGGTAGGTCGGGTTCGTACCGATGAAGGGAAAATTTCCGTCACCCGAGTTGGTGACGCCCAGCACCACGTCGGAAAACGTGCCCGAGAGCTTGGCCCCGGTGTTATCACTTTGCAGGCTGGTTGCCAGGGCGGAGACCGCCGCGCGCTGGGTGTCCAGGGGGGCGTGCTTGGTGCCGCTGCTCACGCCGGGGTCCGTGGTGGTCGTCACCACGTTGCTCGAACTGCCATTCGCCGTTTTGTCGGGATTGGTGATGATGTAGCTCAACGTGCCGTTGATCTTGCCTTGGACCACCGCATAATTCGGGTAGGTCGAGTTGGTGGACGCTAGACGATAGTAGTCCGGCGGCTCGGTGCCGAGGAACATCGGCGTGGCGCTCACGTATGGTGCGTTGTACGTGATGTTGTAGGTCAGGTGATGCCCGCTGATTTGCAGCATCCACGGGGTAGTGGTCGAGGGCGTGCCCAATACCGCGATGTGATAGTTGCTAAAATTCCAACTCTGCCCCGAACCCGCCGCCGAAGAACGAATCACATCATCGGCCAGTCGAATTTCGTTCATGGTGTTGTACCCGGTACTGGAAAGTGCGGTCTGCGCCAAGGTCAACGCCGCCGTGCGTGACGTGGAGTCGAGGTCGGTGGATGTCGCCGACGCGCCGCCTCCGATGGTCGGTCCGTTGCGCGTGCCGCCGGGGAGGTTCGTCCATTGTTTATCGGTGGTGAGGTTGTAAGTGGTAGAAACCGAACTGCTGTCGGAAACCAGGGTTTGCGCGGCGGCGGTGACGCTTGCCGTGTCGGCGCGGCCGGGGTTTGCGCTCACCAGTGAGGTGATGGCAATCCCGGTCAAGCAAAGGATTCGTGGGAATTTAGGGCGAGGGTGCATGGAGGATAGTCGTGGGTGTGTCGGGTCGTTGATGAACCCGTAAATCAGGATGTTGGGAGAGTCATGTTAAGGAGTATTAAGAGTTGGCCGCACGGATTGACCTGCCGTGCTATTGGCCGCAAAATCACGGCCAAAGGATGTCCATGGTCGCAAACATCGGCGGTTGGAGAACCCACCGGTTCATCGAGTGGGGTTTCATCGGCGCGTTGTTGCTCATCTGCGTGGTGCTGACCACTCTCCAGAACCGCTGGACGGATCACCTCAGCCGCGCCACAACCCAACAACAGGCAACGCAGCTTCGCAGCAGCGCGCAATCGCTCTGTCGCGCCTTCGATTCCGAACTCAACGAAGCCTGCGGGCAGTTGCGTCCCCGCCCGGAACAAATCGAAAGCCTTGGCCGGGAGCAGGCACATATCCGGTGCCTGTTGCGTTGGCACGAAGGCAATCCCAGGCCCATGTTCCGCCGTCTGGCAGTCGTGGTGCCAGAAGGGAGGCAGGCTCATCTCTATCTGTTGGACCAGAAAAACTCCCTTCTCACACCCGCCGAGTGGCCACCGGAGTGGTCGAAGCTACAGGCGAACCTTTCCCGTCGCGTGAATGGTAATCAACCGCAACCTTTTGCAGACCCAACGGGATTGTTGAGAGAATACCCCGTCTTCGGCAGACGGGGAGCGGGCCAGCCCGGCGGGGGCCGCGAGCTTGAATGGGTCGTCATGGAACTTGACGCGGGCTACCTCCGCCAGACGTGGCTGCCAGAATTGGCACGCAGGCATCTCAATCCGGGAAAAGAGACGCTCAACGAAATCTTGGTGAAAACGACCGAACGGCCACCAGGAATCGTTTTTTCGACCGGTAGCGCAGAAGTTCGTACTCAACAAAATTTGGTCACGCTGTTTTTTAATAGCAAGCCCTTCGCCGGAAACGATGACCCCGACGAGGAGGTCGATCAATTCTGGACCCTCAATACTTGGCCGCGATCCGGTGAATTTGCCGCTGCGGTCTCCACCGCGCGGGCACATGATTTCGCCTTGGCCTGTGTGCTGGATGGCTGCTTGCTTATCGGCGGCTTGCTGATCATCTACTATGCCCGGCGGGCGCGGCGGCTGAGCGACGCACGGATGCAATTTGTGGCCGCTGTCTCTCACGAATTGCGCACGCCCCTGACCGTCATCATCGCCGCCGCGCAGAATCTGAATCGTGGCATCGTGCGTGATCCCGAACGGGTGGAAAGGTACTCAAATCTAATTCTTGATCACTCAAAGCAACTCGCTGATATGGTCGAACAGGTGTTGGCGTTTGCTGGAGCCAAGCGTCACTCATCGAAGCTGGCGCGAGTACCGGTCGAGGTGGCGCAACTCATTCGACAAGCGATCACCGCGTGCGCTCTGGACACCCAGGCGACGGGGTGCGAAGTGCAGACCAATATCGAAGCGGAATTGCCGCCGGTGCTCGGCGATGCGCGCGCGCTCCAACGAGTGTTCCAGAACCTGCTCGCCAACGCTGCCAAACACGGAGGCAAGGGAAAATGGATCGGAGTTAGCACGCGCTACATCAACGGAACTGCGCCGGGCTGTGTCGAGATTGAGGTAGCTGACCACGGGGAGGGCATCCCGGCACGCGAACAAACCCACGTTTTCGAGCCGTTTTTCCGTGGTTCGAGAGCCCAGGCACAGCAGACCCGAGGCAGCGGGATCGGCCTGAGCGTCGTGCAAGAGATCGTGCAGGTTCACGGTGGCAGCGTGCGGGTTGAAAGCGTGGTTGGCCGTGGCACGACCTTTACCGTGTCACTGCCCGCTGCCGTGAGGGAACCAGCCTGAGCGACGAACGGCGCGACGTAGGAAAGGGCAAACGCGTATTGGTTGCCCTCAGGCAGCCGGTTTAGATGGCCCCATCAAAACGGCACTCGGCTGCGGGCCAGGATCTTTCTTCCAAAACTCGACCCGCGCGCCGATCCAGACCAAAGCCGCCAAGGCAGCCAGCGTCGCACCGGTGAGCCGTACCGGCGCGTAGGTTTGGCTGCGGCTCAGGAGGATAAGCAACGGGACGAGCATCACCACCACAGCGAGCTGCATGAGTTCGATACCCACGTTGAACCCTAGAATTGTCATCACGAGGTGCCACGGCGAAAACCCAAACTGGGCGATGGAACTGGAAAAAGCCAGCCCGTGCACCAGCCCGAAGCCGCCCGCCACCCACGGTTCCTTCCCCGCGAAGATCGGGCGGATGGCGTGGATGGCCGAGACCAAAATGGAGACAGCGATCAGAATCTCTACCGGGCGTTGCGGCAAGCGCAGCCAACCCATGCCCCCAATGAGCAGCGTCAACGAGTGGCCCAATGTGAAGGCAGTCACGATCTTGAGCAGTTGCAAGAAACTGCCTTTCAGTCCGCGAAACGCTCCCCAGCGTCGGCCTTCCGAAAGTAGAGGGGCGGGTAGCAGCAGCACGAAAAGAAAGAGCAGATGGTCCAGCCCCCCGGCGATATGTTGTACGCCCAAAGCCATCACTGAGGCGAACCCGCGCCAAAAGCTGCCGCCCGTCCGGTTGATGTCCACGGAGTACACCAGGTAGCGGATCAAACCGATGGCTTCGGGCATGGGCGGCACTTGGTCGGCAGGGCGAAAATGGGCTTCGTTCCAGTCGTTACGCACGAAAATGAACGCTTTGTGGCTGACGACCTCGTGGACAATCACGTCGTAGTTTAATTTGAACTGGCGCAAAGGCGCGCCCGATGGTGGTCGCATCCACAGATGAACTACCAGATCGAAGGGCTGTTCCTGCATTTGCACTTTCATGTCGGCGACTTCCACCGTCCAAGGGCGTCCATCAGGGGCAGTTGGGTGGATATGTTCGAGCAAATAGCCTTTAAGTGCAGGACCGTACTTTAGAATGACCTGTTCCGGCTGATCGATCAATGGCTGCTTGAACCCAAGCTGGAGTTCCTGAAGGGGCAGGATCAATTCCGCCGACACTGCGCCGTGCCCAAAGTCCAACATCACGGCGGTGGATGGCATCTGGTGAGACGAGGCCGAAGATGGGAGCAGAACCAAACCAACCAAGACGAGACCAACAAACCAACCGTTACAGCGGAGAAAATTTTGTAGGACCGAGTGCATGAAAAAGAGTACGCGCGACTATCGGAAGGCAGCGCAAGGGGAAAGAGAGATAAAACTTACCCGATATTAGGAAGCATCTGGATCGACGAGCATATACCCCGCCGCACGGACGGTGCGGATGAAGCGAGGATTTCTTGGATTATCACCCAATTTTTTGCGTAAGCTGCATACGTGCACGTCGAGCGTGCGGTCGAAGATGCCATATTCGCGGCCACATATTTCCGCGTAGAGGTGGTCACGCGTTTTCACGTTTCCTTTCGCTTTGGCAAGTGACAACAGGATGGTAAACTCGCCCCGAGTAAGTTCCAGAGAACGCCCGGCCAAGGTTGCTCGGAAAGCCTCCGGAATGATGTGCAGATCAGCGACGACGACTGCTCGTTCGCACGGGGCAAATCTGGAGTAGGTCATGGCAGTATTCGCAGCTCGTCGGACGACCGCATGCAATTGCGCCAGAAGTTGGCGGGTGGGACCGTCCTTCCTGATGTAGGCATCTGCACCTGCCTCCAAACAAGCGATTTCGTCGGATTCCTCGGAGCACGTGCTCACGATAAGCACGGGAACGTCGCTCGCTCGGCGGATGCGCTTGAGCACCTCTATTCCGGGGAGGTCGGGTGGCACCGTACCAAGAATGATTGCCTGCCATGGCTCTATCAGCAGCCGGTTGATTTCGGCCTGCTCGTTGGGGGCGGTTTGAACATCGTAGCCTGAATTGGTCAGATAGTGGGAAACCAATTCGCAAAAATCCCCGTCTCCGTCAACGACGAGGACTGACGCTGCTTGAGATGGCTTGTCACCCTCTCTTGATGAATCCCGGAACATATCTGGCCTGTTCAAATTTGTCGTCGGCACCGCCCGAGCCCGAACGGAAAAATTCCCGGTCGATCCGGTGGCCGCCTGCGCCGATTGGCCTCTCGAAATGTTGCGGACTGTTGACGAGGGAGTCGAAAGCACAATGCAATCAAACTGACCCACGACGAAATGTCGTGTTAAGGATTGTTAAGCCTCCGGTGTGGTCCCAAGCGATCTTGAGCGACGGAACCTAATGTTTGATATTACTGCAGTGCCTCGTGGCAGCTAAAAGCGCGTGTCGATTTCGATATTTTGTGAGTGGAAGGACCTTTTGCAGAACATAAATTTGCTTGTGACCAGTCCGCCTTTATTTTTTGTTCGGTGTTCCGCAAGTTTGGCATCGTCTTCGCGGCGCTCGCACTGTTCTCGATTGCGGGCGGGCACTGGGCCGTGCTGCAAACGGTAGCTTGGGCCGGAATGCTGCGTGGCTACACGCAACGCTCCGGCAGCGTGGCAGTGGCTGTCGAACAAACCTTTGATGGGCAACATCCCTGCGAGCTTTGTTTGCGGATTGACGCCGCCAAACGGCAAGAAGCCAAGGCACAGAACGATCAGCAAAAGTCGGACAATACCAAATCAGGCATTGCCAAAGCGGACAAAGCCGAAAAAGCGGTTCCTTTCCGCCAAGACCTTTCACCGAACCCGATAGCAGTGGCCGCTCTGGACCGCAACGCCGGTTTTGCTTCCACTGGTTCTCGACGTGGGGATCAACCACCCACGCCGCCTCCTCGTCCGTGAATCCAAAGTTTTCCTCGTTCCCTGACTCCAGCTTGGGACGCCTATGCACGGAAAGCTCCGCTTCCGTTCCGTTTCCCTCTCCCTCTCTCC
>CAHJWO010000159.1 GCA_903642295.1 PVC group bacterium | reverse complement strand
AGCGGGGGGAGGCCGCCCACCGGAGCGAACGGCGGGGCGCCGTCCGCAGCACGCGAGGCGCGTGCGCTCCCCAAAACTGACCTGCTGGGGCCAAGTTGAATGACCTTGCCGGTGGCAGCGAAATTCTTGACCAGCGCGGCGTTTTCCCCGTTGCGCGCGAGCATTTCCCAGGAGTGCGCAGCCGTTCCCGAGAAGTGCGCAGCCGTTCCCGAGAAGTGCGCAGCCATTTCCCAGGCGTGCGCAGCCATTTCCCAGGCGTGCGCAGGCACTTTCCAGGAGTGCGCAGGCATTCCCGAGAAGTGCGCAGCCATTTCCCAGGAGTGCGCAGCCATTCCCTGGGAGTGCGCAAGCATTCCCCCGTGGTGCGCAACGACGGAACCGTTCGTCGCTTTTCCCGCCACCCCGCCCTACCTCTCCCCGTGCGCCACCACGGCAAACGCCGAATGATTGTGGATACTTTCCAGATTCACCGCCCGTACCTCAAAACTGGCGATCCGTTCGTCCGCCCGCAACCTCCCTGCCACGTTCCTGACCACGTCTTCCACGAACACGGGATTGTCATACGCCTGCATGGTCACGTGCCGCTCATCCACCCGCTTCAGCAACGGATAGATCGGCGCCGACGCCGATAACTCCGCGACCTCGACCAACTCCTCGATCCACACCATCCGCCACCCGTCCCCCGCCTCGTCCCGCTTCGGGCGAATCGTCATCGTCACATACCCGCGCTGGTTGTGCGCCCCGTAATCGCTGATCACCTTGGAGCAAGGGCAAAGCGTGCTCACCGGCACTTTCACCCGCATCGAGAAACGCTCCCCGTCCTCCCCGGATTCCCCCACGAACGTGCAACGGTAATCCATCGGCGCGCTCAATCCGCTCACCGGTGCTTTCCGCTGCAAAAAATAGGTGAATTCCACCTCCAATCGCGCCGACGGGGCCGCCAGCCGCTTTTTCAATTCCGACAAAATCACCGGCAGCGTCCGCATGGTAATTTCGCCCTGGTGCTGCGCCAGCACTTCCAAAAACCGGCTCATGTGCGTGCCCTTGAAATGATGCGGCAAGCTCACCGAAACCGCGATGGTCGCCGTCGCCTGCTGCCGCTGGTTGTCGCGGTCCAGCACCACGATAGGATAGGTCAGGTCACAAATCCCAACCTGGTCGATCTGGACGCCGCGGGTGTCGGGCGTCTTCTGCATGTCGGGCAGTTGCAGATGGGTGGCATAATGGGTCATCGTTCAGTTCCTCCGACCGGCGGTTCGTACTCCGCCCAGGAAGAACTCGTCTCCCACACCCGCACTTTGGCGACGCGCACCCCGGCCTGCACGGGATATTTCGCCCCGGTTCGTTTGCCTTCTTCGCTCAACCGTTCCTCCAGATAGTCATGCACCACCTTGGCCAGCACTTCGGTGGTCGGGTCGATCCCTTCGAACCCGATGATCCGCTCGTCGTAACGGTGCTTCATCTCGGCGTACATCGGGTCGGCCACGTTCATGCACATGGCATGGTCGAACGACTCCAGAAACTCGCCCAGCGCCTCCTTGACCGCCTTGAAATCGCAAACCATGTCGTTGCCGTCCAGCGCATCGGCTTCCAGAACCAGTTCCACCGTGCGGGAGTGTCCGTGGGGAAACCGGCACTTGTCGGGATGCTTGGACAGCATGTGCCCGTTCTCGACCTCGAAAGTTTTGCAGATGCGGTAGGGCATGAAGTCCGCAGACTACTCGAAAAACCCGTTCCCGACAATTCCCTCACCTCGCTACGCAAGGTCATTCAATTTGGCCCAAGCAGGTCAGCTTTGGGGAGCGCACGCGCCTCGCGTGCGGCGGACAGCGCCCCGCCGTCCTCTGGCAGGCGGCCCCCCCGCTCTTTGGCGAGGCGCCAAAGAGAGCACGCGAGGCGCGTGCGCTCCCCGGAATCCGCCGCAAACGGAAAGACCTCACCTCGCTACGTCCCCATCGTGTTCCCGAACAGCCTGATGTGCAAGCGGTTGCAGAACCGATACCCGTCGGTTTTGCAAGCCTCTAAAATTTCCATTTCCCGCGCCCGCAACGTCGTCTCGTCGGTCCCCTGCGGCATCAACAGCACTTTCCACGGCGGAATCTGCCCGCCCACCGCGTCCACCGTCGCCCGGATTTCGGGCAGGTCCTCCACCCGTTCCACGACGAACTTGAGTTGAAACGGATACCGGCTGATCCACTCCCGGATTATCTCGGGCTGGAAGCGCGTCCGCTCGTGCCGCTCGATCCAGGCCGGGGCGATGGAACCCTCTGCGGGCGTGGAATTGGCCAGCTTGGGGCTGATCGAGGCCAGATCACAGGCGATCCCGGCGGGCGGCAGGGTGCCCGCCGTTTCGATGGTGAGATGCTTGCCGTGTTGCCGTAGGGCCGCCGCGAGCAGCGGCATTTCCTTGGCGGCCATCGGCTCGCCGCCGGTCAAAACCACGTGCGCAGCAGGATATTGCAGAGTCTGCTGGACGATTTCCTCCACCGTCATGTTCGCGCCTTCGGGTCTCCACGAAGCATAGGGCGTGTCGCACCAGGCACACCGCAGATTACAGCCCGACGTGCGGACGAACACCGACGGGACACCCGTCAGTTCCCCCTCTCCCTGCACGGAATAGAAAATTTCGGAAATCAGCACCTGTGGAAAGGATGAAGGATGAAGGATGAAGGATGAGTCGCGGAAGAAGGGGGGAACTCGGGTTGGGATGCTTCATCCTTCATCCTTCATCCTTCATCTTTCATCCTTCATCTTTTCGGCCTCGGCGGCAGCGGCGAGGTCCGGGCGTAAACCGTCGGATCAGGAATGTTTGCCAACAGGAAAGCCTCCCGGCGCTCGACGCAGGTCCCGCATTCGCCGCAGTGGATTTCCCGGCCCTCGTAGCACGACCACGTCTGCGCAAAGTCCACGCCCAGTTCCGCCCCGCGGGCCGCGATTTGCGCCTTGGTCAGATCGATAAACGGCCGCCGCAACTCGACGTTCGCATACGTCCCGAGCTGGATCGCAACCGCCATCGACGACATGAATTCCTCGCGGCAATCGGGATAAATCGCGTGATCCCCCGCGTGCGCCGCGATGACCAACCCCCGCGCAGCGCGGCTTTCCGCGAACCCCGCCGCGACCGAAAGCATGATGCCGTTGCGAAAGGGCACCACCGTCTTTTTCATGGATTTCTCCTCGTAGTGGCCCTTGGGAATGTCGCCACCGCTGGCCAGCAAATCCGACGCAAAGTGCTCACCGATAAAAGTCAGCGGAATGACCAGATGGGGAATGCCATGCTTCGCCGCGTGAAACGCGGCAAAAGGAATCTCCCGGTCGTTGTGCTTGGAGCCGTAATGAAAACTCAGCGCGGCGACGACTTCGGTGGTCTGCAAGGTCTCATAAAGCGCGGCGACCGAGTCCATCCCGCCGCTCAGCAAGATGACCGCCGTGTCCTTCCGCTTGCTCATCGCGCGTGGTGACCGTTGAGTTTTCCACCGTCGCGTGGTGGCAGCGCCTCCTCCGGGTGGGCGGCATCCACGGTGACACTGATCCCGCCCCGCGCGGCGAACTCTCCGTGGACGAGGGCCCGGCGCGGCGCACAGGCGGCGACCAGATCTTCCAGAATCCGGTTGGCAATTTCCTCGTTGAACGAGCGCGTGTTCCGGTACGAGGCAAGGTAGAACTTGAGCGATTTGGTCTCGATGCAACGGTCACCGGGGATGTACTCGATGCGAATCCTGGCGAAGTCCGGCTGCCCCGTCACCGGGCAGACGCTGGTGAACTCCGCGCAGTCGAAACGAATCCAGTAGTCCCTCTGCGGGTAACGGTTGGGAAAGGTTTCCAGGATGGTCGCGCTGGGCTTGGCGGGGTAATGCGTCTCACTGCGGCCCAGCAGTTTGAGCCCTGCGACCTCCTTCTTCACTCGGTTGTTTGCCACGGCGCAACATGCCCCAAAGCGCGGACGGCGGCAAGGGGGCCGCCGGAACGAATTTGCCCTTCCGTCAACTTCGGGGGCGCGGAACCCATTGAACTGTGCGAGGTTGCGGCTTCATGTTCAGTAAGTTCTTCAAGAGCCGCAAATCTGCGGACGACTCCAAGCCAGTGGTGCAAACCAACGGCACTCACGCGAAAGCACCCACCCACGCTCAACCCGCGCCCCGCGCCCGCGACTCCTCGCGCGGCAGCGGTCGAAACGCCGACTCCGCGCGCGGCAGAAACGCGGCTCGCCCTGCCAAATCGGCCCAGCCGCGTCATTCCCAGTTCGAGCCGGCCGCCCTCGCGGAAGCCAAGGAGGGCAACGCGGCCCCCTTCCTCGCCCTCGGTTTGGACGAAGCCATCGCCCGGGGCGCCGCCGCCGCCGGTTACTCGGAGCCGACTCCGATCCAGATGCGCGGCGTCCCCGTCGTGCTGACCGGCAAGGACCTCATCGGTTCCGCGCAGACCGGCACCGGCAAGACGGCGGCCTTCGCGCTGCCGATCCTCTCCCGCCTGGGCAAACACCAGAGCGGTTCCCCGCGCGTGCTCGTGCTGGAACCGACGCGCGAACTGGCGATGCAGGTGGACGAATCCTTCCGCGAGTTTGCCCGGTTCAGCGACCTGCGCGCCGCCGCGTTTTACGGCGGGGTAGGCTACGGCAAACAGCGCGACGAACTCAGCCGCGGCCTGGACGTTCTCATCGCCACGCCGGGCCGGTTGCTCGACTTCCTCCAACAGCGCGAAATCAGCCTCGGCAGCGTGCAGATCCTCGTTCTGGACGAGGTGGACCGGATGCTCGACATGGGCTTTCTTCCCGACGTGAAACGCCTGGTGGAAAAGTGCCCGCCGCGCGACCAGCGCCAGACGCTTTTCTTCAGCGCGACGATCCCGTCCGAACTCGCGCAATTGACGCAATGGGCCTTGCGCCCGAACCCGGAAATCGTGGAGATCGGCGAGCGCCGTTCGCCCGCCGAGACGGTTACCCACGCGTTCTACCCGGTGGCCAACTCGCAGAAGTTCGATCTGCTGCTCAACCTGCTGGAACGCACCAACTACAATAGCGTGCTCGTCTTTGCCCGCACCAAACACGGCTCGGACCGCATCGCCAAGAAGCTCAAGACCGAAGGCCACACGGTCGCGGTGCTGCACGGCAACCGCAGCCAGAACCAGCGCATCGAGGCGCTGGCGGGCTTCAAGAGCGGCAAGTATGAGGTGATGGTCGCCACCGACATCGCCGCCCGCGGCATCGACGTGGCCGGGGTGACGCACGTCATCAACTACGATATCCCCAAGAACCCGGAAGACTACGTCCACCGAATCGGGCGCACGGGCCGGGCGCAACGCGAGGGTGACGCCTTCACTCTCATCACCGGCGAGGATTTCGCGGCCGCGCGCGACGTGGAGAAATACCTCGGTGAGAAGATCGACCGCTTGCAGGTTGACGGGTTTCCGTATGGCCCCGTTCATGAAGTGGCGGAGGCAAAGCCCCAGTCTTCCGGACGCGGCGGCGGGGGTCGGAGCAGTGGCGGCGGGGGCCGTCGACAGGGCAGCGGCGGGAGTGGGAGCGGATACAGCAAGCCGCCCGGTGACGGTGGCCCGAACCGTTTCGGCGCGGGCCGTCGACGTAACTGATACCGCTTCGGGGATGATCGCGCTGAGTGAACGGCGAGGAAGAAGGCCATTCGACTCGCTCAGGCTCGCTCAGGATGACAGACATCCCAGCGCGGCGTCGCCCGGTAACCGAACCATCGCCCTCCAACCCGCTCTTTACGAAACGGTCTTCCTCCGGCGGGCGATGAGGGCGCGGACCCGCGCCGCGTCTGCGGGAGTAGTCGGGGTGTAGATCACCATTCCCAACCCTGGCTGGCCGTCGACCGCGAAGGACGAGTATTCCAGGGCGATGGGTCCGCCGTGCACGGGTTGGACGAGCTTCGTGCCCTCGCCGTAGGTGTGCACGTCATGGTCCCGCCAGATCGCCGCGAACTCCGGGCTGGTGCGGCTCAACTCTTCGATCAGGCCTTGTGCGCGCCGCGACGTACCCGCCCGGGCGATCTCCGCGCGGAACGTCGCCACCACGAAGCGGGCGGTGTGCTCCCAACCGGGTTGCGTGCTCCGCACGCGGGCGTCCCGGAAAAAGAGACGCATCACGTTGCGCTGCTCGGGCGCAAGCGCCGCGTAATCGGACAACACGGCGGCGGCCGCCTCGTTCCACGCGACGATGTCCCACTCGGCATTCTTGACCAGCGCCGGGCTGGTCACCAGGGAATCGATCATGCGCTGCAATCGCGGCGAGACGCCCACCGACGGGGCTGGAGGGCAAACCCCGGGCGGCCTGCCCTGGGCGAGCAGGTAAAGGTGTTCGCGCTCGACCTCCTTGAGCACCAGGGCGCGCGCGAGCCGGTCGAGCACATCGGCGGAGGGCGCGCCGCCCCGGCCCTGTTCGAGCCAGGTATACCAGGTGGCGCTCACGTGCGCGCGCTGGGCCACTTCCTCGCGCCGCAATCCCGGCGTGCGCCGCCGCGTGGCGGGCAGGCCAAACGCCGCCGGGTTGAGCTTTGCGCGGCGGTCCTTGAGGTAGGCGCCGAGGGGATTGTCATCCGGCGTGGTTGTCGTGCTCATCCTGTTGATCGCTGTACCGGTATAACGTCACTACTTTTCATCGTTCGACAACGGGCGAATGGTCACTGCGTCCAACCAAACGAAAGAGAACGCTACTATCCATAGAACATGAACGGAAAAATGAAAGCAGTCCTCATCAATGAATACGGCGACAATGACGTGGTGCAGTATGTCGATGTCGAACGTCCAGAGCCAAAGGCCGGCGAAGTTTTGGTGAAGGTTCACGCGGCGGGGGTCAACCCGGTGGATTGGAAGATCCGCGGCGGGATGGGCCAGAGGCTCGGTCTGGCTTTGCCCCTCGTGCTCGGAGGCGAAATCGCCGGAATCATCGAAAAAGTCGGCGGCGGCGTAGATGGCGCCCACGGCTGGCAGGAAGGTGATGCGGTGTACGGCATCATCAAATCCGGCGGTTTCGCCGAATACGCAATCGCCAAGGCGGGAGACATCGCGCCCAAGCCCGCCAGCATCGACTTCGTGCAGGCGGCGGCGGTTCCGCTCGGCGCGTTGACCGCCTGGCAGGCGATCTTCGATCTGGCCAAGCTCGGGAGCGGACAGCGCATCCTGATCACCGGGGCGTCCGGCGGCGTCGGTTCGCTGGCGGTGCAACTCGCCAAGGCCAAGGGTGCCCATGTCACCGGCACCGCTTCCGGGCGCAACGAGGAATTCGTCCGGGGCCTGGGCGTGGATGAGTTCGTGGACTACACGCAGCAATCCTTCGAGGAAGTCGTCAAAGACGTGGATGTCGTCTTCGACACGGTGGGCGGCGACACCTTCCAGCAAGCGTTTCACTGCTTGAAGAAGGGCGGCTTTCTGGTCACGTCGGTCGCGTTCCCGGCCGACGAAGCACAGAAGTTTGGCGTCGGGGCCGCGCGGGTTCAATGCAAGCCCAACGCGGAGCAGTTGGCCGCCATCAGCGAAATGGTGAACGCCGGCAAATTAAAGGCGCACGTCGCCACCGTTCTGCCGCTGGCGGAAGTGAAACAGGCTTTCCAACTTTCCGAAAGCCGACGCACGCGCGGCAAGATCGTTTTGCAAACCCCTGTTTAATCCCGGGCGGATGGTCACGGCGTTAACCCAACCAGAAACCTTACCTCATGCGTGTATTCCTGACCGGCGCGACCGGATTTGTCGGTTCCGCCATCATCCCGGAACTCATCACCGCCGGGCACCAGGTGCTCGGCCTCACCCGTTCGGACAAAGGGGCCGAGGCGCTCAAAGCCGCCGGGGCCGAGCCGCACCCCGGCACCCTCGAAGACCTCCGGAGCCTGCGCACCGGGGCCGAAACCACGGACGGGACGATCCACTGCGGCTTCATCCACGACTTCTCGAATTTCGTGAAGTCCTGCGAGGTGGATCGCGCGGCCATCGAAACCATCGGTTCGGCGCTCGCCGGTTCCGACCGTCCCTTCCTCATCACATCCGGGCTGGCGGGTTTCGCGCCGGGCCGCCCCATCACGGAGGCGGACACCCCCCAGCCAAACGCGATGCCCCGCGCTCTGTCCGAAGGGCTGACGCTCGGGTTTGTCCCCCGCGGCGTGCGCGCGGGGATCGTGCGGCTGGCGCCGTCGGTGCATGGTCAAGGCGATCACGGCTTTCTGCCGGTGCTGATCACTCTCGCCCGTGAGAAGGGCGTCTCCGCCTACATCGGCGATGGCTCCAACCGCTGGCCCGGGGTGCATCGACTCGACGCGGCACACCTCTACCGGCTGGCGTTGGAAAAGGGGGCGGCGGGTGCGCGCTACCACGGCGTCGCCGACGAAGGCGTGCCCACCCGCGAAATCGCGGACGTGATCGGTCGCCGTCTGCATCTGCCGGTCCGGTCCCTCTCGGCCGAAGAGGCCGCCAGCCACTTTGGCTGGATCGCACGCTTCTTTTCTGCGGATCTCGCGGCCACCAGCACCCTGACCCAGGACCGCTTAGGTTGGCGCCCGACCCGGCCCGGCCTCCTGGCGGACCTCGACCAGGAGCATTACTTCGCAAGCTGAAGGCAAAGCCCGCTGTGACCCCATGAACCAAGCAAGGTCTTTCAGTTTGCGGAGGATCCCGGGGAGCGCACGCGCGGCGCGTGCGCTCCCCAACACTGACCTGCTTGTGCCAAATTGAATGACCTTGATGAACCAAGCTCCGGGGTTGAGTTTCCGGGCCGCTGGATACAAACTAGCGGCTCCGCATGGCCGCCAAACCGAAAACCGAGTCGTCGAAGAACGTCACCGCCGTCATCGGCAGCGACGAGGGCGCGGTGAAAGCAGCGGCGCGTGAAATCGCCGAGCGGTTGACCCCGCCGGACGCGGGCGAGTTCGGCGTTGAGGTCATCGACGGTGCCGCCGACAACGCTGCCACGGCGGCGGCGCGCATCCACGAAACCATTGGCGCGCTCCAGACGCTGCCCTTCTTCGGCGGCAAGCTGGTCTGGCTCAAAAGCGCGAATTGCCTCGCGGACAGCCCCATCGGCCGGGCCAACGGGGTGCTTGAAGCGCTGGAAAGCCTTCTCGCTGTCCTGCAAGCCGGTCTCTCGCCCGACGTGCAATTTCTCCTCAGCGCCACGGAGACCGACAAGCGGCGCACCTTCTACAAAGGTTTGACCAAACTCGCGGCGACGCACGTTTTCGACCGGCTCGATTCCACCAGGAGCGGCTGGGAGGAAGAAGCCGCCGTGCTGGTGGAACAGCGTGCACGCACCCGAAATCTGGATCTGACCGGCGAGGCCAGCGAACTCTTCACCCTGCTGACCGGCGGCGACACCCGTCAGATCGACAACGAACTCGAAAAACTGGACCTCTACCTCGGCCCGGATCAGCGGCGGGTGGACGCGGCCACCGTGCGCCGGATGGTGCCGATGTCCCGCGCCGGCGTGATCTTCGAGTTGGGCAACGCCATCAGCCGCCGCGATCTCGACGGCGCGCTCGGACTGATCGACCAACTCCTGTACCAGGGCGAAAGCGCCATCGGCCTGCTGCTCGTCGCGCTGGTACCCACTGTCCGGAACCTGCTGCTCGTCAAAGACCTCCAGCAGCGCCACCGCCTGAACCGGCCCGCCTCGCCCTTTGCCTTCGGTCAGATCATCAGCCGCCTGCCCGAAGAAGCGACCGCCCACCTGCCGCGCAAGAAGGACGGCACGGTCAACACCTTCGGCCTCGGCTTCGCGGCGGCGGAAACCCACCGTTACCATTTGGACGAACTGCGTGACGGCCTGGCGGCGTGCTTGCGCGCGAACGTGCAACTCGTCACCGGGCAGTTGGAGCCGCGCCTGGTTCTGGAGCGCGCGGTGATCGGACTTCTGAAAAGTTGAGTCGATGATGAACGGCGAGGTGACGCCATTGTCACATTAAGCCACTGGTGCCAGCGACGAGGCGGAAGAAATTGGCTTGGGCGCAGAGATCAAACGGCGAAACCGAGCGAATTTGCGCTTCATATTAAAAAATCTAATAATAGTTCTTGTCAGCCTGGAATGACCGCGTTATAAGTTTCTCAAGATTTTAGAAGATTGTTCTGGGGGGAACAGACACCTCCCGTATCCATTCGGATGCGGGGGGTGTTACCCGGAAAACCAA
>CAHJWO010000158.1 GCA_903642295.1 PVC group bacterium | reverse complement strand
GCTTACGCCCCGGGCTAAACTCTGCCGCCCCTGCCGGGGCTGGGAACCGGGTTTTCCGGATAGGCAGTAAACTAACATCCAAGCCGTCGCGCTCGGCCTGTCCATTTATCGGGGGAAGACCATTAATACTTGAAGTGGTGGACGACGCCCGGTGAAAAAATTAACAGGTCCGGCAATCGGTAAAGATTGCCGGACCATGCGTATCAATTCTTCAAGAACTTATTGCAACGACCAATGTTGGTTTGCCCCGTTATCCGAGGTCCACTGGTCGATCTTGGTGTTGTTGGAAGTGGAAAATCCGGGATCATCCAATGCTTTGCCACTCGCCACATTCAAGATGGTATAAGAACCATCGCTGTTCTGATTCACGCGCCAATGTTGGTTGGTACCGGCATCGGAGGTCCACTGGTCGATCACGGTGCCATTGGCGGTGGAAAATCCGGGATCATCCAAAGCCTTGCCACTTGCCCCATTGATGAGCGTGTACGAACCGTCGCTGTTCTGGGTGAAGGTCCATTTCTGGTTGGAGGCGCTGTTGATTGAATATTGAACTATCGCGGTGCCGTTGGCGGTCGAACTGCCGGGGTCATCCAGGGCCAGACCACTGGCTTTATTAACCACCAAGTGAGTACCCGCAATGCCACCACTGCCACCGCCGCTAAGACTGGTAATCAGCGCCTGGCCGGTTGGCGATCCTATCCCCGTCACCAGATCATAGCCTTTTATTGCCGGTTCGCCGTTATTCCCAGACGTGATGTCATGGAAATTCGTCGTATAGCTCGACCCTTTCAAAATGCCGTAAATCGCCGGACAAATCAATCCGACGGGCGGCTTGCCATTGTTCGCCGCATTTTGGTTGACCAGGGCCGTAAATCCCGCCCACAAAGGCGAGGATACACTGGTGCCGCCGACTCCGCCGCTGGAACCGTTGTTATAGACGAAGTAGATCTGTTCGCCAACCATCGCCACATCCGGCCCGTTGCGGTGCGTGGTCGAACCGCCGTTGCTAGACATGTTGATGCCTTGCTGCCAGCTGGGAATAGCGAATTCATCACTGACCCAGCCGCCGCTGAAACCGCTGCCGATTTCCGAGGCATAGGAGCCACCGGCTCCGTTGGTGGTCAGGTAGGTGGCTCCCACGCTGACCCAACCTGGACTGTCATCCCAGCCCTCGGCGTACGACCCATAGCCACTATCGCCGCTCGCATCAAACGGCGTCTGCCCCTGCGCAGCCATCTGGTTGAGAATTTGCGTTGTGGTCGATGGCCCCGGACTGAAACCAAATGAGCTGCTGACGGTTTTGGCCAGGTTGTCCGATGCGATCCGATTCAAAATGTCGGCGGGGCTGTTGCCCGTGTAAAACAGGATTTTCGCCCCCGGGGCCATGGCATGAGCCACTTCAATATCCAACGATTGTTCGCCCGTATCATCTCCCGGAGACGGATTGCCGGAAACCCCGTTCACCAAGACCTTTGTGATGTTGGCGTTCGGCAATCCCGCTTGTGAACAATAAGTAGAAATATCCGCCGGATAATAACTTCCAAGTTCGAACAAGGCGATGGTCTGGCCGCTGCCATCCAAACTCACGCCCGGGGCATACGCCGCCCGAAAATCCTTGCCGATAAAATTGCCGCTCGGTCCTGAACCGTTCTGCTTGGTGGTTGCGCCAGGCGGCGTCTTTCGCAAATCCTTGGGGTGCGGCAGGACAAAATTATCCAATCCCTCAATGTCCAGGATTGGCAAATCTTGATCCAGCGTCGGTTCAGCATCCGGACCAAAAAACGTCCGGTCTTCCGTCGGATGCTTATACCGATACATTTTGACGTGAAATGTGCTTTCGATGTTCGCAATCGTCCCGCTCACATCCACGATCAGTCGGTTGGGATAAGTTTGCGTGACGGTGAATCCATGCGCCTTCAAATACGTCGTCAAGGTAGCGTAATCAGCTTCCGTTGGACCATAGGCCTCGTTGAATTGCGCCCCGGTCAAGTAATGCCGATAATTGGGATTGGCCGGGTCGTTGATGTCGGCTAGAAAGGCAGTAAGCTCGGCCCTATTCCGGGCGGGTACACCAATGGCAAGATTTAACTGTTCCGTGCCTCTCATGGCCGCAATGCGCGGTGATCGGGTCACGCCCGGATGCACACTGCCGACGCCGTGCAAGGCATGTGATGTTTGCGCCTGACTCGCATTGACCGTGATCAAGGATAAGGCGGCGCCTGTAAGCAACAGTCGTCGAACGACTCTGCGTGATTGTTGATGCATGATATTGAGTTTCTGGGGGTTTTGCCCATTTTTTGGGCCGGTTTTTTTTGACTGAACTTCGAGGAATATTAGGACCATCCCAAAATTGCAACCTTTTTTTCTCTCCCTTTTTTGCAAGCCTTCGGGTCTGGAGGCGAGGGTCGAAATCGGACCCATGATCAACTTCACGCCCGCCTTCATCTGACATCAGGAGTTCATCCGTCTTTCGCCGTAGAATTTTCCGCTTCCCTTTGGCGCTCTCGACACGCACCCTGGATTGATGAGGAAGCTCGCGCGGCAGGCACCCATCCGCCCCGCCAAGCACAAACCCTGGTTCATGACATCCCCCCGGAATTCTCTCCTGCCCCGGTTTGCATTCGTGGCCGTCCTGCCCTGGTTTGCATCCGGCGGCGCCTCGGCCCAAGATCTCGTTGCCTCCACTCCGACCAGCGAAAGGGTTCTGGTCACCGGGGAGGCCCCCAGCTTGCTCTCCCCGAGCTTTGCGGAAGCCAGGGCACGACTGCAAACCGTGCCCGCCGCGACCAGCGTGGACGACTCCGACGACTATCGTCTGGGGCGGCACGACTACCTGGAAGACTTCCTCCGTTATCAACCGGGGGTGGTGATCTCGTCCTCGCAGGGCTCCGAGGACACGCACGTCTCCAGCCGCGGCTCCGGTCAAAACAACGACGACATCATCGGGCTAGCCATCCTCATTGACGGCATCCCGATCAACCAGAGCGACGGCGAGGCGTTTCTGCACGACATCGACCTGCAATCGGTCAAGTACGCGGAAGTTTACCGCGGGGCCGATGCCCTGCGCTACGGGGGAGTTACCCTCGGAGGGGCGATTAATCTCGTCAGCGTCACGGGCCGGGAGGCCGCGCCGGTCAGCGTCGGGGCGGCTTTCGGCAGTTTCGGGTATTACCAGCAGACTTTTTCCTCCGGTTTGAGCCGGGGACCTTGGGATCTGTTCGCGGCGGTCTCCAACCATGTGCAGGACGGCTATCAGGAGCACAGCCAGGAGAACTATCAGAAAGTGACCTTCAACCTGGGTTACCGGCCGAGCGACGCGGTGGAAAATCGGTTCTATTTTTTTTACGGCCGTCTCGATCAGAACAACCCGGCGTCGCTCGACAAAGATAGCCTGTATGCCAATCCGCGCGAGACCGATCCCGAGGCCATCCAGGAGGATTGGAACACGCGCTGGAACTACTACCGCCTCGTGGACCGTTTTTCCATCCAGGGCCGGGACTGGACCTTCCAGCTGAGTTTGGAATGGAACCATCGCCAGCAGGCGATGCGCGACGAATACGAGGATGATTTCCGCCTCGGCACGGTTCGCTTTTACTCCGACGACTACGCGGTGGACCTCCTTTTCGAGTCGAATGCCGCCGTCCTTGGTCACAAGAACCGTTTCACGGCCGGACTGCTCCCCACCTTCGAGCCGGAGTCCGACTCCTTTTACGCCAACCCCAACGGGAAAACCGGGGCCCTCCTCTTCGCGGATCGGACGTATTATCTCAACCTGCCCGTTTTCGCGGAGGATCAGTTTTACCTGACGAAACAGTTCTCCCTGCTCGCGGGTTTTCAGGCGGTTTACGTCAACCGCGTTTTTCGGGACGGCTATCGCTCCGCCACGCTCGGCGATCAGTCCCACGACGATCACTTCCGCGCGTTCAATCCGAAGGGCGGCGTGGCCTACCAGTGGAACGACAAGTCCCTGGTTTACCTGAACCTGAGCCGCAGTTTCCAGCCGGTTTCGTTCGACGAGTCCATCGGCGTGCAGGAAGGAGAGGATGGCGGCGAGGTGTTTCACAACCTCGAACCCCAACACGCCATCACGCTGGAACTCGGCACGCGCGGGGAAGCGGGCCCTTTGACCTGGGACCTGGTCCTCTACCGCTCCTGGGTTCACCACGAATTGCTCGCCCTGAACAACGCGCAGGGCGTGCCGGTGGGCACCGTCAACGCCGACGACACGATCCACCAGGGGATCGAGGCCGGGTTGGAGGTCGAACTCGCGCACAACCTCTTCGTCAAGGGAGTTCGCCCGGACCGGAGCAAAGATGGCAAGACGGTGAAGGAAACGCGCCCGGAAGGCAAAGCGGACCGTCTGGTGCTGGAGCAAACCTACAACCTGAGCGACTACCGTTTCGACGGTGACGCGGTTTATGGCGATCACCGCATCGCTGGGAATCCGGTGCAGGTCTACAAGGCGGAGATCCGCTACGAACATCCCTCGGGGGTTTACTTCGGGCCGAACGTGGAGTGGAACATCGTCAAATACCCGGTGGACGAGGCCAACACGCTCTTTGCCGACCCTTATGCCCTGCTGGGTTTTCGGGCCGGTTACCGGACACCGCAGGGTTTCCAGGTGTATTTTGAGGCCAAGAATCTGCTCGACAAGACGTACGCCGCCTACGTCGAGCCCATTGCGGACGCGCGGGTCGGTGACGACAACGATTCATTCAGTCCGGGGCTCGGACGCGCCTTCTACGGCGGCGTGTCGTGGAGTTGGTAGGTGCGGAATACCGTCGGTGAAGAGGCGTTCAACGGTTCGTTGATCAGGCGGCCCCGGCGCTTGGGGATCGTGCGCCTGCCTCCTTTCTGGTGGACCGCGGGGAGGCATGGGTGTAGCTAAACGTGCCCCCAAGGCACGGAACGCTCCGTGCCTTATCCCCCTTCCCCCGAACATGAAGAAATTTGTCCCTCACGTGCTTGTCCTGACGCTCGGCCTCGCCGGGTTTGCCTCCCCGGTGCGCGCTGCCAACCAAACGTGGAATCCGGGCGGCGCTGGCGGCGGCACGGGCACCTGGGGCGGCAACAACTGGGATGCGGGCGCAGCCTGGGTCGCCGGAAACACCGCCGTATTCGGTGGAACGGCGGGGACCGTGACGGTGGGCGCGCAGACGGCGGGCGGGCTGACCTTCAATACCAACGGCTACACGCTCTCCAACGCCACCGCCGCCACGCTGACCTTGTCCGGGGCGCCGACCGTCTTTACCTTGGGCAACGGGGTAACGGCCACCTTCGGCGCGAACCTGACGCTCGGCGGTGCAGGCGGCATTCCCCTGACCGTGACCGGCGGGGGCACGCTCGCACTGACGATCACCGACGGCTCCCTTGGCACCGGTGCCAACCCGCCCCAGTGGACCGTCACCGGCGGCAGCACGCTGGCTTACGCTTCCGACAACAATCTCGGTGCCGCCCCCTCCAGCGTCACGACCTTCCTCATCCTCGACAACGGCACGATGCAGAACACCGTGGCCAAGGCGGCCTCCGGGTATTTCTACAACAACCGCCGCATCCAGATCAATGCCGCCGGGGGCACCTGGCTCGACGCGGGCGGAGGCAACGGCGTCGCCGCCCCCATCGTGGACAACGCCACCACGGGCGTTTTCACCATCAACACGCCCGTTGCCTCCCTGAGCTACGTCAGCGAGATCAACTCCCAGATTAGCGGCGCGGGCCGCCTGACCAAAACCGGCGTGGGCACCCTCCTGCTCTCGGGCACCAGCACCTACACCGGCGCGACGGTCGTCAACGGCGGTGCCCTGCATCTGACCGGCGCGCTGGCCAGCAAGTCCTTTTCCCTCACGGGAGGTAGTTCGTCCACTGGGTCCGGCATTCTGGACATCGGTTCGACCAATGCCGCGACGATCAATACTTTCACGATCAATCCCGGCGCGGGGCAACCGGCGCTGACCCTGCAAAACGGCGGCCTCGGGTTGGACCTGGGCAACGGCGTCGCGGACCAGTTCGTCGTCCAGAGCGGCACGGTCACGGTCAGCGGCAAGAACAGCATCCGGCTGACCACCGGCAGCGCGCTCACGGCGGGCACGTACACCCTCGTCAGCGCCCCGGCGGGCGGGCTGGCGGGCAACTTTCAGTTCGACGGCGGCAACACGATTCTCTCACCCGCGCAGACCCAGATCAAAAAAGTCGGGGGCGTTTTCTACAAGCTGACGCTGCAAAATTCCGCCACCGCCGAACAGGTGGTGGTCGCGCCCGCCACCGCGCCGGTCATCAACATCATGCCCCTGGGCTCGTCGAGCACGCGGGGCTTCGGGGGCGACCCGGCGCTGACGGGTTGCGGCTATCGCAGCGAGCTTTATCAGGCGCTGGTCAACGACGGGCGTTTCACGCCGAACTTCGTCGGCAGCCAGACGATCCCCGTCCCCAACGCCGCGGCGGCGGAGTACGACATCTGCATCGCCGCCGACCAGATCCGCAACGAAGGCCACTCGGGTTACACCAGCAGCGATCTTCTCACGAACCTCAACGCGAACCCCGGCACCGGCGACAACAACGGCGGCCTCTGGCTGGCGCCGGGCAACGGCGTGGACCCGGATTACATCCTGCTCAACATCGGCATCAACGATTACGTCTACAACCACGGCGAGACCGTCGGACCGGTCAACCGCACCGATGCGGCCATCACGAACATCGCGGTGAACCTGCGGCCCAACGCCCAGATCCTCTTTTCCAACCTGTTCTACCGTCCCGACGCGGGCGCTTACTCGGACGCCCAATACAACCCGCGCGTTCCGGGGGTGGTCTTTAACCACGTGCTGGCGGGCCACCACGTTTCCTTCGTCGATGTCTATACGGCGGTGACGCCCAACGACAGCGTCGCCCTGATGGGTCCGCCGGACCAGACCCACCCGTCGCTGGCGGGCTACCCCGTGGAGGGCAATGCCTTTTATAAAGCGCTCGTTTTCGGGTCTGCGTTCTGGACCGGCAGCCAGGACGGCCAGTGGAGCACGGTCACGGCGGGCAACGCCACGAACTTCGCGCAGAACTACCAGCGCACGGTTCCGCGGCAAACCGCGCTCGACGGCTCGACGGACGTGCATTTCAACAATAATTCCGCGCCCCTGATGACGACGCTCGGGGCTGACCTCGCCGTGCGCAGCGTCAATTTCGCCGCCGGAGCCTCGGCACCGGTGACAATCGGCGGCACCAACACGCTGAGCATCGGCGTGGGCGGGGTCACGGCACAGCGCAGTACGGGCGCGCACACGATTTCGGCCAACGTTTCCCTGAGCGCCGACCAAACGTGGGGCAATGTGTCCACCAGTCCACTGAGCGTCAGCGGCGCGATCAGCGGCCCACGGGCGCTGACGGTGACCAGCACGTACACTTTCCAGGCACCCGTTTCCGACACGAGCAATAGCACCGTCACCCAGACCTACACGGGCGCGGGGGCCATCGTCCTATCCGGGAACAACACCTACACGGGTGGCACGACGATCAGCGGCGGCGGCACGCTGGTCGTCAGCAATGCAACCGGCACGGGCACGGGCACGGGCAGCGTGCAGGTCAGCAGCGGAACCACCCTCACTAACAACGGCACGGTCGGCGGCGCGGTGAGCGTGGGCGGCACCGTGAACGGGAGCGGCAACTTCGGCGCTGCGGTGACGGTCAATAGCGGGGGGGTATTGAGCGCGTCGGGCACGATCAGCGGGCCGTTGAACGTGGCCAGCGGCGGCACCGTAACGCTGTTCGGCGGCACGTTGAACGTCACTGGCAACGTGGTCAACAATGGCACGATCCGCTTGGAACACGGGGCTGCCCTGATCGTGGGCAGCGGCAGCACTTTCACTAACAACGGCACGCTGGATGTCATCAGCGGCGGCTACAGCGCGCCGGGCGGGTTCCTGAACTCCGGCACGCTCCTCGACTCCAGCCTGACCACCATCCAAAGCGTGGATCGCAACGCAAGCGCGATAATTCTCACGATCAACAGCTACACCGGCCACGCCTATCAATTGCAGCGCAGCGGTTCGTTGACCGACGGCAGTTTCAGCAACCTCGGTTCGCCCCAAGCGGGCGCGACCGGCGCGGCGTTGACTTTTACGGACAGTGATCTGTCTTCCGCGCAAAATTTTTACCGCGTGCAGGTCGATCCCTGAGGCAGCGCCGTCCGTGGTCACTGTAGGTGGCGCAAGAAAGCACTCGTCCGCCGCCGCTCTTTCGTCCGCCGGACCGAAGCCGCCGGCGCGATCTTCGACTACGTCGAAACCTCCTACAATCGTGCACGATTTCATTGCGCCTTCGGTCAGGTGTCCCCGCTGGAATAGACCGCTTTCGTAATAGGGAGCAATCCGTGTTCAGCCTGTGACGGCGTGGGCTGGAACCACGGTAGTGGAAGGTCCTTCGCCTCGTTTGGCTGCGCCTATCTCGCAGACTCGGTTCACTCGCTCAGGATGACAGAAGTTTTTTGGAGGCGGCGTTGTAAAAAGTTATTACGAAAGAGGTGTAATTAGAAAAACAGACCAACCTGAACTAGCCACACAATGGCCAAGTTCTGTGGTGTCTACAAAACTTGGGTGAACTCAAAGCGGAGACTGTTGCCTGGGAGAGTACCGGTGTGTATTGGTTCCCCATTTTCCAGATCCTCGAAGCGCGGGCTGGGTATCTTCCGGGCCGCGAAGAAAATATATAAAAAAGCTTGACGCGTTTGGTTGTCGTCGGGCAGCATCCAGATTCTCCCTCCCGGTGTCCCCCCACTTGGATGGGTTGGCTCTGCCTGTGTGCATGGCCAATCCGCCACTCGAACAAAGCGTAGAATGAACACGCCGTGTTTTCTAGCCCGTCGCGCAACGCGACAGAACGCTCTTTTGCACGCTCTGGGGTCAGAAGCTCCCACAGTAGGCGCTGAACAATCGCATCAGAGCCAGTAATGCCGGCGCGGCAACCAAAAGAAATTTACCCGGTAAACCTGCAAACCTCCCAAATGAAATTACACACCATGTTTCGGGGCTGTCTGCTCAGCCTGGCAGCTCTGTCGTTTTCCATCAGTTCCCACGCCGCGCCGGTCTCGGTGGCCAATGGCGTCCAATGGACCGATACGAACGGCCGCGGCGTCCAGGCCCACGGCGGCGGCATGATCAAAGTTGGTTCGTACTACTACTGGTTTGGCGAAAGCCGCCATACGGACGACAGTTTCTACGGAGTGTCCTGCTATCGCTCCACGGATCTGAAGACGTGGGAGTTCCGCAACAGCGTCCTGCTCCAGACCTCCGCCGCCGAGTTGGCGACATGCGTCATCGAGCGTCCCAAAGTGATCTACTGCGCCGCCACGGGCAAGTTCGTTATGTGGATGCACTGGGAAAACGGCAAGGATTATACGCAAGCCAGAGCCGCGGTGGCAACGTGCAGCACGGTGGACGGAAATTATACATACCTGGGGAGTTTCCGGCCGAACAACAACATGTCGAGAGACTGCAACTTGTTCGTGGACACCGACAACTCAGCGTATTTCATCTCGACCTCCAACGACAACAAGGATCTGAGCGTCTACTACCTCACCAGCGACTATCAGAGTGTTTCCCGGCAGGTGGCGACTCTGTACGCGGGTCAATACCGGGAAGCGCCCGCCCTCTTCAAACGCGGTTCGTACTACTATCTCATCTCCTCCACCACCAGCGGTTGGAATCCCAATCAGCAAAAGTACGCCTACTCGACGAACATCTCCTCGGGCTGGTCGGGTCTATCGAACATCGGCGACGCGACCTGCTATAACTCGCAAACGTCCTACGTGCTTCCCATCCAGGGCAGTGCGGGCACCGCTTATCTGTTCATGGGAGATCGTTGGGCCGGCGCTTCCGGGCAACCCGTCAACAATTCCTCGTATGTCTGGTGTCCCATCACGTTTAATTCAAACACGTCTCTGTCCATGAATTACTACGATCCGCTCACCATTGATACCAGTGCGGGCACGGTTGGCAACGGACCCGCAGGAGGTTCCATTAGCGGCACGCACAGCATCATCAACGTGCAGAACGGGGAGGCGGTGGACAACGCGAGCAGCAACACGCAGAACGCGGGGATCATTCTGTGGGCGAACAACGGGGGCAACGCGCAGAAGTGGAACTTCACGCAGAACTCGGAT
>CAHJWO010000157.1 GCA_903642295.1 PVC group bacterium | reverse complement strand
TGACTTCCCGGGCGCACATCGCCGTGAGGAGCGTGTGCGCCCACACCGGCCCCTTCGAGCCGAAGCCGCCGCCGACGTAATGGCAGATCACGCGCACGTTCTCGTCGTGCAGGCCGAACATCCCGGCCACGCGGTTGCGCGTGGAAAAAATGCCCTGGGTGGAGTCGAAGAGCGTCAGGTGGTCGCCGTCCCACGAGGCGATGGTGGCGTGCGGCTCCATCGCGTTGTGGTTTTCGGTGGGCGTCTGGTAAACGTTCTCGACGCGGACGGGCGCGGAGTTGAGCGCGGCGCTGGGGGCGTGCTCGGAAGTGTCGGCGGGGTGTTTCTCGCCGCCGCCGCTGATCTCGTGCGAGAAATCGTCGTGCAGGTGCGCGACCAGGCCGGCGCGCGGGCTGCCCTCGGCGTATTTCACCTGCACCAGATCCGCCGCGTGGGTGGCGTGTTCCAGGGTGTCGGCGACCACGACCCCGATGGGTTGCAGGAAGTAGTTCACCTTGGGGTTCTGCAACAGCGCGAGCTTGCGCGACGCCGGGCCGGCCCCCACGCCCATGGCGCTGTCCTTGGGCAGCTTGGGCATGTTGAAGGGCGTGAATACCGCCACGACGCCCGGCGCTTTCTCCGCCGCCGCCGTGTCCATCGCGGCGACGCTGCCGTCGGCAATCGTGCTGGAGACGAGTGCGCCGTACACGAGGCCCGGCAGGTTGATTTCCGCCGAGTACCGCGCGCCGCCGGTCACTTTGAGGCGGCCGTCCGTGCGGTCGATGGGTGCGCCGATGATGTCGGGATTGCGGCCCGCCATGCCCTGTTCGATTTCTTTGTCCGTTGCCATGTAAGGGAAAATTTGGGGATTAGGGAATCAGGCTGCCGTGACGTTGGTCAGCGCGCGGACGACCGAGCGTTTTGCCAGCTCGATCTTGAATTCGTTGTATTTGTAGCCCTTGGCATGTTTCAGGGCGGCACCCGCCGCCGTCTTGAAGATGGCCTCGCCCGGCTGCTCGCCGACGAGCGTTTCCTCGGCTTCCTTCGAGCGCCACGGCTTGTGGGCGACCCCGCCCAGGGCCACGCGCGCCGTTTTGATCTTGCCGTCCACCACCTCCAATGCGGCGGCCACACTGACCAGGGCGAAGGCGTAGCTCGCGCGGTCGCGCACTTTCAGGTAATGCGAGGTCTTCGCCCACGGCGCGGCGGGCAGATCGACGGCGGTGATGATCTCGTCGGGTTGCAGGTTGGTCTCGTGTTCCGGGTGCTCGCCGGGCAGGCGGTGGAACTCGGCGAACGGGATTTCGCGCTCACCCTTGGGTCCCTGCACGCGCACGACGGCATCCAGCGCGGCCATCGCCACGCACATGTCGCTGGGATGGGTGGCGATGCACGCCTCACTCTGGCCCAGAATGGCATGGATACGGTTGTAGCCTCCCACCGCGCCGCAGCCGCTGCCGGGCACCCGCTTGTTGCACTGGGTAAACGCCGGGTCGTAAAAGTAGTAGCAGCGGGTCCGTTGGAGGAGGTTGCCGCCGGTGGTCGCCATGTTGCGCAACTGTGGCGACGCACCCGCCAGCAATGCCTGGCTCAACACCGGGTAACGTTCGACGATGAGCGGGTGTTCGGCGAGGTCCGAGTTGCGCACCAGCGCGCCGATGCGCACGCCCTTGCCGTCGGGAAGTTCCTCGACCTTGGCGAGGTCGAGGCGGGTGATGTCCACCAGACGGCTGGGGGTTTCGACGCCCATTTTCATGAGGTCGATCAGATTGGTGCCGCCGCCGAGCAGCTTGGCCGCCGGCCCGCCGGAAAGCCCTTTGAGCGCCGTGTCGGTGTCGGTCGCGCGTGTGTAAGTGAAAGGATGCATGGAGGAAAATGAGGAAGGGAGGGAAAAGCGGCGAGGTCAGCGAAAGTCAGACAGCGGATGATGCACGAAAATATCGGTGGTTGGATTTTGTCTCCTGCACCTGCGACGCTTGCGACGCCTGCGACGTATTTCTTGTTTTTCGGTGATTTTTCGGTGCGAAAATCGGGGTCAGGCCACTTGGTGGTCGCGCGCCTCCTTGATGGCGTTGACGATCCCGTTGTAAGCGCCGCAGCGGCAGATGTTACCGCTCATCCATTCGCGGATTTGCGCGTCGTCCTTGGCATGGCCTTCCTTGATGCAGGCCACCGCCGAGCAAATCTGCCCCGGCGTGCAGTAGCCGCATTGAAAGCCGTCGTGCTTGATGAACGCCGCCTGCACGGGATGAAGCTCGTCACCCCTGGCCAGACCCTCGATGGTGGTGATCTCCTCGCCCTCGCAGGTCAGCGCCAGCGTCAGGCAGGCGTTCACGCGCCGCCCATTGACGAGCACCGTGCAACTGCCGCACTGGCCGTGGTCGCAGCCTTTCTTGGTGCCGGTGAGGTTGAGCCGTTCGCGCAGGGCATCGAGCAGGGTGACGCGCGGGTCGATCTCCAGCGATTGTTCCGCGCCGTTGATCCGGAGCTTGAGTGCCATCGTTTCCGCGCCAGTGGGCAGGCCGTTTGCGCCCACCGCAGCGGGGTCGTCCGCCGCGAGCGTGCGGGCGATGGGCGAGAACCACTGCGAGGCGAGCAGCCCCGCGCTGACCGCGCTGGTGCCGGTGATGAAATCGCGGCGGGAGAAATGCGGGCTGTCTTCCAACGACTGCACGTCGTCGGGGATGAGGTCGTCATCCGGCGAGGGGTGTTCATGTTCGTGTGGCATGGTCAATCAGGGAGCTTGAAAGGAAATCAGCGGAGTGAAAGAGGCGTTATCTCGCGCCGGAGATAACGAAAGGAGGCCGGATCGAGCGGAGCGTCGGACGGACGCCAGGAGGTCGAGGAAGCTCGAAACCTGCATGATCCAGTGGGGACAAATTCGCCCCGGGTACGAGCGGCGGATGGATGAACATGTCAAGCAACCGCTAACAAATAGCAAGTGACCGTCAGTCGAATTTTTTTTATCTCGGGCCGGGGAACGATTTCTTTTCGCGTCGCGGCGAAGGGGGCGGCAGATTGAGGGCGTGCCCCGGAAGATCGCCTACGTCGTGATGAAGTTCCCGACGCTCTCGCAGACGTTCATCGAAAGGGAGATGCGGGCGCTGGCGGCGCAGGGATTGGAGGTGGAGGTGCATCCCTGCCTGGACTTTCGGCGGGCCGGGCGGCCGGGACCGGCGGTGCCGCCGGAGTTGACGGTGGTCAGGGCGGGGTCGGTGGGACGCGTGGTGCTGGCGGGGCTGATCGGGGCGGGGCGGGAACTGGGCCGGCGACCGGGGCTGGTGGGGAAGGGATGGCGGGTGTTGGCAAAACATCGGCCACGACACGCGGAGGGATGGTTCCATACGTGCTGGGGGACGCTGTTCGCGCTGGCCCGGGCAGGGGAATTTCGGAGGCGGAAGGTGGAGGTGATTCACGGGGCCTGGGCGACGGCTCCCGCCACCGTGGCCGCCGTGCTGGGGGAGTTGGTCGGGGTGCCGTATTCGTTCGGCGCGCACGCCTATGACCTGCACCGGCACGGGGGCGATCCGCTGCTCCCGGCGAAGATGCAGGGGGCGAAATTTGTCCACACGACCACGCAGACGAACGTCGAGCATTTGCAGGGGCGTTTTCCCGGAAGGAAGGCAGAGATCGTCCTGGCGCGGCGGGGTTTGACCGTGCTGCCGGAGGTTGGGGAGCGCGTGGAAAGCGGGGAGTTGCGACTGCTGTCGGTGGGGCGGCTGGTGGCGAAAAAGGGCCAGATTTATCAGGTGGCGGCGGCCCGGGAACTGGCGCGGCGCGGGGTGGCATTCCGGCTGCGAATCCTCGGCGAGGGACCGTTGCGCGGGGAGTTGGAGGCGGCGGTGGAGGCGGCGGGTCTGGGGGGGCGCGTGGAGTTGGTGGGGGAGCGGAGTCCGGCGGAAGTGCAGGCCGCGTACCGGTGGGCGGACGTGTTTTGGCACACGGGGATCGTTGACGCGCAGGGGGACCGCGATGGATTGCCGAATGTCGTACCCGAGGCGTTCGCGCACGGGCTGCCGGTGATTTCCAGTGCGGCGGGCGGGGCGTGGGAGGCCGTGACGGACGGCGTCACCGGGTTGATCGTTGATCCGACGGATGCCGGGGCGCTCGCGGATGCGGCGGAAAGGCTGGCGCGGGACGCGGGGCTGCGTCGGCGGCTGGGTGCGGGGGGAAGGGCGTGGGTAGAGGAGAATTTTCTCGCGGAGGTGAACACCGGGCATTTGGCGCGAGCGTTTGCGCGGGCGGCAGGAAATGGGGGGAATCAGGAAGGAGGAGGGAAGGCGGACGGGGGGTGAAGAGAAGACCCGACGCTGGCCGCAAGAGGCCGTCCACCGTCCGAGGGGGTTCATCCCCTTCTGCGATGATGGCGCTGCCACGAGCAGCTACGCGGGCAGGTCCTTCGGCTCGTTACACTCGCTCAGGATGACAGAGAAGGGGGGCGAGCAGCACGATCACACCAGAAGGGGGACGAGGCGGATGCGCGGCGTGGGAACCCACCGCGCCCGGAGGTCGCGGTCCACCTCGGAGGGGCCGGCGGCCCAACGGGGCCGGCGAGGGACCGCCGTCCCTACCTTAGAGCGAATCCCGTTTGAATCAGCCTCGGGATCATCTTCTTTGGGTCAGCCTGAGGTGCCCTCGACGGTGGAAGGTCCTTCGGCTCGTTCCACTCGCTCAGGATGACAGACCTTGGGGGAGGATTCAGTGCAAAGCTTATCCAATCGGGCTGCGCTCTAGAATAATGGGGACGGCTGGGACAGCCGTCAGGACCTGCGTGGGAGTTCGTTTGCCGGGGTCAGGGGACCAGCGGCGCGGGGGCGGATTCGGGCGGATTTAACTGGCTGAGCTGGTCCAAGGCGTCGCGGAGCAAATCGATGTGCTCGGCCAGGCGGCGTTCCAGTTGAATGACGCGCTGACCCACGCTCAGGCGGGCCCGGAGTTCATCCACGTTGTAGGGCTTGGCCACGAAATCGTCGGCCCCGGCTTCCAATCCAGCGGCCACGTCCGGCTGGCCCGTCACCAGAATGATGTAGGTGTAGCGCCGGTTGCCGAGGTTGGCGCGCACCCGGCGGCAAATCTCCACCCCCTCCAGTCCGGGCATCATCCAGTCGATCAGGGCAATGGCCGGGGCATTGCCGCCTTCGAGGATCGCGGCGGCTTCCAGGCCGTCGCGGCAGGAAACCACGGTGAAACCCCAGCTTTTCAGGTAATGAGCCAGGAGTTGCCGGGGACGCTCGTCGTCGTCGGCAATGAGCACGCGCTTGTCGTCGAAAGCCATGGGGAAAGTCGGAAGTCGGAAGTCGGAAGGGCAGAGAACGGGGGAAGTGGCGGTGCGAAGCGTTCCGTTTTCGCCGGCTGACGGGGCGGCGAGTCCTTACAAAACGAAGGCCGCGCCATCCTTGGATGCGCGGCCTCGGGGCGAGTCGCCGCGTGAAACGCGGATGAGCCGTGCAGCCCGTCACTCGCTCGCGGTGGCGTCGGGAAAGAGTTCCTGCTCCACCATCAAACAGATCGTGTGGTAAATGGGCAGGTGCAACTCCTGGATCTTGTGCGTCTGGTGCTCGGGGGCCTTGAGGAGAACGTCGCAGAGGGCGTCCATGCGCGCGGGGCGGCTGCCGGTGAGACCGAGCGTCGTCAGGCCGAAGGCGCGGGCGACCGTCAACGCCCGGAGCACGTTGCCCGCGTTGCCGCTGGTGCTGATGGCGAGGAGGAGGTCGCCGGGGCGGCCATAGACATACACCTGCTGCGCAAAGACCATCTGGCGGCCCGTGTCGTTGTCGATGGCGGTGGCGAGGGCCGGGTGGCCCGTGAGCGCGATGGCGGCGACGCCGCACTGGAGTTTTTCGGCGAGTTCGGGGCCGTGGGCATGGGCGGCGGAGTCGGCGGCGTGCAGGCGGGCGGCGTCGGCGGGCGGGACCCGGCGCGGCAGGACGAACCCCTTGACCAGTTCGCCGACGATGTGTTCGCTGTCCGCCGCGCTGCCGCCGTTGCCGCAGACGAGCACCTTGCCCCCGGCGCGGTGGCAGGCGCAAATGGCGGCGGACGCACGGGTGATCCCGGCGGTGAGCGGGGCGAGCGCCGGACAACGGGCGAGCAGTTCGTCAATGTGCCGGAGGGTGTCCGGGCGGAGGGCGGCGGCGGTCATGGGCGTAAAGGCGGAGAGATTACGCTGATTTCGGGCGGATGGGAATCGGCGGGTTTTTGTGGAGGACGTAAGGAATGAGTTTTGTGAGGGTTGAGGTGGACGGCTTTGCACAGGAAGCAAACGGCGCCCGGAGGTTGTCGTCCACCCTCCTGAGCGGAAGGGCCTGCGGCCCGATGGGGAAGGCCTCGGAGCGGCGTCAGGACCTTTGGTGGATTTGCTCCTCATCCCGGCGTAAGGTGCAAGCCCATGCAAAAGAAGCTGTTCGCCGAACTCGGCCTGTCCCCGGAAGTGCTCAAAGCGGTCGAACGGCTGGGGTTCGAGGAGGCTTCGCCGATCCAGTCGGCGGCGATTCCCGTGCTGCTTTCCGGCAAGGATGTCATCGGACAATCGCAGACGGGTTCGGGCAAGACGGCGGCGTTCGCCATCCCGGTGATCGAGGCCGTGCGCGCGGAAAGGCGCGCGCCGCAGGCGCTGATCCTGTGCCCGACGCGCGAACTGGCCGTGCAGGTGGCCGAGGAAGTCGCCAAGCTGGCGCTGTTCAAGCGAGGGATTCGGGAATTGCCCATTTACGGAGGGGCGTCTTATGACCGGCAGTTGCGCGGACTGCGCGACGGCGCGCAGATCATCATCGGCACGCCGGGACGCGTGATGGATCATTTGCAGCGCGGGACGCTTTCGCTGGATGACGTTAAGATGGTGGTGCTCGACGAGGCCGACCGGATGCTCGACATGGGGTTCCGGGAAGATATCGAGCACATTCTGTCGCAGTCGAAACCGGAGCGGCAGACCATTTTGTTCTCGGCCACGATCCCGCCGGCGTTGCAGAACATCATCAAGCGGTTCACGCGCGACGCGGAGAACGTGCGCATCGAGGCGCAGGCGCTCACGGTGCCCGCGATTGAGCAGGTTTACTACGAGGTGGACCGGCGCTCGAAGCTGGAGGTGTTGTGCCGGTTGCTGGACCTGGAGGAGGTGCGGCTGGGCATCGTGTTCTGCGCGACCAAGGTGATGGTCGATGAATTGACGAGCCATCTCGTCGCGCGGGGTTACCGGGCAGAGGCGCTGCACGGCGATTTGAGCCAGGCGATGCGCGAGCGGGTCATGGGACGGTTCCGACAGCACCAGTGCGAGTTCTTGGTGGCGACGGACGTGGCCGCGCGCGGGCTGGACGTGGACGACGTGGAGGTGGTCTTCAATTATGATTTGCCCCACGACGGGGAAGATTACGTCCACCGCATTGGGCGCACCGGACGCGCGGGCAAGACCGGCAAAGCCGTGACGTTCGTCGCGGGGCGCGAGATTTATAAACTTCAAAATATTCAGCGGTTCATCAAGGCGAATATCAAGCGGATGCGCGTGCCGTCGCTGGACGAGGTAGAGGAACGGCGCACGGAAGCGCTGTTCGAGCGGTTGCGCGAAACGCTGGAAGCCGGGCAATATCGGCGGCAGGATGCCACGTTGGACCGGTTTCTGGAAGCGGGTCACTCGCCAACGGACATTGCGTCCGCGCTGATCCATTTGCTTTCGGACGGGAGCGCGAAGCCGGCGGGCGTGGGGGCGGCGGCGGATGGCGCGGCGCAAGGGGTTGCGCCCAGGCTGGTGCCGTCGGCCGAGCCGGTGCCGCTTTCGGCAGAGCAGGAGGCCGTGATTGCGCGGCTCAACGACCGGCGCGCGGCTCCCACCCGGGACCGGCAGGCGCGACCGGCGGTCAACGAGTTTGCAGAGGCCCGGAACCGGCCATCGCCGGCGGAGCACGAACGCACGAAATCCGACCGCAAAGTGGCGGCGACCTCGCACGAGGCGGGCATGACGCGGCTGATGTTCAATGTCGGCGCGAAGCACGACATTCAGCCCGGCGACATCGTGGGCGTGATCGCGGGGGTGACGCGTCTGGGGAAGGAGACGGTCGGTGCGATCAACATTCTGCCGGGGCGGTCGCTGGTGGACGTGGCCAGCGAACACGCGGACACCGTGCGCGCGAAGCTCAACGGCATCAAGTTCAAGGGCAGGAAGTTGCTCGTGGAGCTGGCGTGAGGGGGTGGGAGATTTCAGGTCCAGATTGGCTGTTCCAGCCGTCCGTGACTGTCTGCTTTGGGGGACCGCTTCCAAGTGAACCTCTCGCTTCTGGGGGCCGGAAGGGCCTGCGGCCCAATACGGACGGCTAGGACAGCCGTCCCTACCTCGAACCGCCTCCGGCGGAGCCTGGCTCAACCTTACTGCCTATCCGGGAAACCCACGCGTTTTTTCTTACGCCCCTGCCGGGGCTGCGGGCGAATGGCGTTTTTCCCCGGGGCTTACGCCCCGGGCTAAACTCTGCCGCCCCTGCCGGGGCTGGGAACCGGATTTTTCGGATCGGCAGTTAGAAAGAGACGGCCAGAAAGAGGCCATTGTTGGTCACGTGGATCAACACGGGCAGCCAGAGGGAGCCGGTCTTTAGCCTCGCCCAACCCAAGGCGAGTCCAAACCCCGCGATGGGCAGAAAATAAAGCCACTGAAAATGGATGGCTGAGAACACCAGCGCGGTGACGATCACGACATTTCTGTCACGAAGATGTCGTTGAAGAGCGTTGAATAGATAACCCCGGAAAACGATTTCCTCCGCCACCGGCATCAACAGCGCGGCGGACACATAAGTCATCCACGCCGAAGTTTGCTTCGCGCTTGACAGCAGCGGAAGCGTGGGCTGACCCGGCAGAGGGGAGTGCTTGACCAACAGGTAAATTTTACTGAAAACGAAGATGATCAAGGCAAGCGCCGCGCACGCCGTCAGGCCGTAGAGCAGGAGCTTCCGCACCGATACCGTCGGATGTTTCCACAGCCGGGATCGCACCGGTCCGCCGGTGGAGAGAATGATGGGCAGCGCGCACGCCAGCGACGTGGCACCGAGGAGGGCGTTGGCACCCCAGGCCGTCCCGAACAGGCAGAGAGCCAGAAACGCAACGCCCTGGCTCTCCAGAAAGAAAAACATCCATCCCAAGGCGATGGACAACTTCCCGGACGCATCGTGCGCCCGAAAACACAGAACCAATAAAGTCATGCCGCCGAGGACGTAGAACGCGGTCAGGACGATGAACGCCCCGTCGAGCCAACGCTTTGCCACCGCAGGCAGCGCCGCGAGGTCGAGCGCGGACAAAGAGCCGGGATCTTTCACAAACGCTCGCAGCCTCGCCATCGCCACCTCGTTTTTGAGTCCCTGATCCGCGGGCCGCTTGACCTCGGCTTTGAGATACCACCGCAGCGCTTCGACGGGATCGCGCGGCACGCCTTTGCCGGCGGCGTACATGTACGCCAGAGCGCTTTCTCCGTAGGAATCGCCCTGGACGGCCGAACGGTAAAACCAGGCGAACGCCGCCCGGTTGTCCTGCGGGACGCCGCGCCCCTCCAGATAGAGAAAGCCGAGGTGCATCTCGGCGGCCGGATCGTCCTGCCCGGCGCTGCGATAAAGCCACGCAAACGCCGCGCGAAGATCCCGCGCGACGCCCCGCCCATCCCGATAGAGCAAGGCGAGACGCATCTCGGCTTCGGGGTCATCCTGGCGGGCGCTCTGGTCGTAATAGTAAAATGCGTTCTCGTCGCTCTGGCGCACGCCGCGGCCGTAGAGATAGCACTGAGCCAGAGATCGGGCCGCCTGGGCATTCCCCTGTTTCGCCCCCAGCGAGTACCAATGAGCGGCCTCGGTCAGATTCCGCTTGGTGCCGAGCCCGTTGGCCGTCAGGTACCCCATTTCAACCTGGGCGGGGGCGTAATTCGCATCCGCCGCCTGGCGGTACCATTCCGCGGCTTTCGCGGGATCACGGCTGGCGGCTGGCCCATGCGTATAGAAGGACCCGAGACGGAACGCCGCCTGGGGCTCACCCGCGACCGCCGCCGGTGTATAGACGGCGAGCAGGGGACGGCGCACGACCGACACCTCCCTGTCCGGCACGCCAACACGCCGAAGGGTCAACTGCACGGTGGTATCGACCGGGCCGTCGATGGAACGCATGGCCTCCCCGGGGGATTGTTCCGAGGTCGGGACGTGGTTGAC
>CAHJWO010000156.1 GCA_903642295.1 PVC group bacterium | reverse complement strand
ACGCTGAAAATCCAGGCGCTCGCGCCGAATCAACAAGCGCTCAAGACGGACTCGGCCAGCAAACCCGTGCTGCTCAAGGGCGGGACTTTTATCGCGGTCTTCCAGGTGCAAACCCCGGCGCAGATGCCGCCGCCGGCCTCCACGCCGGACGCGGTGCCGATGTACCTCGGCAGCGGCTCCTTCGTGACCACCAACACCAAGTTCCGCGGGACCTGAGCAAGAAAGGCAGAAGGCAGAAGGCAGAAGGCAGAAGGCAGAAAAGAACCCAATCCATTTTCTTCCACTCATATGCAGCCTCTCCACCATCCTGTTGACTTCTGCCTTTTTACTTTTGCCTTTTGGCCCATAAGCATCCACGAAAAAGAAACCCGGTCTTCGTCCCGGGGAGCGCACACGCCTCGCGTGCTGGCGCAGACGCTCTTGTCTCAGCCCCTCCGGCGGTGCGCCGGAGGGGGCACGCGAGGCGTGTGCGCTCCCCGGAACTGAAGCCGCAGGACCTCTTTCCTTCACCGAGTCATGGCCGACCAGCCCCCCTCTTTTCTTTACCGCGACGGCACCAGCCAGGCGGACCGGGCTTTGCCGGCGCTGGCGGCGGATGCGGCGCTGGTGGACGAGCGCGAGCCCGCCGACTGGCTCGCGTTTCTGCAGAGTTACGCGGCAAGCCTGAAATATTACAATCTGCAAAACAACGCGGATGGCGACTGGACCGGATTTCTCGGGTCGGTCGCGGACCCCGCGAAGCGGGCGGAAATCGCGGCCTTTCTCGCCGATCCCGGTGGGTTCCCGGAGGCGCGCTACGACGTCTGGCGGCGGCCCCACTTCGCGCTGCTGCTCGCTTTTCTCGGCCTGTTGCGGTCGGTGCGCGACCAGACCAACACTTTTACCCGCCGCCACCTCGACTTCTATTACCGCGACCTGCTCGGCTTCCGGCCCCGTCCGGCGGGCAGCGGGAGCGTCCACGTGCTGGTCGAACCGGCGTCGGGACAGCGCCCGTTCTTGCTCCCGGCGGGCACGCTGCTGGATGCCGGGCGTGATGCGCAGGGGGGAGCGGTCCACTACCAGACGGACGCCGATCTCCTGGTGACACCCGCGCAGGTGCGGCAGTGCCGCAGCCTGTTCCTGCAACGGACGCTCGTGGGTCTCGATGACGTGCGGCGGAACCCCGACGTGCTGCTGCCCTTCCTGGCGCGCGCGCCCGGGTGGGAGCACGAATCATCGCCGAGCGACAAAGCCTTCGAGGCGTTGATGGAAGTCGCTCTGGGTGAGCCAAATCCGGGTGACCCGCTGCCGGATTATCCGTACGATCCGGCCCAGGTCGCCGTGGCGGACAAGCTGAAGGCGCTCTACGGCGATCTCGACGGGTTGCTGGCCTTCGTCCGCAACGTGGGCGGCCTCGCGCTCAACCTGCCGGCGTTTCGCGGCCTCATGGCGCTGCGGCACGGGTTGCTACCCGCCAACCCGGACACCGCCGCGCAGTGGGGCCAGGTGAACGCCGCCCTGCAAAAGGCCGGACGGAAAAAGCGCAACGACCCGGGCTACACGCTCGCGCCGCTGCGGGCGGATGATTTCGTCACGAACCTGAAAACGGCCCTCAATTTCAGCGACGCCGCTTACCGCACGCTCTACGACACGCTTCCCGAGGTGGCGGACGTGTACGGGTTGTCCCGCCACATCCAGGACGACGCGGTGCGCCAGTTCGTGACCGGCACGCTCTCGTTTGCGAGCGTGGACGACTTCACGCAGATGATGGCCATCGTCGATGGCTTCTACCAGCAGTGGCAGCAGATCCTGGAAATCCTGCGCGGCGCGGGCCGCCGCAAGCAGAGTCAGGACCCCGGGCACGTCGTCGATCCGCCCGACCTGCGCGGTCCCAACCCGGGCAACGACCTCTGGGAGCGGCTGCTGCTGCACACGATCGGCAATTTCAACGCCCAACTTCCCAGGGTGGCGGGCAAGGCGACGGCCAATCTGGACGATGTCGATGCCGCGGTGCAGCGGCTGGAGACATCGTTCTTCCTGTCGGCAGACGATTACACGACCGTGCGCGCGGCGACCCGCGCAGGCAACGCCACGAAGCCGTGGGAGTGGGACGAGGTTTACGCGATCCTCCGTGCGGCGCGGCGGGCGAAGGAGACCGCCAAACGCCGGGCGTATTTGCTGGGGGCACGCGGGACCACGACCGATGCCGCCACGGGCATCAACAAGATGGCCGTCGCCGCGCTCGGCGAGATCGACCCGGCCCAGCCGGCGGCGGGTTTGCAGTTGCCGGGTTATCCGAAAGCGTTGCTCAACCTCGACCCCGTGGCCGACGCCGACTACATCGAAAAGGAGCTTTTTCTCACGCCCGAGGAGGTGAGCACGTTGCAAAAATTCAGCGCGGCGACCGGCGCGGTGGACTGGGACAACGTCGCTTCCATTCTCAACGAAGCGCGAGGACGCAAGGAGAAGTGGGAGCCGCCGGCGCTGGAATTCGAATCGTGGGACAACGTCTTCGCCGCGCCCGACGCGACGGCGGTTACCACGGCGGCGGCCGGGTCGCCGACACCGCGTTGGCGCACCTTCGGCGACGGCCCGCGCGAGGACGGCGCGACCGTGCCCGCGTCGTTCGGTTTCATGATCGCATCGCCCCTGCTGGCTTTGGCGGAAGGGGTACGCACCATCACCCTGACGCTCGAATTCACCAAGGCCAGCGCGCTGCTCCAGAACGCGGCCGTGAAGGCCGAGCTGGCCAAAGCGACGCTGCCGTTCCGCTTCCTGCTCAGCACCGCCAAGGGGCCGCTGGAAGTCGTGGCGGCGGACACCCAGATCACGTGGACCCCGGGCAACGCCATCGCGGGGACGACCAGCCCCGCGCCCAACCTTCGCTTCGTGCTGCTCCTGGGCCAGGAGGTCCCGCCGATTGCGCCGCTGTCCACCGGCGCGTCGACCTCCGCCACCGCGCCCTTCCTCCAGGTATTGCCGCGGGATATTCCCGACCCGGACCATCCCGGGACGCCGCCGAAAAAACATTACGATGCTTTCCGCCTGCTGGTGTTGGCCCACGTGCATCTGGAGGTCGCCGTCGCGGGTCTGACCAACGTGCTGATGCAGAACGACCTGGGAGCCTTGAATCCCAAGACGCCGTTTCAGCCCTTTGGCAGCCTGCCGGTCGTGGGTTCGCGTTTCCTGATCGCGCATCCCGAGATCTGCGCCAAGTCACTGAGCAAGCTGGAAATCGGTTTCGACTGGCTCGGCTTGCCGCCCGATCTCACGGCCTGGTACAGAGGCTACAGCTCACCCCCGGCGAACAACCAGGCGTTCAACGCCGAACTGAAACTGTCCGCCGACCGGTCGCTCTGGGACCTCAAGAACGTCCCGCTGTTCCCCGCCGCGCCAGCCACCACGGTGGCGACTACCGGCGCGGAGATCAAAGCAAAATATGCCAACTACGGCCTCACGCTGATTGGGACGGTCGGCGACGATCCGCTGGACAGCGACCGCTACTGGATGTTGGAGCTGCAAAGCCCGGATTTTTTCCATTCGGTCTATCCGCAGCAGGCCGCCACGGCGGCGGTGGTGGCGACGAACAAAACCATCCTCAATCCGCCGTACACGCCGCTCGCCCGGCGGCTGATCCTCAATTATTCGGCGGCGGTCGATCTGCTCCCGCCCTACAACGACCCCGGCGACACGGACCAAATTTTTTACCTCGAACCCTTCGGCTACCGTCCGATTAAAATCGACCCGAAAACGCCCCCCGAGGACGTGGGACCCGACGTGGGGTCCTGGCTGCCGCAATACGACCTGGAGGGCCAGCTTTTCATCGGCATCGACCCGCTTTCGCCGCCGCAGACGCTCCCGCTACTCTTTCAGTTGGCAGCCGGCAGCGCGGACCCCGACGTGACGCCGGAACCCGTGCGCTGGAGCTACCTCAGCGGCAACGAATGGCTGGAACTCGACAATGGCCGCCTGCTGGCCGATGCCACGCGCGGGTTGGCCAACGCGGGCATCGTGGAACTCGATCTGCCCGCCGTGGAACCGAGCACGCTGCTGCCCCCCGGGCTCTATTGGCTCCGGCTCGCCATGGCGCGCCACAGCCGCGGCGTCTGCGACGTGATGGAGATCCGCACGCAGGCGGTGACGGCGTCCCTCGCCCCGGATTCCGCCGGGGCCTCGGGCCGCCCGCTGGCGCCGAACACGATCAAGGCGCTGGCGCAGCCACGCCCGCAGGTCAAGGGAATCCAGCAGCCGTACAGCCCTTTTGCCGACAACCCGCCCGAGGGCGAGCCGCAGTTCGCCACGCGCGTGAGCGAACGGCTCCGGCACAAGGGGCGCGCGCTGACCTGCTGGGACTACGAACGCCTCGTCCTGGAAGCCTTTCCTGAAATCCACAAAGCAAAATGCCTCGCCGTGGACTCGGCGGACGATCCCCGCCGACCGACGGTGCGGGTGGTCGTGATCCCGGACATCCGCGGCAAGCTGCCGTTCGATCCGTTCGAGCCGAAGGTGCCGGCGGACGTGCTGAGCCGGGTCGAGACGTTCCTCGCCGACCGTTGCGCCGCCGGCGCGGCCTTCCGCGTGCAGAACCCGCAGTATTGCTCGCTCAAGCTGCGCTTCAGCGTCCGCCTGCGCCCGGGCTGCAACCCCGGTTTCTATCTTCCCCAGCTCAACGACGAGGTCTGCCGGTTTCTCTCGCCGTGGGCTTACGACGACAGTGCAGACATCGTTTTCGGCAACCGCGCGAGCGCCAACCTGATCGTTTATTTTCTTGAGCAACGTCCCTACGTTGACTACGTTACGGACCTCAAGCTCTTCCTCAGCATGGCCGGTCAGCCTCCCAAGAACGTCTCGGATCAGATGATCGACCTCGTCGGCGTAACCGGTGGAGCGCCCGATGTCATCCTCGTCTCCGAGCGCACGCACCAGATCGACCTGATCACCGGTGAACAATACGTGAAAACTTCCTATGTCGGTGTCGATTACATGAAAGTGGAACTCGACTTTTCGGTCGCCTGACCAGTAGCCAGCACCGCCACCCCATGCTCCCAACCTCCACTTGCTCCCATGCCTAGAACCAGAGCTGAACTCAAGGGCTTCTTCAAAAAGAATGCCATTCCGACCCAGTCCAACTTCGAGGATTTGATCGACAGCGGATTGAACCAGAACGACGACGGCGTGGTCAAGCTCCCCAACGACCCGCTGACCCTGATCGCCACGGGCCCCGAGGAAGCGCTGCTCCGGTTTTCGCGGGTCGGGACCCCGACCCCGACCCCGGCCTGGCTGATCAAGCAAAATCCGGCGGGCGCTCCCACGCCCGGACTCGTCTTCCAGGACGCGGGCTCCAGCGCCAACACGTTGTTTCTCCAGAGCGCCAGCGGCAACGTGGGCATCGGCACGGTTTCGCCGGGCGCGGCGCTCGACGTGGCCGGGAAAGGCGGTGCCAACGTGGACCTCAATGTGAACGGCTGCCTGCGCTCCAATAACGACACCGGTGGGCTCTGGATATCCAACGACCGCTTTGTCGGTGGAGCCGCCGGCCTCGTCGGGCTCAAGTACGGCACCGATTGGCGGCTGGCGGTGCAGGGCGACGGCAAGGTAGGCATCGGCACGACCACTCCGGGCGCGAAGCTGGAGGTCGTCGGGGACGGCGGCAGCAGTGTGGACCTGGTCGTGAATGGCCGCCTGCGTTCCAACAGCAACGACGGGGGGCTCTGGGTTTCCACCGACCGTTTTGTCGGAGGGTTTGGAAGCCAGCAAGTAGGCTTTTACAACGGGGGATGGCAGTTCGCGGTGCAGAACGACGGCAAAATCGGCATCGGCACGACCGCCCCACTGGGTCGGTTGACCATCTACGAGCCAGTCGGCACGGCGGCAAACCCGAATACCGGCTCGCTGGTCTTCCTGCACGGGAACATCGGTGGGGCCAACAGCATCGTTTTCCGCAGCATGTTCAACGCCGGCAGCGACTATGGTTACATTCAATACCAGGACAGCATAACCGGGGGCCTGGGGGAGAGCGCCCGACTGGTCCTGGGCATCCAGAACGATCCCGACGATCATCTTCTTTTGATGCCTTCCGGCAACGTCGGTGTCAACAACTGGTATCCCACCGCGAAACTGCACGTTGGCGGAGACATCGCGGCCACCGGAAATCTGACCGCAGGTGGCGGCACCCTGACCATCGGCAGCTGGAGCCTCGTGACGGATGGCGTTCATCTCTATATCAAAAATGGCGGCTTCACCGTCGCGCGATTCTCGACCTCGGCCGACCGGTTCAACGTCTTCCAGAACGTCAACGGGGTCGGGCCGTACTTGTACTTCAACGGCAGCGGTGGGACGGGCGTCGGTTCCAACGGCGGCTCGCCGCCCCCCTGAGCCTCCCGCCTTGGCAGATGGGTAGGGCATTCCCTTCGCTCCGGCAGAGATGACCGACATGACGACCGGCTCAGCAGATGCGTCCCGCGTGGACGGGATAGACAACCCCGGGTTGCCGCCGTGGGATTTTGCGTCCTTGCGCCAACGCGGCCTGCAATTCATCCAGGGCATCGCGGGCACCACCTGGACCGACCACAATGCGCACGATCCCGGCATCACGATCCTCGAACAGCTTTGCTACGTCCTGACCGACCTCGCCTACCGCGCGAACTACGACGTGCGCGATTTACTGGCCGGTGCCGGGTCGGACTCCGGCCTTTTCCGCCCGTCCGAGATTCTCACCACGAATCCAGTGACCCTGCTGGATCTGCGCAAGCTAGTGCTGGATGTCGAAGGGGTGAAGAATGTCTGGATCGAGCCGGTGACCGCCCTCGAACCGCCGGTCTCTTTCGATCCCGCCGAGGGCGCGCTCGTGCTGGGCGCCGCGCCGCCCGCCGAGCCAGTCGAGCTACGCGGCGTCTATCGCGTGCTGGTCGCGCCGGGCAGCAGCGGGTTAAATCCCACGGACATCGTCCGGCGGTTGAACGCCTCGCGGCCCCTCGGCCTGGATTTCCTCGCCCCCGAGATCAAGCAGCAGAAGATCGCCGTCCTCGCGGAAATCGAGATCGACCACGCGCACCTGCCCTCCGACGTGCTGCGCGCGGTGTACCAGGCCGCCGCTGAATACGTCCTGCCGCGGATTCGTTTTTACAGCCTGGAGGAAATGCTGGCGCGGGGCCGGAGCCTGGCCGAAATCTTCGAGGGTCCGCCGTTGCGGCACGGGTTCATCGATTCGGACGATCTGGCGCCAGCCGAGCGGGCCACCGAACTCCATACTTCCGATCTGCTGGCGCTGCTGATGGAGATCGACGGCGTGCGCGCGGTGCATCAACTCGGCCTGCAAAAAGACGGCCAGACCGTGGAACCGTGGGTGCTGGAGCTGGACTCCTCGCAGATTCCCGCGCTCGACCTGCAAGCAACCAAGATCACGCTCGTCCGTGGGCGGGTCCAGTGGAGCCCGCCCGACGGGGAGATCGCGCTGATCACGAGCGAACTGCTGCGCGCGGATTCTCCCCCGGCCCTGTCCGCCGACCAGCTCGATCCGTCGCCGCCTGCCGGGTCCGAGCGCCAGGTGGCGCGCTACCATTCGCTCCAGCACCATCTGCCGGAGGTGTACGGCCTCGGGGCGGCGGGTTTGCCGACCGACGCGACGCCCGCCCGCCGCGCACAGGCGCGCCAGCTCCGCGCTTACCTGATGATGTTCGACCAGATCCTGGCGAACTGTTTCAGCCAGACGGCGCACGGGCGCGACCTCTTTTCCTTCGCGCCCGGGTCCGGCACGCTGCCAACCTATCGCGGCCAACTGCCCACGGATGTCCCGTTCGCCGACGAAATCCTCTCGGCGGGCTTCGATGCCGACGCGTTGCAGGCCATGCTGGAGACGCCGGAAAGCGCGGCGGCGCGGCAGCAGAAATTCCTCGATCACCTGCTCGCCCGGTTCGCGGAAGACTTCGGCGACTACAAATTACAAAGTCAGGTGTGGCAGCGGACGCCCGCCGCGCGCATGGACCCGCAACGCGCCTTTCTGCGCGACTATCCCGCCGTCAGCGGAGGGCACGGCCGCGGGTTCGACTACACGCGGCCATCGTGGGGCGACGCGAACTCGGCCAATGTCTCGGGGCTGGAGAAGCGGGTCGCTTTCAAGTTGGGCCTCGTCCGCTACCGCCGCCGTGCGCTGGCGGACCTGTCGGCGGACGACGAAGGCGGCTTTCATCTGGTGGAGCACCTGCTGCTCCGGCCGGGCCAGGCCGACACGGATGCCGCGACGGGGGCGGGCGACCCCACGCGGGCCGCGCCGCTTTTTCTCGCACAACCGCTGAACAAAGATCCTTATTCGGCCCAGCTCAGTTTCATTTTTCCGGACTGGATCACCGGGTTCCTCGCGCAGTCCAGCCGCGATTACGTCGAGACCACGGTGCGCGAGGAAACCCCGGCGCACTTGGGCGTGCGCGTGCAATGGTTCACGCGCGACGAAATGGCGGCTTTCGAGCCGGCGTACCGGGCCTGGCTCGACAGCATGGTCCTCCCCGCATGAGCGCGCCCGGCACACAAACCGCGCGGGGTGCCCGCGACATCCTGGCTGGCCTGCTCGGCCTCGGCGTGCCGTATCCGTTGCGCGACCTGCTGCTCGATTACGCGGCGGACGTGCCGCACGACCTGTCCACCGACATCCTCGTCCGGGGGGCGCAATCCGGCGTGGTCTATCAGCTCTGCACGGAGGAAGGCGCGCCTTTGCAGGGCAAGGACGGCCAGCCGATCAGCGCGGAGCTTTCCGCCGATCAGGGCGGCGAGCCCACGCTGGCCAGCACGCCCGTTTTCATCCCCGGCGATCTGCGGGACGCCGCCGGGTTGCTGCGACAGCTCACCCCCGCGTCCGCCGGGGTGGGCGCGCTCCTGCGCCGCCGGTTCCAGCCGGGAACACTCACGCTGCTCGAGGCCGCCAGCGGCGGCGATGAAGCCGTGCGCGCCGCCGTGCTCAAGGACCTGAGCGACCTTGTCCGGCAGGGCGCGCTTTACGATGCCGCCGCCTTCCGGGACGTTTGCCTTTCTCCGTGGACCCGCCAACTTTTGCAGCGGGCCAAACCGACCGGCACCGAACTGGTCCGCTTGAACCGCTTCCTCTTGGAAGATGCCTTTCCGTTCGCCATCTGGCGCACGCTCACGCTGCCCACACCATCAATCGAGGAAGACGTGACCTTCACAGTCCTCGCCTCCCGGAAGGACAACGGGCTGGTGGAAACGCCGCTGGCCGCCAGCGCCTCCATCCGCGCGGGCATCTCCGCCACGCTGCCCGTCCGGTTTCCACCCGAGGACGACACCGTGGCGGTGGTGGCCTACGGCGGCACGCCCTTCGTCGCGGTGGATGAATCGCAGGAAGGCATCTCCTACCAACTTTTCTCGGATCAGGCCGCGCCGTTCGCGCTTTCCGCCCCGCAACCGGGTAATCGAGTGACGGTCCTGCTCGCGGTCAACGTGCCGCTGAACGAGGATACCGGCATCAAGGTGAAAGCCTTCCGCACTTCGGCCCCCGCCACCTTCACGTTTCTCAAAGCGACGGTGCAGGTGAAGGTTGGCCCCAACCCCGCCGTGGCCGTCCAGGCGGTGCCCGCCGTCGCGGATTTCAACGGCACGCCCCTGTTCTCCCTCACGCAAGCCCAGACGACCGCGCAATACACGCTCTGGCAGCGGCCCGTCGCGCCGGAGGATTACCTGCCGCCAGACCCGGCGAACCCGGGGCTCCCGGTGCTCGTGCCCGCCGACCCCGCCGCGGACCCGCCGTGGTTCCGCTTCGTCGGCACGACCGTTGTCGTCAACGGCCAGCGGTACTTCAAGGTCTTGGTGTCCGTGCCGGACCTCGGTGACGGTACGCAGGTTCCGGCGGGATTTACCGTGGTGGGCGATTTCAAGATCGTCGGAAGCACGCCGCAAGTCGCCACGGCCCCGCTGCCAGCCGACACGCTCTTCGTCGTCCAAGCCAAAAAACAGAACGGCCAAAGCCTGCTTCTGGGTCAGCAGGTGGTCATGCTCGTGCGGCCCGATCCGCAGCCGACGCTCAGCGCGCCGGGGTCGCCGGTGGTGAAGGGCACGCCGGGGCTGGTGCTGGTCGGCAACGCGCAAAGCGGAGTGCGCTACCGCCTGCTCCACGATGCCGACGGCACGCCGGTGTTGAATCCCGGTTATCACCACGACGACCGCGGGCTCGAAACCACCCGCCTGGAAACGGATTTCATCATCGAAGCGCCGGGC
>CAHJWO010000155.1 GCA_903642295.1 PVC group bacterium | reverse complement strand
CAAACCTTCGTATAACCCCACGTAATAGGGAGATTGCGAGCGGGCGAAGGAAACGATTTCTTCCAACGGGAAGGAATGAAAAGTGGGGACAGACATCAACCTTGTATCTGATCCCACGTTGCCGATGGCGGTACTGCTTCGCCGGAATCGTCGTTCCGATCTTAGCCCGGTGTCACGTTTGGAGACACCGCCGACAACAAATCGGCGATGAACGCGTCCACGTCGGATTCCGTCGTATCCCAAGCACACATCAGGCGCGCCGCGCCACCGGGTCCGACATCGTTATAAAACCGCCAGCCTTTGGACGCGACCGCTGCGGCTGCCTCCTCTGGCAGCGAAACGAACACCGCGTTCGCCTCGCGCGGGAAGGAGATTTTTGCACCCGGCACCCGTTCGAGTTGGCGTTCCAGATAGGCGGCCATGCGGTTGGAGTGCTCGGCGTAACGCAGCCATGCCCCGTTTTCGAGCAAGCCTACCCATTGCGCCGACAAGAAACGCATTTTCGACGCTAACTGGCCGCTTTGTTTGCAACGCCGACGAAAGTTGTCCGCTCGTTCCCGGTCGAAAAATACCACCGCCTCCCCCATCCCGGCCCCGTTCTTGGTTCCACCGAAGGAAAGCACATCGACGCCGGCACGCCACGTCACCTCCGCCGGTGACACCGTCAGACTCGCCACCGCGTTGGAGAAACGTGCGCCATCCATGTGGACGCTCAATTTTAATTCCCGGGCCACCGCGGAGAGTGCGCCAATCTCCGACGTTGTATAAACCGTCCCGAGTTCCGTGGCCTGCGTCAGGCTGAGCGCGCGGGGTTGTGGGGCATGAAAATCGTGCCGGGTCTGGTGGGCTGCGCGGACGGCTTGCTCATCGAGCTTGCCACCGATGGTATCGGCGGGCAGGAGGGTCACCCCGTGCATGAAAAAACCGGGTGCCCCACACTCGTCGGTCTCGATGTGCGAGTGCCGGTGGCAGATTACCCCGTGGAAGGACTCGCACAAACTCCAGAGTGCAAGACAGTTGGACGCCGTGCCATTGAAGACGAAGAAAACTTCGCAATCGGTCTCGAATACGTCGCGGAACAACCGTTCAGCCCGGCGGGTCCAGGGATCATCTCCGTACCCCGGGACATGGTGGGCGTTCGCTTCCACGAGAGCCGCCATGACTTCCGGGCACATGCCCGCGTTATTGTCACTGGCAAAGTGACGGGGAACCGCTGGCAAAGTCATTTGCTAAGACGGGCTCATTCCATTATGGCGACGTTCCCCGATGCCCGGCGGCACTTCCCTCCCCGAAAGAAATCCGCTGCCTACCAATTTTTGATCCACAAGTTGCTATAAATCGCGTTGGGCGACGCGCTGGGACCGCTGGTGGGCGTTCCCTTGCCGCTCGTAGGCGAATAACCTGCCGTTGACCACAGGTCAAAAGTGGGATTGTAACCGTTGCCAGGAGCAGGCGTCGCTGCTGGCGTCGTACTTGCCGACGCAGTGCTTACCGCGTTCAAGTAGGCCGTCGAGTAACCGTAACTGAATCCAAACGGATCAGTAATGTACATGTAGGGGCTGGTCGGCGTCGGAGCGGTAACGCCCCCGGGCGCGCCGGTCATAATTCCCAACTGATTGGGCTGAAAAGTGAAATAGCCCTTTGTATTCGTACTGGTACCACCCACGGGAATATGCAGGCCGGAAAGCTCCTGATAGAGATAGGCGCTGGCCTTCTTATAAAGATCGCCCACCGTCGGGTCGAAATCCCTCTGCGGGTTCACCTTGTCGGTGTCACCATTTTCGGGATAAACGCCGTTATCGACTTTGTAGTTTTCGATGGAGGCATTCAGGCCCTGGATCTCGGTTGTGGCCCGGGAAAGCGAACTTTTATATTGCGCATGTGACGCCGTGCCTAAAATTAGCCCGGCCAGGACCAGGATGATTGCCATCACGGCCAAAAGTTCAATCAGCGTAAAGGCGCGGATGCGGCGAATCTGGCACCGCGAAAGTGTGAAGCGTGACGAATGTTCCATATATGGGGGGTTGATAAACAGCCGCCGACGGGATTTGAGGGCCGTCCGGGTACACTAGGATTCCAAGCCTAACCGCCCTGCATCTGTTGAATGATCGTGATGAGCGGCAAGAAGAGTGCGATGACGATGGTACCCACCACCACGGCGAGAAACACGATCATGATCGGTTCGAGCAACGAGGTCAGTCCGGCCACGGCATTGTCCACTTCGTCGTCGTAAACCTCGGCGACTTTGAGCAGCATTTCCGGGAGTTGACCCGTCTCCTCGCCCACGTCGATCATCGAAATCACCATCGGCGGAAAGATGCCGCTCGCTTCGAGGGGCTGGACGATGGATTCACCTTCCTTGACGCTGTCGTGCACCTTGCCGATGGCCTCGCCGACGACGTGATTACCCGCCGTCTCGCGGGTAATGTTGAGCGCCTGCAGGATGGGCACACCGCTCGTGACCAGCGTGCCGAGCGTGCGGCTGAAGCGGGAAATGGAGCTTTTCCGCGTCAGATCTCCGAAAAGTGGCAAACGCAGCAGCACTTTGTCGATGATGATCTTGCCGCCCGCCGTGCTGGCAAACAGCCGGTAAGCAATAACGATGGCCGCAATCACCAAGGCGAGGACGATAAAATTATCCTTCACTAACCGGCTGGCCGCGATGACCCACGCCGTCAGTGCCGGGAGCGGCTTGCCGTTGAGCATGTCCTTGAAGATCTGCTCGAACTTCGGCACGATGAACACCAGCAGGAAGCCCATGATGCCCACGGCGATGAACAACACGATGACCGGGTAGAACATGGCGGCAACGACCTTGTTCTTGACCTTCTGCGCCTTTTCCTGGAACTCCGCCAGACGGATCAGCACCAGTTCCAGGACGCCGCCAACTTCACCGGCCTTCACCATGTTGATGTAAAGCTTGTTGAAAATTTTCGGGTGCTGGGCCAGGCCCTCGGAAAACGTGCTACCACCTTGCACCGCATCGTTCAGCTTGGCGATGGTCGCCTTCAGCACCGGGTCACGCTCCTGCTTTTCCAGCACTTGCAGGCCGCGCAGCAGCGGCAGGCCGGCGTCAATCAGGGTGGCCAACTGCCGGGTGAAGATCATCAAAATCTTCGGTTTGACCGATTTGTTGGCCGTCTTGCCCGATTTCGCGGCTTTGACCGCCGGTGCCTTGGAAGTCTTTGCAACGGACACCCCACCTTTCTTGGCCTTGGCGGCGGCAGGTTCCTTGCCTTCTTCGTGGACGCTGGTCGGAAAGTAACCCGACTGGCGAAGTTGGCCAACGGCGTCGTTGGTATTAGACGCTTCAATCGTGCCGACGGACTCTTGTCCGCGGGCATCCAAGGCGACGTAGCTGTACTTGGGCATAGGTGTTCGGAGGGTGGGCGCTCTCTACAGAGTAGGATTCAAGGGGGAAATGTCGATGAAAAAATTCCGGGCGCCACCTGCCGGACAATTCTGGGCCAGCATCGGCGGCATCAAGTGTATTTGAGGACCTCTTCAATCGTGGTGTCGCCGTCGAAAATGGAGCGCAGCCCGTCCTCCCGCAGCGTCACCATCCCGAGTTCGACCGCCTTTTGTTTGACGACGATGGACGGCGCACGCTGGTTGATCAGTTCGCGGACGGGATCGGTGATTTCGAGCAGCTCGTAAATGCCTTTGCGGCCCTTGTAGCCGGTGTGGTTGCAAGCGTCACAGCCCGCGCCGTAGTAGAAGCTTTTATCGCCGATCTCATGCGGCGAGAGCCCCATCTGCATGAGCAACTCTTCCTTTGGCTCGTAAGCGGTCCGGCAACTGGTGCAAATCTTGCGGATGAGCCGTTGTGCGAGGATTCCCTCCAGGCTGGACGAGATCAGGAAAGGCTCCACGCCCATATCGATGAGCCGGGTGACCGCCCCCGCCGCATCGTTGGTGTGGAGAGTGGAGAACACCAGATGTCCCGTCAACGACGCCTGGATCGCAATCTGCGCCGTTTCCAAATCGCGCGTTTCACCGACCATGATCCGGTCGGGGTCCTGCCGAAGGAACGCGCGCAAAACGCGTCCGAAAGTCAGCCCGATGCCTTCCTGGATGGGCACTTGAATCAGTCCTTCGATGTCGTATTCCACCGGGTCTTCCGCCGTGAGCAGCTTGCTGTCCACGGTATTGATCTTACGCAGGCAGGCGTAAAGGGTCGTCGTCTTGCCGCTGCCGGTCGGCCCGGTGACGATGAAGATGCCGTTGGGCTTCTCGATGGTGTGCAGAAGGTAGTCATAGACGTACTTCGGCATGTTGAGCGATTCGAGGTCGAGATTGACCGAGGAGCGGTCCAAGACGCGCAGCACCACGCTCTCGCCGTACTGGGTGGGCAGCGTGGAGACGCGCAAGTCCACGGCGCGGTCCGCGATGTTGCGCTGGATGCGTCCGTCCTGCGGCAGGCGGCGTTCGGCGATGTTGAGATTCGCCATGACCTTGACGCGCGAAATCACCGGCAGCGCGAGGTGACGCGGCGGCGGGGCCATTTCGTACAGTGCGCCGTCCACCCGGTAACGGATTTTGAATTCGTACTCGAACGGCTCGAAATGGATGTCGCTCGCCCGATCCTGAATCGCCTGATAAAGGATCAGATCGACGAACCGGATGATCGGGGCAGCATTCGCCTCGTTGGAAAGGTCCGCCGCACCCGGGCCGCTGTCGCCGTATTCGACGCCGCCGACGCTGCTCAGTTCCTTGAGCACTTCGTCCATGTTGGCCACGTCCGCGCCGTAATACTTCCGGAGACGCTCCTCGACCTGATAGCTGGGCGCGACCACCACCTGAATGTCCTTGCCCAAAGCGAAACGCAGGTCGTCCACGACCTGGCTGTCCATCGGGTCGAGCAGGGCCGTGACGATACTTTCACCCGACTGCCCGATGGGCAGGGCGCCGTGCAGCCGGGCCGTCCCACCGGGAATCAGACGTTGCACTTCCGTCGGCACCTCGTAGTCCCCCAGATCGACGTACTCCGCGCCGATGGAATCCGCGATGGTGCGGTAAAACTGTTCCGAATCGGCCATCTCGAAATCGGTGAGCACCTGTTGCAACGTCTTACCCGAGTTGTTCATCTCGGAGTGGAGGTCCTCTACCTGGGAGCGTTGGATGATCCCCTGCTCGATGAAAAGGTCGATGATCTGCTGGTCGGATGTCATGGCTGGAGGGAGGGCAAAAGGGAGCGGTGCGCCGGGCAACGGTTACTTCTCGTTGAGGTATTGCAGCGCGATGGCCTGATCCTGGGATCGGTTGAACACGTCTTCGCGGTCAATCAGGCCGCGCCGGTAAAGGTCCACCAGACTTTGTTCCAGGGAAACCATGCCGAACTTCGAGCCGGTCTGGATGTCATTGGAAAGCCGGTAGGTCTTGTTATCACGGATCAGAGCCGCGATGGACGGAGTATTGATCATCAACTCGAAAGCCGCGACCCGCCCCTTGCCGTCCTTGCGCGGAATCAGTAATTGGCTCAGGACAGCCTTGAGATTGCCCGCCAGCTGAATGCGGATCTGCTCTTGTTGGCCCGCCGGAAACGAATCAACGATCCGGTCCACCGTGCGCGCCGCGCCCGTCGTGTGCAAAGTGGAGAAAACCAGGTGCCCGGTTTCCGCCGCCGTGATGGCGGATTCCATCGTTTCCAGGTCGCGCATCTCACCCACGAGAATCACGTCGGGGTCCTGGCGCAGCACGCGCTTGAGCGCCTCGCTGAAGCTCGGGACATCCACCCCAACCTCGCGTTGGTTCACCAGACCCCGTTGGTGCGCATGAATGTATTCGATGGGATCTTCGATGGTTACCAGGTGCAAGCGTTGCTTGCGGTTGATCACGTTGAGCATACTGGCCAGCGTGGTGGACTTCCCCGAACCGGTCGGCCCGGTCACGAGGATCAGCCCGCGCGGGGTTTCCAGCAATTCCCTCACCGCCGGAGGCAGTCCGATGGCCTCCATCTCCATGATCTTGTTGGGGATGAGGCGGGCGACCATGCCCACCGAGCCGCGTTGCAAAAACAAACTGATGCGGAAGCGCGCGTCTTCGCGGAACGTCAGCGCAAAATCCGACCCCCCGTTCTCGAACAGCGCCTTCATGTGCTGGTCCTTGGCGATTCCGCGTACCATTTCCTCGGTGTCGGCTGCGGTCAGCACCGGCAGGTCCAGCTTGGTCATCGCGCCATTCAGGCGGATCGCGGGCGGGCTACCCACCGAGATGTGCAGATCCGAGCTACCCTCGTCCAAGGTCAAACGGAGCAGGTCTTCAACGGGAGTCATGGGGAAAGTGGGAAGCCCGAAGTACGAAGCCGGAAGTAAGGCGAGAGCAGAAAGAATGGTCAGGAATCAGCGGTCTTTAGCTGCGTCTGTATTTCCCACTTCCCACTTCCGACTTTCTAATGCGCGTCACCCATCGTGGCGCTGATCACCTCTTCCGCGGTAGTCATGCCGGAAAGCACCTTGCGCACGCCGTCTTCGCGCAGGGTACGCATCCCGAGTTCCCGGGCGCGCTGGCGGAGTTGCAGCGTCGAAAGACGGTCGTTGATCATGAAACGCACTTCATCGTTCACCTCAAAAATCTCGAAGATCCCGGCCCGACCTCTGTAACCCTTGTGGCGGCACGCGTCGCAGCCTTCGGCGACCATCGTGTTGGCATTGTCCAACTGGCTGGCCGCGAGATGCAAGGCCGTCAGCTCCAGTTCGCTCAGTTCGCCGGGCTTCCGGCAGTTGGCGCAGAGTTTGCGCACCAACCGCTGGGCCAGGATTGCCCGGATCGACGTAGCGACCAGAAACGGCTTGATCCCCATGTCTACCAGACGCGCGACCGCCCCCGGCGCATCGTTCGTGTGCAAGGTGGAAAACACCAAATGCCCGGTGAGGCTCGCGTTGATGGCGATGCTCGCGGTCTCCAGGTCTCGAATCTCGCCGATCATGATGATGTTCGGCGCCTGGCGCAGCATGGAACGCAACGCCGCCGGGAACGTCATGCCGATGTCGGCGTTGACCTGCACCTGGTTGATCCCCGCCATCTGGTACTCCACCGGATCTTCGACCGTGATGATCTTGCGATCCGGTCGGTTGATCACGTTCAGGCAGGCGTAGAGCGTCGTGGTCTTGCCCGAACCGGTCGGCCCGGTGACCAGCAGAATGCCGTCGGGAAGCATCAGCATCCGCTCCATCGTACCCTGATCGTCCGTGAGAAAACCGAGTTCCGGCAATCCGAGCGAGAGCGCCGATTTGTCGAGAATCCGCATGACCACGCTCTCGCCGTGGTTGGTCGGAATCGTCGAAACGCGCAGATCGATGGCTTTCTTCCCCATCTTCACCTGAATGCGCCCGTCCTGCGGCAGCCGCCGCTCGGCGATGCTCATCGAGCCGCTCATGATCTTGAGGCGGCTGACGATGGCCGATTGCAGTTTCTTGGGGGGATTCTGCATTTCCTGCAAAACGCCGTCGATGCGGAAACGCACGCGGAAACGCTTTTCCAACGGTTCCAGGTGGATGTCCGAGGCGCGTGCCTTGTAGGCCTCCAGAATCAGCAAAGAGACGAGCTTGATGATGGCGCTGTCGCCCGATCCTGCGTCTTCCGGGCCGCCGGTCGCCAGATCAATGCCGGTGAGTTCTCCCTGGCCGAGTTCGCCCATGAGGATGTCGCCCGCGTCCTCGGCACTGCCATAATACTTCACGAGTGCCTGTTTGATCTGCTCCGGCGTGGCACACACCATCTCAATCTCGCGTTTGAGCAAAAAGCGCAGGTTATCCAGCGTGTCGAAATTGAGCGGGTCGTCGATGGCGACCGTCAGCACATCGTCGTTTAGTCCAATGGGTACCGCCTTGTAGCGCAACGCCTTGTCCCGGGTCAGCAATTCAATGACCTCCGGCTTGACCAGAATTTGATTCAGGTCGATGAATTCCATGTTGGAGGCCGACGCGACGGTCCGCGCGATGTCCTCTTCGGTGACGGCGCCCGCCGCGATCAGCGAGGCCAGCGGGCTGGTCCCCTGATCGGTGGCCTGATCGCGGGCTTCAAAAACCTGACTGCCGGAAACCATTCCGGTGTCCTGGAGAAGCTCTAAAATGTAGTCTTCGTTAGGTGTCACGACTGGAGGGGAGGCAGCGATAAAAAATGGCAGCCGCGACGAACATAAGGACCGGCCCGTTGAGTGTCAACGCACGACTGGCCTTAATTCGAGCCGACCTCTTCTCAAAACGTATGATCTTGGGGAATCGGTGCCGTCGCTTGGCGTTATTTTTTCGCGCCACCCAACGCCGCGTGAACCATGTCCAGCAGCCGTTGCTTGGTGGCGGGCTTTGGCGGCGTGGGCCGCAGACTCAGCGCGAACATGGAATTCAGCCGCTCACACTCCTGAATGATCCGTTCGGCCTCGGAGCCGAATGCGTGCCGCTGGCGGTCAAACTCCACGAGTTCGTCGTCATCCATCGCACCCAAGACGTAAAGGCGAGCTTTGTTCTCGAAATCGTCAGAATTCATCTTTCATCCCCCGCAGCGCTTCGCTGATTTTTTTGAGACCCAATTCCAAGCGGGTCTTGATGGTGCCGAGCGGAATGCCGGTTTTGGCGGCGATCTCGCGCTGGCTCATGCCGTGATAAAAGGCGAGGTCGATGGCGTCGCGTTGGGCCGGCGGCAGATTTTTCAGGATGCCGAGGATCAACCGCCGGGTATCCGAGATCTCAATATCGTCCTCCGTCGAATTATGAACCCAGGCTTCCGGCTGTTGTTCGGTCTCATTTTGCAGGCGTTCCTCGGCGCGCGCATAAGCTTGTTTCTTACGCAGACGGTCGATGGACCGGCGGCGGGTCAGCGTGACGATCCAGCCGAGCGGTTTGCCCTTTTGCGCGGAGTAATGCGCCGCCTGGTTCCAGATCTCCATGAAGATCTCCTGGAGCAGGTCGTCCGCCTCGGCGTCGTTGTGAATGACTCCCATGATGAGCGATTTGAGGATGCCGCTGTACCGGTCGTAGAGTTCTTCGAGCGCCGCCGGGTCGCGCTCCTGAATCCGCGCCATGAGGGCTTCGTCAACGACTGAGGGTTGCTCTGCCGTGGGAGTGGTCTTTGCGTCCATAGGGATGAGTTGGGCGATAGTCATAAGGCTCAAACCCCCCGAATGCAAAGCGCGGACCTACCTTCAAGCATCGGGTAAATGCCTGACAATGGATGCCTGAGGCGGAAAGTCGGAAGTCGGAAATGGGAACTCGGAACGCGGAAGTCCAGAAAGAAGAAAGTGGCATCCGGCCGGGGAATCCCTTTTACTTCCGCGTTTCGAGTTCCCATTTCCGACTTTCTTCCCATGTCCTCGCTCAACAAACAGTTTCCCCGCCTCCTGCCTGCACCCATTAGGAAGGGCATCCGCGTCGCCGACCTGATCGACACCACCTTCAAGGCTTACAACGCCGCCCGCCTCGGGGAAGCTTGCCGCCTCTTCGTCAACAAGATGCTCGCCAACGACGGCACCGTCGGCCTGACGCTCACCGGCGCGCTCACCCCCGCCGGGCTCGGCCCCGCCGCCATCGTCCCCCTGATGAAAGCCGGTTTCGTGGATTGGATCGTCTCCACCGGCGCGAACCTCTACCACGACCTCCACTACGGCCTCGGCATGGAACTCTTCGCCGGAAGCCCCTTTCTCGACGACATCGTCCTGCGCAACGACGGCGTCATCCGCATCTACGATGTCCTCTTCTCCTACGATGTCCTCCTCGATACCGACGCCTTCGTGCGCGAGGTCATCCAGGGGCCGGAATTCCAAAAGCCCATGGGCACCGACGAATTCCACCATCTCCTGGGCCGCTACGTTTTCGCCCGCGAGAAGAAGCTCGGCCTCAAGGAAACCAGCGTCCTGAGCGCCGCCTACCAATACGGCGTGCCGATCTTCACCAGCTCCCCCGGCGACAGCTCCATCGGCATGAACGTCGCCGCCATGGCCCTGCGCGACAGCCAGCTCGCCTTCGACGTGAACCGCGACGTGAACCAATCCGCCGCCATCGTCTACGACGCCAAGCGCCGGGGCGGCACGTCGAGCGTCTTCATCCTGGGCGGGGGCAGCCCGAAGAATTTTATCTTGCAGACCGAGCCGCAGATTCAGGAGGTCATGGGCATCGAGGAACGCGGGCACGATTACTTCCTGCAATGCACCGACGCCCGCCCCGACACCGGCGGCCTGAGCGGTGCGACCCCCGCCGAGGCCGTGAGCTGGGGCAAGATCGACCCCG
>CAHJWO010000154.1 GCA_903642295.1 PVC group bacterium | reverse complement strand
GGCGCCGTCGGCAGCACGCGAGGCGCGTGCGCTCCCCAAACTGACCTGCTTGGGCCAAATTGAATGACCTCGCACCACTTCCAGTTTCTCTTTTACGACGAATTGCTTGATGTTGTCTGCGAGGAGTTGGATTTCTGCTCTGGTCCTTACCTCGGCTCCACCCACCCTCCGCCCAATTCGCCGCTGAGTTTGACTCAATAGACATCTAGGGCTTTTCGGCACCACCGGGTGGCGAATCGGGCAACAGGACCGTCAACAGACAGGTGGCCAGCGCGAGTCCCAGCGGCAGCGCGAGCGGCAGCCACAAACCCGCCGCCTCGTACAGCGACAGCGCCGTCAGCGCGTAGGCGAACAGACTGACCGCCGAGAGCACCACCACCGCCTCCCAGCGCCGTCGGCGCATTTGCGACGCCACCCCGGCGAAAGCCGCTACCACCAGGGCATCCCCCCACCCGCTCGCGCGCCGGATCGGCGGCGTGCGCGGCAGACTCGCCGCCGCCAGCGCAAACACTTCCGCCGGGGAGACCATCCGGCCGCCGGGCAGGTGGATCGTGCGGACGGCGCGGTCCGTCCGCCCCAGGATCACCGTGCCGTGGCGCATCAGTTCCGCCGCCACCCGGTCCTTGGGCGCGCCTTGCCCGGACACCACCAGGGCGAGGTCGTCCAGTTCGACCCGGTTGATGCGCGGGAGTACCCCGGCGTCGAGCAACGCGCGTCCGGCGCGGTCAATGGGCAGCCGCAGGCGGTCGCCGAACTGGACATGCGAACCGAGGACCACGCTGACCTCCGAAGGCGCCAGCCGCAGGCCGAGCGTCAGCATTTGCATGGCCAGCGCGGGCACCACCCGGCCCCGGCAGCGCAGGAGCAACGGCAGGTCGCGCAAGGGGCCCAGATCGGACCCTGGGAGATTGTCCGCGCCGACGCCGGCCGCCAGCGGGAGCAGCCGGGCGTCGGGCGCGGCGATGATTTCGGGGTAGTCCGGCAGGCGGGTGGGTTTTCCGGACACGGCATTCACGGTGGGCAAAGCTACCGGGTCCACGGTCTGCCCGGCGTTGCTGCCCAACCGGGCGGTCAGCAGCAACCGCGGCACCCGGAGCGCCTGTTCCTGTAAAATCTGCTCGGTGCCGGGCGGCAATCCGCCAGGCCAGTCCAGGATTGGTTCGATGGCGACCACCTCCGGCTCGTAGCGCCCGACGGCCTGCAAAAATGCCGCGCACTCCAGCGGGGAGAGCGGCAGGCGGGCGGGCGTCTCGGCCACGGAGTCGTCGATCTCCACGAGCGTGACGTTGCCGCCCAGGGCAGCGCGCGAGGGTTTGACGTTGGCGGTCAGCCAATCGAAGAAGGCGCGGTCCACGCCCGCGAGCGCGCCATCGGGCTGGCGGCTCTCCCGCGCCAGCAGCAGGCCGGCGAGGCAGAGCACGAGCAAGGACGAGACGGCGGAGCGGGACACCGTAGAAGATTCAAGATTCAAGAACCAAGATTCAAGGAAGATTCAAGGTCCAGGAATCAAAAAGGCAAACCGGATGGACGAGGCGGCTGCCGTGGCCGCTTTGGGTTATGGTTCTTGCATCTTGAATCTTCCCGCCGCGGGCGGCCTTTGGATCTCGAATCTTGAATCTTGAATCTTGCCTCGTCCCCCTCCAAGCTACTCCCCCGGTCACGCTGCCGGTCGCCGTCCATCCGTCATGTCCAGTCCCGTCTTTCAACAAACCCTCGCCCGTGCGGCCAGCCTGGCCGGGGTATCCCTCCACACCGGCGAGAACGTCACCCTGACCCTGCGCCCCGCCGCCCCCGACAGCGGCCTCAAGTTCAAGCGCATCGACCTGCCCGACGAGCCCGTCATCGACGCGAAGATCGACCACGTCAAAACCGTGGAACGCGCCACCACCATCGGCGACGGCGGCGTGAAGGTCCACACGGTCGAGCACGTCCTGAGCGCGCTGGCGGGTCTCGGCGTGGACAATGCTCTCATCGAGATGAACGCCAACGAGCCGCCCATCGGCGACGGCAGCGCGCGGCCTTACGTCGAGCTGATCCACCGCTGCGGCGTGGCGGCGCAGGACGTGCCGCGCAGCGTGTTCGAGGTGCGTGAACCCCTGCACATCGAAACGAAAGGCGGCTCGTTGATGACGGTCGTGCCCGACGAGGCTTTCCGCATCAGTTGCACGCAGGTCGGCCCGAACGGCCGGTTTACCCAATTTCGTTCGCTGGAGATCACCCCGGACTCCTACGAAAAGGAAATCGCCCCGGCGCGGACGTTTACGTTCTACGAGGACATCGAGCCCCTGCTGGAGAAGGGCCTGATCAAGGGCGGGAGCCTGGAAAACGCCGTGGTCGTCCGGGGCGACAGCGTCTTGAGCAAGGAGGCGATGCGTTTCCCGGACGAGTTCGTGCGCCACAAGATGCTCGACATCGTGGGCGACCTCGCGCTGCTCGGCCGGCGGATCAAGGGGCACATCATCGCGGTCAAGCCGGGCCATCCGCCCAACGCGGAACTCACCCGCGCGCTGGCCAAGCAGGCCGCGCAGATCGCGGCCCTGGTGCCCACGGGCAAGCTGGTGCCCGGCGAGGGCGCGCTGGACATCAACGAGGTCATGCGCCTGCTGCCGCACCGTTACCCGTTTTTGCTGATCGACCGCGTCATCAGCAGCGAGGGCCAGACCAAGATCGTCGCCGTCAAGCAGGTGACGATCAACGAGCCGTTCTTCCAGGGGCATTTCCCGGGGCATCCCGTGATGCCGGGCGTGTTGCAGGTCGAGGCGATGGCGCAGGCGGCCAGTTTGCTCGTGCTGCGCCAGCCGGAGCACACCGGGAAGATGGGCTACTTCATGAGCGCCGACGACATCAAGTTTCGCAAACCGGTCCTGCCGGGCGATACGCTGTTCATCCACGTCGAGATCACCAAGTCGCGGCGCGGGATGATCCGCGCCACCTGCCATTGCACGGTCAACGACCTGATCGTCAGCGAGGGCGAGATCGCCCTCAGCATCTTCGCCCGCTGAGTCCCCCGCGTGTCATGACGAACCACATTCATCCCACGGCGGTGATCGACCCGGGGGCCACGCTCGGCGCGGGCGTGGAAATCGGGCCGTATTGCGTGGTCGGAGCGGGCGTGACCTTGGGCGACCGCTGCCGGTTGCAGAGTCATGTCGTGATCCAGGGGCCGACGACGGTCGGCGCGGACAACGAATTTTATTCTTTTGCCTGCCTCGGCCAGCGTTCGCAGGATTTGAAGTACGCGGGCGAGCCAACCTATCTGGAGGTCGGCGACGGCAACACGTTCCGCGAGTTCGTCACCGTGCACCGGGCGACCGCGCCGGGCGGGGTGACGAAGGTCGGCCACCGGGGAAATTTTCTATCCTACAGTCACATCGCGCACGACTGCATCGTGGGCGACGACGTGATTTTCTCCAACAACGGCACGCTGGCCGGACATGTCGAGGTGGAGGATCAGGCGATCATCGGCGGGTTGACGGCGGTGCACCAGTTCTGCCGGGTGGGGCGGCTGGCGATCACGGGCGGCTGCTCGAAAATCGTGCAGGACGTGCCGCCGTTCATGATGGCCGACGGCAACCCGGGGGCCGTCCGCCACATCAATCAGGTGGGCCTGGAACGCGCCGGAATGGAGAAAACGACCGTCCGTGCCATCAAGGATGCGTTTCGGATTTTGTACCGGGCCAACCTCAACACCGGACAGGCGTTGGAACGGATGCGCGCGGAATTGGGCACGGTGCCGGAGGTGATGCAGTTGGTGGATTTCGTGGCGGGTTCCAAGCGCGGAATCATCCGTTGATGGGTTCTCGCCGCGCTCCGGCCCGGAAACAGGTAGGGACGCCTGTCCCAGGCGTCCGTGTTGTTTCAGGCGGATTCGACCTCCTCCAAACAGCCACGGACGGCTGGGACAGCCATCCCTACCTCCAAACACAAACGGCGTTCCTCGTGAGAGGAACGCCGCGTGGAACGGGTGACGACGAGCGATTACTGCCGGACCGTCGTGGTCGTCTGGCTGGTAGTAGCCGGGGAGGGGGCCGCGTCGGTGGTGCTGGTCGTCTGATGGGTCGTCGTGGTCGAGGTCACGGCCGGCTCGGACGAGCAGGCCGCCGTCAGGACGATGGCCACAGCACAAAGGGCGAGACGAAGAAGGGAAGTGTGTTTCATGAAAGCGATGACAAAGGGTCGGTACTTGATTTCATTCTCAGCTTCGGAACCGGGCGGAACAATGGCCGCTCCGAACCCGAAAATTCCGCGCGGCCAGGGGTTTAGCGGCTACGCGGAACGAGATTCGATCAGGTGAATAACCAACGATCAATGCTTGGTGGTCGTCGTGGTCGTCTCGGTGGTCTCCGTCTTGGTGACGGCGGCGGGGACGACCGCGCGGCGGACAACGACCTTGCTCACGACCGGCTGGCCGTTCTCCGTGGTGTAATATACCGTGGTCGGGTCGCCCGTCTTGATGCTCTCGTAATTGACCACGTTGCCGTCCGCGTCCACGAAGGTGGTCTTCTTCGAGTAGGAATAAGTCATGGGCGAGCCGGTGCTGGTCTTCACGACGATGCGGGAAGCACCCGGGGTAAACTCCTGGATGGTGCCTTCGGAATTCGTGGAGGCAGTGGTGGTCGTGCTCGCCACGGCGGTATCCGCGCCGGTGGTGGTGGTAACGACGTTGGTCTGGGCATGGAGGGCCAGGAACGGGGTCAATGTCAGGGCGGCAACGGCCAGCAGGGGTTTGATGGAGGAGGTTTTCATTAAATGTACTTCGGGTTTCGGTTGGAATTGACTGCACGACGGCAGGCGGGTAGCCGACACAGCCATGCGGTGCAAAAGGAAATCGTTCAAGGTCACGCGATTGGCGGTGTCTCCATTTTGAGACACCATTCTCAATCACTAGAAAACGTTGAACCAGTTCCCGCGCATTCCATGTCAGACGGCGCGATCAAGTGCCTATTCATCGGGCGGGCGAGGAAACCTTGCCCCGTCCTCAAACGGATTCCAGAACGCGCACACCGTGACCGGGGACCGGGCGGCCCGGCAGCGCGGGTTCCGGGGCAGCCGAACGTTCCCGCAGGAGGGTCGTCACCGCCTCCACCAACGCGGACCGCGAGCGGTCGAATACGAACGTTTGTTTGGTGCCCCGGTCCGGGTGGTAAATGACGAGATCCTCGCTCAGGAAGCGCGGCTCACGGGAGAATTTGCAGCCGTCGAGGTCCAGCGTCTTTGTCAGCGAACGCCACCCGCGCTGACCCACGAAGTGCAGCTTGTCGGGGGTTTCGCGCGTGGCGACGAGCCAGCCATTGAAATTATTGGGCAACCCGCCCCGGCTGGACCCACCGGTCAGACAGGGGACGGTCCAGGCGATGGTTTCACCTTGCGGATTGAGCCGATGGAAGAGCAGGTCCGGCTCGGCGGGCAGTTCGCGGCCCGGCAGCGCGTCCCTGCCGGTGGCGGCGGGCGACGCCAGTTTTTTCCAGAACAACCAGAACTTGATGCGCAGGAAGCGGAAGATTTTCGGGGTGGCGTAGAGCAGCGTCAGCAGGATCAGCCCGAAGACGACCAGCGCGAGCCACGGATTGTGCTGGTAGGAATAGTCCAGCAGACCCAACCCGCCGACGACCGCCACGTCTTCTGTCAGGCTCAGCGCAACGTTGGAAAACGGCTCGGGCGAGCCGTTGGCAACGAGGCGCGTGCCCGCCTTTGCGCCGTGGACGGTCAGCGTGACGCCACCCGCGAGCAGCGCGGCCACCACGTCAAAAACCGGGTCGGGATTGCCGAGCGTCTTGAGCGCCAGGAACGCGCCGCCGAGCGGACGGATCGCCGTGTGGATGAGGTCCCAGAGCGAATCCAGCCACGGCACCTTGTCGGCGCAAAACTCGACGAGGTACAGGATGCCCGCGACGATCATCACCGCCGGATGGCCGAGGATTTGCAGGCTGGCGTATTCCGGCGTGAGGACGATCCAGCCGTTGTAAAGCGCCAGACTGGTGGCGAACACGGTCAGGTAGAGGTTCAGACCGGCGAGGGTGGCGAAGCCGAGGGCGACGCCGAGCTTTTGCAAGACTTCCATGATCGGAATGGGTTCTACCCGGGAGTATCGCCTACATGGGAGCGGTTGTCACCGCGAGATTAGTCGGGACGGTTACCCGGCTTGGCCCGGCGTTCCTGGAAGAACGCGCGCAGCACCTGGCCGCATTCTTCCCCACGCACCCCGGCGCTGATCTCGCAGCGGTGATTGAGCGAGGGATGTTGCAGCAGGTTGAGCAGCCCACCCGCCGCCCCGCCGCGCGGGTCCGGGCAGCCAAAGACGACGCGCCCGAGCCGCGCATGGACCGCCGCCCCGGCGCACATCGGGCACGGTTCCTTGGTGACGTAGAGCGTGCAATCCGTCAGCCGCCAATCGCCGACGGCATTTTCCGCCTGGGTAATCGCCAACATCTCCGCGTGGGCGGTGGCGTCAGTGAGGGATTCTACCTGGTTGAAGCTCCGCGCGATGACCCGCCCGCCGCGCGCGATCACCGCGCCGATGGGCACCTCGCCGCTCTCGTAGGCGCGCAGGGCCTGGCGCAATGCTTCGCCCATGAAGAAGCTGTCACTGTGCAGGTCGATGATTGGAGCTTCGTCCACGGGACGGGAAGAGAACGCAGCTTGGGAGCGAAGGCAAGAAGGCAGAAGGCAGAAGGCAGAAGGCAGAAGGCAGAAGGCAGAAGGCAGAAGGCAGAAGGCAGAAGGCAGAAGGCAGAAGTTGAAACCTGCTAGGAGGGGCCGATGCTTGCAAGGATGTGCGGAATCCGTTCAGACATTTTTATTCATCCTTCATCCTTCATCCTTCATCCTTCTGCCTTCATCCTTCTGCCTTCATCCTTCTGCCTTCATCCTTCATCCTTCATCCTTCTGCCTTCTGCCTTCTGCCTTCATCCTTCATCCTTCATCCTTCTGCCTTCATCCTTCTGCCTTCATCCTTCTGCCTTCATCCTTCTGCCTTCTGCCTTCTGCCTTCTGCCTTCTGCCTTCTGCCTTCTGCCTTCTGCCTTCTGCCTTCATCCTTCATCCTTCTGCCTTCATCCTTCTGCCTTCTGCCTTCATCCTTCTGCCTTCTGCCTTCTGCCTTCCGCCTTCCCATGACCACCGATTTCACCCAACCCATCGTCGCCCCTTCCCTGCTGGCGGGCGACTTCTCCCAACTCGGTGAGGAAGCCCGGCGCGTGGAAGCCGCCGGGGCCGATTGGCTCCATCTCGACGTGATGGACGGGCATTTCGTGGACAACATTTCCTTTGGTCCGGCGGTGGTCGCGGCGATGAAGAAATCGGTCGGGCTGACGTTGGACGTTCATCTGATGATCTCGCGCCCGGATCATTATTTGAAGCGGTTCATCGACGCTGGTGCCCACTCGATCCACGTCCATCTGGAGGCCAAGCACGACGTGGCGGCGACCCTGCGCGCCATCCGGGAAGCGGGCTGTCTGGCCGGGTTGGCGATCAACCCCGGCACGTCTCTCGCGGGTGCCCGCGAGTATCTGCCGAACATCGATCTATTACTCGTGATGACCGTGAATCCGGGGTTTGGCGGACAGGAGTTTATTGCTTCCACGATGGACAAGGTTTCCGAGGCTGCACGGCTGCGGCAGGAGAACGGATGGACTTTCCACATCGAGGTGGACGGCGGGATCAAAGCTGACACCGCCCGGGTCGCGCGGGAAGCCGGGGCCAACGTTTTTGTGGCGGGGACTTCGGTGTTCCGCGCGGGGGACGCGGCGGCGGCAATCAAGACCATCCGGGGGCAGTAAGAACCAGGCGGTTCTCGGATCGAGGCGCGCCGTGGCAAGTTCCTTTCTCCCGCGGTTCACTGCCAGCCTTGTTGCTCCAGAAAAGCCGCCAGTCCCGCGTCGTCCGCCGCGAGCGGCGGCAGCCAGAGCCCTAACTTCGTGCGCGTCCACCAACGCCCCTGCGGGTCGCCGTAAGGGACAAACTTGTATTCATAGAGCACGGCGCGCACGGAGCGCGGCGGACGGTCGGGGAACGGATTGCCCGCGAGAAGGCTCAACGCGCCCGCGTCGTTGTGCAAGAGCTTGCAGACGAGGTGCAGGGTCCAGGGGTATTCCCGGGCGTCGCTCATAGCCGCAAACCACATCTGCCAGTCGAGGTGCAACTGGTAGGGCGCAATCTGCGGCGGACGGCGCAACGGGTCCGTCGGCAAACCCTTGTATGGGTATTCCTGCCAGACCGCCTCGGCGGCGGTCGGGTCGGCGGCGTCCGTGCCCTCGAAGACGACGTTGTAACGCTGCTTGCCCACCGAGCCAAACGCGCCGTAGGTGTTCACCAGTTCCAGCGGATCGAAGGAGGTGTTCATGATCTGCCCGGGGGAGATCAGATTGAGCGCGGGCCGGACGCTCAGCACGGCGATCAGCGCGGCGACCACCCAGGTGGTGACCTGCTGCGGGCGGTGGGGCACGGCCTCGTCCGCCGCGCGCTCGGCCCGGCGCACCAGCGCGGCGGGCAGGAGGCGTTTCCAGGCGAGATCGTCGATGCACGCCAGGGCCGGAATGATCGTCAGCCAGTTGAGAAACGACAGGTTGCCGCTCAGGATGATGCTGAACTGGAAGAGGATGATGATCATGCCGCCCACCGTGCGCACCCGCCGGTGCGGCCACAGCAGGAGCAACGGCGCGCCCACCTCGGCGAAGTGGTTCCAGAGCACGCCGGATTGCAGCGTGTGCGCGGGCAGGAAATGGAACCAGCGGCTCAGCGGGTTGGGGATGGGCTGGGTCTCGAAGTGATAGGCGAGAATCGACAGGTCGCGCCAACCCGCGTCGCCGCGCAGCTTGATGAGGCCCGCGCCGAGGTGGATGCGAAAGATCAGCCAGACGAAGAGCCAGATGATGACGCGCGGCGGTGCCCGGGCCGGAAAGGGCCGCGCATCGAGCAGGGGACAAAGGAAGATCGCCAGAAAGCCGGTTTCGAGAATCTGGATTTCCCACCCGTAACCGTACCAGTCCTGCCCGACGTGGACGATGGACATGTACAACGCCCAGAGCGCGGCCAGCAGCAGCGAATTGGCGTAACCGGCGACGACCACGCCGCTCAGCAGCAGGCCGACCCAGGACACCGCGAGCAGGGCGGTGTCCGAATGGTCCAGCCAGAACAGCGACGGCAGGCGCAGGAACCCCGCGAACGGCGAACCGAGTTGCGCCCCGACCCGATCCAGGAACAACCCGGCGGGCAGCAGTCCGTTTGAGCCCACCAGAGGCAGGAGTTGGTTGACGGCCACCAGGAAAGCCACGGCGTACACCACGCCGAGCAGGCGCAGCAACAGGAACCGCGTCAGCCAGTGCGAAACCTGGTGCCGGTGGCGGACGACGAGGGCTGGCGGATCGTGGATCAAGGCAGAAACGGCCCGTGGTGCAAGCAGCTTTCCTCAGTCCGGCGGGAAGTTCAAGATCCGCTGGCCACCACGCAGAAACAAAATCCGTTGCCGCATTTCTCGTGTCCCGCTACAAGCAGGGGAACGGCCCGTGCAAAACGTCATCGGCCAGCCCATTACCCATTGGAACCATGAAAACCATTCCCTTGCTCCTCGCCCTCATCGGTCTGACCGCCCTCGGCCCCGTGGCCTGCAATACCACGTCGCCCGGTGGAGGGGGCGGGGTCGCCAACGTCCTCGTTTCCCCCTTCGCGGTGCAGGCGGCGGCCTCGCTGGCCACGAGCAGCGCCTTGGGCTTTAATATCAAAAATTCGGCGGAGCGCAAGATGGTCGCGGCCGATTGCGAGGCGGCCTCGGCGGCGATCCGGTCCATGACCGCCGGCACGCCCCCGACCGTCGCGCAGTTCCGTGCGACCATCCATCAGTTCGGCGGGAACGACGTGCCGCTGCCCTACGAAATTCTTGCGGGCAGTCTGAGCAGTCTGTACGCGAGTTTCTATCCGTCGATACAGGCCAACCCGGACGTGGCTAAAATCACCGCCTATCTGGAAGCATTGGCATCGGGCGTCGAAGCCGGTTCGGCACCTTACCTGTAAGCGGACCCTGGCGGGGCGCAGCAAGGTAGGGAGGGCTCTCCGAGCCCTTCCCTTCCTTCTCTGGAGGACGGTCGCTGGCCAGGAGTCCACCGCCAACACCAGAGTCAGGGCAGGGCTCGGAGAGCCCTCCCTACCTTACTGCCGATCCGAAAAACCCGGTTCCCAGCCCCGGCAGGGGCGGCAGAGTTTAGCCCGGGGCGTAAAGCCCCGGGGAAAGCGCCATTCGCCCGAAGCCCCGGCAGGGGCGTAAGAAAAGACGCGTGGGTTTTCCGGATCGGCAGTT
>CAHJWO010000153.1 GCA_903642295.1 PVC group bacterium | reverse complement strand
GCCTCCTCGTTCCCTTTGGCGACCCCGCCGCCTTCGCCCGCGCAACCTCCACTCTTTTGACCGATCCTACCCGACGCAGGGCAATGGGCCAGGCGGCTCAGCGCCGCGCACGCCGACTCTTCTCCGCTGACACCATCGTTCCGCAATACGAATCCCTCTATCATCGCGTCACAAGGTAGGAACGACTGTTCCCGGCTGTCAGTGGCTTTTCTGGAGGTAGGCAGCGTCTTCCGCATGCCCTACCCGACTTTCCGGCACGCTCAACCAATCGCCTGGATTGCGGCGACCGCTCCGGTTGCCATTAGAGGAATGCTTTCATTTTTCGCCACTCGCCTGGAATTTGTATCCAAACTCCCGGGCCGTCAGGATAAACTCCGGCTCTCTCGGATCACGTTCGATCTTTCGCCGCAAAGTTGCCACAAATCGGTCGATACTTCTCGGGGTAACGGTGACATCGTAACCCCACACCCGGTTCAAAATCTCCTCCCGGCTCAACGCATCCCCCGTCCTCTGCAAGAAAAAATGCAACAAGGCAAACTCCTTTGGAGAAATCTCAATCTCCTGCCCTTTCTGGGTTAGATTTCTCGCTCGGGTATCCAGCACGTAATCACCGAATGTCCACCGCTCCGGCTCACCCTGTCGTCTCCTTCGCAACAGCGCCTCGGCTCGCGCCATCACCTCCCGCACGCTGAACGGTTTCTTGACGTAATCATCCGCCCCTAATTCCAGTCCCAACACCACGTCCGATTCCTCGGTCTTGGCGGTGAGCATCAGCACTGGCACCTCCAGTTTTTCCCGCCGCAGCCGCCGGCAAATCTCGTATCCGTTCATCTTGGGCAGCATCAAATCGAGCACGATCAGGTCCGGCCTCCCTTCGATTGCGAGATTCAGCCCCGCTTCTCCATCCGCAGCGGTCAGCACGTGGTATCCTTGAAAGGAAAAATTATCCTTCAATCCGCGCAAAAGCGCCGCGTCGTCTTCGATGATAAGCACGGTTTCCATGAGGAACTAATAAAGGGGGGACGATAAATCAAAATCGAACATCACCGGAAATTAAGCCAGCCCGAGTTCAGGATAACGTACTACAATCGCTTCGAGCTCCATCGTCATTCGTCATCTTTCATCCTCGGTTTCCTCGGCACGCAGACCGTGAATGTGCTCCCTTTTCCCAACGCGCTTTGCACGGACACCGATCCCCCATGCGCCTTGATGGCATTGCGCACGATGCTCAACCCGAGCCCGCAGCCCTCATGGATTCGGGACAGCCGGTTGTCGGACTGATAGAACCGCTCGAAAATCCTCCCCTGTTCCTCCAGCGCAATTCCGATGCCGTTATCCAACACCTCGAACGTTACGCGGTCGGCTGCGTCCCGCGTGCGCAGGACGATACGTTTCTCCTCCCCCGAATACTTTAACGCATTGTCCAGCAGGTTGACCAACACGGCGGTCAGCGCTTCCCGGTCTCCGGGGAACGGTGGTGCTTCGAGGTCACCTTCCATCTGGAAATCGCAACCCTCCGACTCCAGCCGTCCGGCCAGCCGCGCGCTCGCGGTCTCGACGATTTCTTCGGCGCGCACGGGTTCCAGCCTTAGCCGGGGGTGCCCCCCACGCGGACTTTCCAACCGGGAAAGGGTCTGGTAATCCTCCACCAGCCGGGTCAGGCGGGCGTTCTCCCCGGCGATCAGTCGCAGATACTCGTCCACCGCCTCCGCGCCGCCCGGATAGCGACGTTCCAGCAAGGTCTCGATTAACAACCGTATGGACGCCAACGGCGTTTTCATTTCGTGCGAGACGACCGCCAGCGCATCGTTGCCTAGTTCGTGCAGGGAAAGCCGCCGCGTCAATGTCCAGCCCGCGACCGCCGCGATGCCCGCCGTGGCGGCGATCATCCCGGCCACCGACCACCAGTAAAACGCGATTTGCTCGCGGGCCAGCCCCGTGACCAGCGTGGCGTCCGTGCTGAAAAGCCGCACCCGCCAGGCTGGCAACGGCGGGCGCAACTGGGTTTCGCCCAACGATTCCCCCGTGCTTGCGGCGTCGGCGGGCCCGACCAGCGGCAACTCCTCCCCGCTTTCATCGACCAGCCGCAGGGCCGTCTGTGGATTCAGTTCCTTCTGGTAATACCCCGCGACCTGTTCCAGCAAATGCTGTCGCGTCTTGATGAAGAGCACGGATGGCTCGCCCCCGGCACTGCGCGGCGACGCTCCGCCCGGATGCAGGCTGAAGATCGGTTCCGGCGTCTCCGCCAGGAACCGCCAGCGCACTGCCCCGCTCGACGGTAGTGCGACGTAATGCACTCCAACGGTGACCACAGTTTTGGCCAGGCCTTCCGCCACCTGCGTGGCGCGTCCGTTGTCACTACTGGCTTCCGGGGGCCCCAGTCGCCCCTCCGACGACGCCATCAGCACTGTGTCCACCGCCCCCGGACGTTCCCGGACGATCCGCCAGGGGTCGTCCGGGCCGGCGTCGGGATCGAGCGCAAGGTTCTTGGTGGCATTCGCTGCCAGCGCAATGCTGGTGGCGTCCAGGAACCGCTGATAGGCGGGGCGGGCGCGTTCCCGGGCCTCCAACGGCTCGTTGGCCACGTCATCGATGACGAAGCGCACCACGAAGGCCATCGGCAACAGCGGTAGCAAGGCAAGCAGCACCACCAGGGCACGGAGCTGCCGGGGCCTGACCTCGTAGGGACCGCTCGCGCGCATCTGGGGTAACTCCGTCCGGTCAATAAGCCGCAGGCCAACCACGTTCGCAACCTTTGCGCCGGGTGCCATACCGGAATTCCCGTCCACCCGGACGGGCGGCATGGCCACCCGACGCACCCGCCGCCGCTTTTCCACCCCGGTGCGAGGGACCCGTCTTTCACCCCGAGCCGACCGGATGGCGGCGACAAGTCATTACTCGCTACGGACCCGCCACCGCCGGATCGAGGAGGTGCACGTCTTGGCCCCAGTTGCGAAGATCCAGCAGATTCTTGGAACGATCCTCTGCGCGCGGGATGTAGCGTCTGTCGTCCCGTCCCGCCAAATTTTCTAAAACCCCGCTGTTGTCCAGGTGGATGACCACCGCTTTCTCACCCTTCCATAGGCCGCCCCGCGTGTGCTCGCTCCGATTGTAATGGCCCGTGCCATCGGTGCCTTCCACCACGAGCGGAGCATCCGGGCGGGAGTCGTCCTTCAAACCCATCACGTAGCCGTAAACGTTTTCGCCCGGACGCAGGGTCTCCACGGGTTCCCAAACGTAGGGATTGTCTATCACGTTGTCCGGGCCCTTTCCGGTCTGGTAAGCTGAAAGCTTGTTCCCGAAGATGGTCTCCGCCTGGATGTAAGTTGGGAATAACACGGCAAAAGCCTGATTGGCGCTGGTCGGCCCGTCTTTCATTTCCATCGGAATTCCCTGCCGGGGGTAATTCCCGTTATTATCACCCGCAAAGAGCTTGAGGGCCAAGCCGACCCCCTTCGCCTGCGCCAACGCCTTGGTTTGTGAACCCATGCTTTGAATGCAGCCAAAACAGGGCATGGACACGCCAGCGAGAACCAGACATAAAAACGCCGCAAACACCCACGGCCAATAATCATGCGGTAGCCAACTGCGTTTTGCCGGGGCAGCGGGCTCGGCGATAGAAGTCTGTTCAGGGGGTGGGCTCTGATCGGAGGGAGGAATGTTCATGGGGATGAGCCATCATCTAACCAGAGGGGCGTTACCGGATTGTTACCGGGGCATCCTTTCTTTGTTGTAAACTATCCGGCTCCCGCCGACAGGGAACCATGCAATACCAAGCGGCCATTTTCGACATCGACGGCACCCTTCTGGACTCCGTCGATCTGCACGCCGAGGCCTGGCGCCAGATTCTCGTTAAATACGGCAAAGATGTTCCTTTTCAGGACGTTCGGAGCCAGATCGGCAAGGGGGGCGACCAACTCATGCCCGTGTTCCTCTCCGAGGTCGAAGTGGAGAAATATGGCGAGGAGATCGAAAAAGCGCGCGGCGTCCTCTTCAAAAGAGAGTTCATGCCCAAAGTAAAACCCTTCCCTGGCGTCCGCGCATTGTTCGAGCGCATGAAGCAGGGCGGCCTGAAACTCGCCTTGGCCAGCAGCGCCAAACAGGACGAACTGGAGCATTACGCCGAGTTGCTGGAGATCGCCGACCTCATCGAGGCGGACGCGTCCAGCGACGACGCCAAAAATTCCAAGCCGCACCCGGACATCTTTCAGGCCGCCGTCAAGAATTTGGGGAAGCTCCCCGTGGAAGCGACGCTGGCCATCGGCGACACGCCCTACGACGCCGAGGCGGCGGGCAAGATCGGGATCAAAACGGTCGGGATGCTCTGCGGCGGTTTCCCGGAGGCAGACCTGCGCCGTGCCGGGGCTTTCGAAATCTACCGGGACCCGGCGGACCTGCTGCGGCAGTACGATGCCTCTCCGTTCACAAGGTAGGGACAGCTGCCCCAGCCGTCCCATTTGTCGCATTTTAGATTCCGCGCCGGGTGGGTCACAACGAACGTTGGACCATCAAGGGTGTTTCGGAGCGAATCCCTTGCCTTTTACCCGGCCACGCCGGAAGTCCTCCGCCGCGAGGCTGCAATGGATAAAGTGCGCGGCATCCGCGCCTTCCGCCGCCGCCACGATGGCCAACTGCGTACCGCCGCAGGCCGAGGCATTTCCCGCGACGTAAAGCCCCGGGATATTTGTCGCCTCACAGGCCCCCTTTTTGCGCACCATTCCTTCCTCCGAAAACTGACAGCCCAACGAGGCGGGTAAGCCGGACTGCTGGTGTTGCGGAGAGGAAAAAAACAGCGCCCGCCGCGCCAGCGGTTCGCCGGTCTCGAAATACAGGCATTCCAACTGCCCGCCGTTGCCCATCAGCCGGGTAATCTTCCGGTCGATCACGCGCACGCCGCGCTCCCGCAACCGGTCGCGCCACTCGTCCGGTACATCCCGGGAGCCTTGCGTGCAAAGCACCACGTCGTCGCTCCAGGCGAGCATTTCGCTGGCCAGTTCCGCGCCGTCCTCGTCCGTGCCGTAAACGGCGAGCGGTTGGTCGCGCACGTCCCAGCCGTTGCAGATTGGGCAATGAAACACACTGTTCCCGTAAAGCGCCTCAATCCCTTCGATGGAGGGCAGTTCGTCCACCACCCCCGTCGCCAGGAGCAACCGGCGGCATTGCAGCGGCTGGGCTTCCCCAGCCACCATGACGTGGAACCGCTCGGCGATCCGCGCGATTTCCTTTACCTCTGCGTGACGTTGCTCCACACACGGGTAGGCATGCAATTCCTCGCGGGCGATCCGCAGTAATTCCTTCGGGTGAATGCGATCCCGCGAGAGAAATCCCCCCACGCTGTGTGAAGCGTAATTACGGGGGCGACCCGCATCAACCACGAGCACCTTGCGGCAGCACCGCGCAAGCACCAGCGCGGCGCTGAGCCCCGCTGGTCCACCGCCCACGATGATCACTTCGTAAAATCCCGGCGGCGTGTCCATGAAAGTCGAAGTGCGCGGGTCAAGACTTCGACATACACGCACAAAAGCTGAGCGGATTACGCGGTTCGGGCAACTTCAACAGGAGTGTGCTCAATGCTGGTGACGAGAAGTGCGGAGAGATAATGCTGTCGGCCATCAGGCTCTTCAATCGTGATCTGCGGAACGTCGCTGGCGGCAGCAAGCACAAAATCTGGATGCTCAATTCGGTATTCACGACCGTCGGCCATGCAGATAATAAAAGGCCGAAACGGCGCGTCGCGTAATAAATCGCGGATACGTGATTTCACAACGCAGATACTACGGCGAGAGCATCTTTGTGTCTAGCAGGCGGAACGGCCCCGATTAAACCGTTTCATCCAATAGCTAGGCTCGCTTCCACTAAAGCAGTCAAAAATCGTCGCTCTCGACCATGCGCTGGAACAATCCCGGCTCGTTGCGTAATCCCTCGAACGTGCCGTCCTGAATGATACGGCCGTTGTCCATGACGATGATCCGATCACAATCTTTCACGGTGGAAAGCCGGTGTGCGATGAACACCGCCGTCTTGCCCGGCAGGATGCGCGAAAACGCCTCCTGGACCATGCGCTCGCTGACCGTATCCAACGCGCTGGTCGCCTCGTCGAAAACGAAGTAAGCCGGATCGTGCAGCAGGGAGCGCGCGATGGCCAGACGCTGGCGCTGACCGCCGCTCAGGCGCGCGCCGCCCTCGCCGATAGGTGTATCCAACCCTTTGGAAAGCTGCTCGATGAAGCCCCAGATATTGGCCGTCAGGCACGCCTCACGCATCTGCGCCTCGGTGGCGTTGGGTTTCACCACCAACAGGTTTTCGCGGATGGTGGTGGAAAAGAAGTACGGGTCCTGCGGAACCACGCCGAACCGTTGGCGCACGTCCGTCGTGCGGCAGTCGCGCATGTCTGTCCGGTCGATGCAAATGCTGCCCTCGTCGGGATCGTAGAGGCGCAGGAGCATCTTGGCCAAGGTGCTTTTGCCGCTGCCGCTGGGGCCGACCAGCGCCACGCTCTGGCCGTAGGGGATGGTCAGGTTGATGTCCCGCAGCACGGGTTCGTCCCGCGTGTAGCCGAAGGTCATGTCGTGGAGGACCAGCGCGGCCCGCTTGGGGGCCTCGACCGGTCGGCGCGGCTCGGGCGTGGTGCTGTCGGCGGTCAGCATGTCGTTGAGCCGGTTGGCGCTGGCCTGCGCTTTGCCCCGCATGATGCCCAGTTGAAACATGAGCTGCACCGGTCCCTGCAACGCGCCGAAAGCGCCCAGGTACGTGAAATACTGGCCGAAAGTCAGGTGACCGTTCATGAAACGGCCCGAAGCCACCACGACCACCAGAATGAAGCAGGCAATTCCCACCGCTTCCTGTCGCATGTTGACCTGGTGGGTCTTGAGGTCGCGGTCGTACACCTTCTGGCGCAGCACGTTGGCCGTCTGGTAAAAAGTGTCGCCCATCTTTTCTTCGATGGCGTACATCTTCACGTCGCGGTTGCCCCGGAAGATGTCGGCCACGCGCCCGATCACCTTGCTCTCCGTGTCCTGGAAATCCTCCATCAGCGCGCGCAGCTTGCTGTGGCCGCTGTTCGTGCTAAGCACCGTCAACACGACGGAGACGAGCAGGATCAGCGTCATCCCCCAGTCCCACGCGCCGAGCATGACCAGAGAGACCAGGAACATGCAGGTCGAGTTGGGCACGTTCATCATCAGGTTGTGATAAAACCCGCTGATCTCGCCGAGCGGCGAGCCCATGACGTAGGTGAACAACTCGCCACTGGAATGCTTGCCGTGGAAACGCAGGCACAAGCCGTTGATGTGGCGAAAAAATTTGGAACGCAACTCCAGGACGATGTGCTCCCGGACCCGGGTGAAGATCTTGTAACTCCCGTACCACGCCCACATTCGCATCACGATGGCGAGGAACAAATAAACCACCAGCATCACGCCCATCCGTTCGAACTGCTGGGTCCGCGTGATGTTTTTCGCGGTGAGGATATGGTCCATCAGATACGCCGGTGCGAACGTCTGGAACGCGATGGCGATGCCCGGCAGAGCATTGAGCAGGATGCATATCAGCAAAGGCCAACGCTGTTCCCACACGTAGGGGCTGACGAGTTTCCAGAGGCTGGCGTCGGGCTTCGCGGCGGCGGGCGGCGTTTGCCCCCCGGGCTGCGTGATGACGGCGGGCGGGGCCAGGACGCCGGGGCGAACGGCGGCGGTGGCAGCGGCTGAAAGGTGTTCGGCGGAGTCGATGGCGGCGGAGGCTTGCATGGATGGACGTTGTCAAAGGGAGCAGACGCGGTGAGCCGCCCTCGCTATTCAAAATCTCTTCAAGCTTGGTGAGTTGGCCGGGATGTTTCCTCCGACCGGCGCTTTTGCGCCAGCGAAATTGTGCTTAGTTGGAAACCCCGATTGAAGGCTCACGCCGTCCCAGCGTCCAAATCGTCCGACCGCACCGTATTGGCCTTGGCCAACCGGCTGCCATTCCCTTTCCTGTCATGATTGATTCTGATTTCCGCTGGGCCACCGGCATCGAGTGCTCGTTCATCCCGCACCTGAGCATTGACCAGTACCGTTGGACCCAGCACGACCGCTTCTGGCGCGACGACCTTGAGTTGATGCGCAATGACCTCGGCTGCCGCTGGTTGCGCTATGCCTTGCCTTGGCACGAAATCGAAAAGCAACCGGGCCAATTCGACTGGCAATGGTTCGACGTGCGGTTGGAGCACTTCGAGAAGCTGGGCATCAACTTACTGCTGGACCTCGTGCATTTCGGCACCCCGACCTGGCTGCCCGACGCCTTCGCCGACGCCGATTTCCCCTTCGCACTGGAGCGGTTTGCCCGGGCATTCGGCGAGCGGTACGCCGGACGGGTGCGCTGCATGTGCCCGATCAACGAGCCCCTGATCACCGCGCTCTTTTGCGGAGACGTGGGCCTCTGGCCCCCCTACGGGCACGGTCTGAACAACTACACGACGGTGCTCAACCGCGTGGCCCAGGGGTTGTGCCGGGCGGTGCGCGCCCTGCGCGAACGGATGCCCGGCGTGGAAATCCTCGTTTGCGACTCCCTGGAAGTGGCCGTGACCTACGAGGACTCCGACGAGACCACCAGCTCGTTTCTCAAGGAATCCTTGCGCATTGACGTGGAACGCCGGATGCACCGCCGCCACATCGTCACCGATCTGGTCCTGGGCCGCGTGGACAGCCGCCACCCCCTGTTCGGCTGGCTCCAGAAGCACGGGTTCTCGAATTTCGACCTGCAATGGTTCCAGCGCAACGCCCAGGCCATCGACATCGTCGGTCTGGACTACTACGAACACACGGAGGTCGAGCTTTACACCACGCCGGAGGGATATTACCGGCAGCGCTCGCTTCGCCCCCCGCTCGGGCTGTACCGCGCCGCACAGGGTTATTGGGAGAAGTACCACATCCCGTTGATGATCACCGAGACCAGCGCGGGCGGCCGCGACGGGGACAAGATCGCCTGGCTGGAAAAGAGCGTCGGCGACGTGCGGCGGCTGCGGGCGGAGGGTTTCCCGGTGATCGGCTACACGTGGTGGCCCGCCATCGACCACCTGGATTGGGATGGCGCGATGCTCCACCAGACCGGCCACATTCACCCGGTCGGCATCTACCGTCTGGAGCGTCGTCCCAACGGGACCCTGGAACGCATCCCCACGGGATTGCGCGACGCTTACCGGGCGCTCATCCAGGGCGGCAACGCCGCCGCCGGTCCACTCATCGAGACCGAGGCCCAGCGAGCGCACCGCGAGCAACGCGCCGCGGCGCGGGTCGCCGGACCCGCCAGGCTTGGCTGGCCGATCATTGTTCACGCCCGGACGCATTGGGACAGCCTGTGGGCGCGCTCGCAGCATCTCTTGGGGGAACTTTCCCGGCGGCACCGGGTCTTGTACGTCGATCCGCCGCGTTTTAGCGAGAGTGAGGAATATTCCCGCGCCGGGCTGAGCTTTCATCCTCTGTTTCCGCACGTTTGCACCGTGGGCATCCACCTGCCGGCCGCATTGGAAAAAGATCAAAAATCGACCGGCAAGGAATGTCGCCGCCTGCTCGCCGAACTGCTCGCGCAATCGCCGCGCGTGGAGCAGTTCCGGGACCCCGTCCAGTGGTTCTGCGACGTGGCGGCCGCACCGGTCTATGCCGGGCAGTTCCCTGTGCGCGGGATCGTGTACGAGGCGGCGGACCAACCCTTGGACGACGGTTTGCTCGCCTCGGCGGACGCGGTGTTCACCGCCGACGGCGAGACGCAACGCCTCGCCCTGGCGCGGCGCCCGGACAGCGTGCTCGTGCCCGACGGCGTGGAAGTGCGGCACTTTGCCCGCACTGGCGGCCAGCGCGTCGCCGTGCCCAACGACATCAACTTTGTGCCGCGTCCGGTGCTGGGCTACTTCGGCGCGATTGACGAACGGTTGGATTACGGGCTGATTCTCGCCTTGGCCGAGGCGGACCCGAACTGGAGCATTGTGATGGTCGGCCCGGTCTGCGGCGTCAGCCCCGAGAGCCTGCCCCGGCGCGACAACCTCTTCTGGATCGGCTGGCGTCCCTACGGCGAGATGCCGGATTATGCGTTCGGTTTCAACGTGGCCATCGCGCCTTATGCCATCAACGACCGGACGCGCCGACATTCCCCCGTGAAACTGGGCGAGTACGTGATGAGCGGCCGTCCGGTGGTCTGCACCGATTTACCGGAGGCGCGCGCGCGTTTTGGCGAGTTGATCACCGTGGCAGGATCGCCCGGGGAATTCATCGCCGGATGCCGCCGGGCATTGGAGCACCCGGACCGGGAACAGATCGAACGGGGCCGCCGCGCGCTGGCCAAAAAACGCTGGAAACACGCCGCCGCCGCCATGGAACGGCACGTTGAGGAGGCGCTGGTACGTCGTCAAGGAAACTGAGACCCGCTGACAAGCATCCTAG
>CAHJWO010000152.1 GCA_903642295.1 PVC group bacterium | reverse complement strand
CGATGCGCTGGAAAACGCCGGGATGGCGCACACGCGGCGCTCGCTCGCGCGGGCCGAACTCGCGCTGCACCTGGTTGACGCGAGCCTGCCGCCGCCGGTGGAGGGGACGCCAGACCCGGAACCCGAAGTGGCTGCCGCGCTGGCTCTGCTGGTCCTGAACAAGGCGGATTTGGGCGTGCATCCCGGTTGGGAAGCAGCGGCCAACGGGTCGGCAGTGCGGATTTCCTGCCGCACGGGCGCCGGATTGAGTGAGTTGGAGGACGCGATTTATCGGCGCGTCACGGGGGGGCAGGCGGTCTGGAATGACTCGATGGTTGCCATCAATGCCCGGCATCAGGATTGCCTGCAACGGGCGCGGGTCGCGCTGGACGCCGCCCGGCGGGCGCTGGCGGCGGCGGTGTCGCCGGAGTTCGTCGCCGTGGATCTGCGCGCGGCGCTCGACGCGGTGGGCGAGGTGGTTGGCGGGGTGGATGCCGAAGAGATTTTGGGCCGGATTTTTTCGACTTTTTGCATCGGCAAGTGAACACGACCTCTCTCCTTTTCTCGCCGTTTTACCGGAGCGTACTGCGGCCCATGTTGTTCACGATGGACGCCGAGGAGGTGCATCATCTGGCAATGGGGGTTTTGAGCGCGGCGTCGCGGTGGCAAGTTCCGCTGCCGTTGTTGCGGTGGCTCGCCGGAGCGTCACGTGACGAGGATGGCAAGCTGGCGCGGACGGTGTTCGGACTCCGGTTTCCCAACCCGGTCGGACTGGCCGCCGGATTCGACAAGAACGGCGTGGCACTAGCGGCGTGGGAAGCGCTCGGATTCGGGTTCATCGAGGTCGGGACGGTGACGGCGCACGCGCAGCCGGGGAATCCCCTGCCCCGCCTGTTCCGCGTGCCGGAGCGACGGGCGTTGATCAACCGGTTGGGATTCAACAACGCCGGGGCGGACGCGATGGCGGAGCGGTTCCAACGGCTAAAGGCCAGCGGAAGGTGGCCGGGGGTGCCGGTGGGGATCAACCTGGGCAAGTCGAAGGTGACACCGTTGGAACGTGCCACCGAGGATTACGTCGCTTCGCTGGGGAAGTTGCACGCGTTTGGCGATTATTTCGTGCTCAACGTCAGTTCGCCGAACACGCCCGGCTTGCGGACGTTGCAGGGGCGGGATGAGCTGGATGCGCTGCTAAGGGCGGTGCAGCAGAAAAACCGGACGTTACCGGTGCGGCGTCCGATGCTGGTAAAAATCGCGCCGGATTTAACTTTTCCGCAGATCGAGGAGGTCCTGGAACTGTGTGAACAACACGGATTAGCCGGAATCGTGGCGACAAACACCACGATTGATCACGGTTCGCTGCCACCGACGGCGCCGCACGAGACGGGCGGCTTGAGCGGCGAGCCGTTGCGGGCGCGTTCGACGGAGATCGTGCGGTTCCTGGCCGCGCGGACGAAGCTGCCCATCGTGGCGGTCGGCGGCGTGAGCGACGCGGCATCGGCACAGGAGAAGCTGGATGCGGGCGCCGCGCTGGTGCAGCTATATACGGGGTTCGTGTACGGGGGACCGACGCTGGTGCCGGAGATGTGCCGGGGCTTACGGTGAAGGATTCGAGCGAGCAACGCTCCAGTCCTTTCGTTGCCTGTCCATTGATGGGTTGACCCCGCGGTCGTCTTCTCTTCTGTCGGGTCAATTCTTGGGAGCCTCGAAGGCGGTAGGCCCTTCGGCTCGTTACACTCGCTCAGGATGACAGGTTGGAAGGGCAAACATGTTGCGGGAAACAAAAAGGGACGATCCTCGCGGATCGTCCCTAAATATGGTGAGCGCTTGACGGGGTAATTACTTGCCCCGGCTGCCGCTGCGAGTCTTCATGCGATTGCCACCGAGCTTCGGCTTGGCTTGGGCGGAAGCATTGGCCTTGTTGGACTTTTCCTGAGCGCGTTTGGCAATGGCGGCGTTCCGGCGGCTGCCGGTCGTGCGCTTCTTCCTGGCGGTTTCATCGCCGGTCTCCGCAGCACCTTTGTCGGCTTTAGCGGACTTGTCAGCGGCGGGCTTTGCTTCCTTGGCGGCGGGGGCCGTCACGGTCTTGGGCGCGAGATCGTCCGCCACCGGGGCGGCGTCCACCCATTCAATGTAGGCCATCTTCGCGCTGTCGCTCATGCGCGGGCCGAGCTTGATGATCCGGGTATAACCACCGTTGCGGTTCGCACTGCGGGGCGCGATTTCCTCGAACAGCTTCTTGACCATCTTCGGCTGGTGCAAATAGGAGATGGCGTTGCGGCGGTCATGCAAGGTGCCACCCTTGCCCAGCGTCAGCATCTTCTCGGCAAAAGGACGCACAGCCTTGGCCTTGGCCAGGGTCGTCTTGATGCGGCTGTGCTCAATGAGGCTGCAAACCTGGTTAGCCAGGAGCGCCTTGCGATGCTCGGCGGTACGGCCCAGCTTGACGGTTTTCTTTTGATGTCTCATGGACGTGAACGTTGAAAAGCTTGTCCCGGCGGAGGGGCCATGTATCTAGCCCCGCCGCCGGGATCAGGCAAGTCGTTTTTAAGTCGGAAGTCGGAGCGCGGAAATCGGAAGTCGCGGAGGAACCTGCGATTTTGACCGCCGCGTTGTTTCCTAGGCGTTGAAATCGACGAGGGCAGCAGAGTTATCCGCGCCGTCGAAACCGAGCGCGGGCAGATCGACCATGCCGCTGTCAAACTTCATGCCCAGACCGAGGCCGAGTTGCTGGAGCTTATCCTTGATCTCGTTGAGCGACTTCTTGCCGAAGTTGCGATATTTCAACATCTCGCCCTCCGACTTCTGAGCCAACTGGCCGACCGTCGTGATGTTCGCATTGTTGAGGCAGTTCGCCGCGCGGACGCTGAGTTCGATCTCGTTGACCGACATGTTGAGCAGCTTCTTGAGCTTGGCGTTTTCCTGGCTGACGCCTTCCGGCGTCGTGTCGAACTCGATGACGTTTTCGTCGTAGTTGACGAACACGTCGAGGTGGTGGCGTAGGATGGCGCTCGCCTGGAGGAGGGCGTCGTTCGGGTCGAGACGACCGTCGGTGTACACGTCGAGCACGAGTTTGTCGTAGTCCGTGCGCTGGCCGACGCGGGTCGCTTCGACCGAGTATTTCACCTTGGTCACAGGCGAGAAAATCGAGTCAATCGGGATCAGGCCGATGGGCTGGTCGGCGCGTTTGTTTTCCTCGCCGGTGGCGAAGCCGCGGCCCACGCGGACCTCGAATTCGGCCTCGAACTTCTGCTTCTTGTCCACCGTGCAGATGACCTGTTCGGGGTTGAGAACCTCGCACTGGGCGGTGGACTGGATATCGCCGGCGGTGAGCGTGCCTTCCTTATTGGTGCTGAGGATCAGGTTGCGAATTTCGTGGTCGTTCGCCTTGAACTTGATCTTCTTGAGGTTGAGGATGATGTCGGTCATGTCCTCGACCACGCCGGGCAGCGCGGTGAATTCGTGCGACGCGCCCGCCACGCGAACGGCGGTGATGGCCGCGCCTTCCAGCGAGGAAAGCAGCACACGGCGCAGGCTGTTGCCCACGGTGTGACCGTAACCGGCCTCGAAAGGCTCGGCGGTGAAACGGGCATACGTGGGGGTGGCGGTGCTCTCGTCTTTGGCGAGAGTCTTGGGCATTTCAAAACGCCCGAGGCGGATAGGCATACTCTTTAATGTACTTTCAGCACCGGGTTACCCCTGGCGAGTCGACTGCCCACGCGGCGGGGGGCAATCCAGGGACCTACGGCGCGATTCTTCGGTAAGACTCGCGTTTGGAGCGGTGAAGGAACACCACAAAATGGGCGGATGCAAGCGGTATTTACAACGAAGCGCTTGGATACCGTCCGCTGGAAAACCGTCGCGATTTACTTTGCCGCGACGTTTCCGCCCGCCGGCTCAACCGGGGTGCGCGGGCCAAAGAAGATCGTGAACACGTCTTTCAACGCGGCTTTTGCGCCCAGGCCGCCGCGGTTACGGCTGCGGTAGTCGTTCTGTCCGGCCATTTTTGCGAAGGTGAGCAGGCGCTGCAGGCGGCTCGACTTTGGGTCATGCAAATGCACCCGGCGGCGGAACATGCGGGACATCGCGCGGTAGAAGTCGATCACACCGTCGACCGGCGTGACCGTGGTCCCGGAAGGCGACGGAAGAGACCGGGCGGCGAAATCCGCCCGCGTGTCGGTGACCTCCGCCTGGTAAGCGTAGGCTTCTCCACCCGAGTGAAGGGCGAGATGCCACCGATGGGCGGTAGAATTTACATGGGTAATGCTTTCCAGGTTGCTGGTGGTCGCCGAGTTGTGCCGCCGCCAAACACCGAGAATCTCGGGTACGAACACGACGGTGCCCATCAGGGTGCCCAGGTAAAAGATCCACTCGTCGAACGGCGCGGTACCGAAGCCGTAAGCCGATAGCGGCGCTGTCTCCGCCAGCCAGGGAGTGATGCGCGCGCGGCGGAAAAGCATCTGCATCCCGTTGGGGGAAAACCACGGGTCAATGGTCGCAAATCGATACCGTCCTCGCAGCGGCATTAGCGGCATGACCAACGGTGTGGGATTGAGCGCTTCGTCCACGACCCGGACCCAATGCGCGACCAGCATGACCGCTTCGTCGGTGAATTCAGGCAGCACCGTGGCCAATTTCCGCGGGTCCCACACATCGTCCTGGTCGCACAGCGCCACGATTTCCCCCGTACATTGACCAATCGCACGCAGGAAGTTTTTCGTGTAGCTCAGCCGTTGGCCGTGCGCATCGACGACGACCTTGAAAGGAGCATCGGCGGCGAACTGCCGGGCGATTTCGACGGTGTCATCAGACGAACCGTCGTCGCAGATGATCAACTCGGTCGGCGGGAGGGTTTGACGGCGGATTGAATCCAGTTGCGCGCGCAGATGACGACCCCCGTTGTAAGTAGCCATCGCAACGGAGATCTTCATGGCGGGTGGTGGGACGGGTTCGGGTCAAGAACGGATGCGGTCACGCCCTGAACAACGCACCCATCCGTTTGCCCAAAAGGAGGCTCGCACCCAGGATCGTGGTTCCGAGGAACGCCATCGCCCAGACGCCCAGCGCACTGGCGATGCCACGGCCCGAACCGAGGAGCTGGAAGAGTTCGTAGATCGCTTTCGTGATGGGATAATATTCCTGCTTTTGGGCCAGGAGCAGCGAGTCGCTCACTTCCAGCATCGCAAAGGAGAACGTGAGCAAGCCACCCGCGAGCAGGTTGGCGGCGATGAGCGGGAGCGTCACCCGGTACAGGGTACGCCACGGCGGGCAGCCGAGGTTTTGGGCGGCTTCCTCCAGGGTGACGCTAGTTTGCTGATATCCGGCGGCAGCGCTGCGCACCATGTAGGGTAGACGCCGCACGGCGTAAGCGATGATCAGCAGCGGCACCGGGTTCCGGGTCGGATTCAGGAAGGCCAGCGGCCGGCCCTCCTGCGTCATGGCGATATAGCCGAACGCCAGCACCAGGCCGGGCACCGCCAATGGGAGCATGGCGAGCGCATCGAGGAGCTGGCGGCCGGGGAACCGGGTGCGAACCACGACATAGGCAATGGAGATGCCGAGCCCGGCGTCAAAGACCGTGGAAACCAGCGCGTATTTGAGGCTGTTGCCGATGGAGGGAACCGTCAGGCTGTGGCCCAGTCCGGCGCGGAAGTTGTCCAAGGTAAAGCTGTGCGGCAGGATCGTGCCGTACCAGTCCCGGGAGAAAGCGACGAGCACCACCCCGAAGTGGGGCAGCAAGGCCAGAAAGATCACGACCGCAAACGCTGCGGCGCAAGCGACACCGGCGGCGGGGCGGATGGTCCGCGCACCCCCCCGGCTGGTTGCCTTGGCCATCATCGTCAGGTCGCCCGCCTTGCGTCCGAAAGTGAGGCGGCTGATCGCGTAGAGCAGCACCGTGGCAACGAGCATGACGGCAACCAGAGCATACGGGAACGGGTTGGAGCCGATATCCTTGATGCCGTAAAAAATCTGGACCGGGGTGACGCGCGTGTAGTCGAAGATGAGCGGGACGCCGAGTTCCGTGAACGCCCAGATGAATACAATCGTCCCGCCTGCGAACACGCCTGGCGTGATGAGCGGTAGGGTAATTTTGAAGAACTTGCGAAAACCGGTGCAGCCGAGGTTTTCGGCGGCTTCCTCCATCGCAGGGTCCACGTTCGCCAGGGCGGCGGCGACGTTGAGATACAAAATTGGATACAGGTGCAGGGCGTTGAGCGCGACAACGCCCCAGAAACGGTTCTGGCCGAGCCAGTCGATGGCATGGTCAGGACCCAGGATGCCGACCGATTGCAGCAGAGCGTTGAACGCGCCCTCCTGGCCAAAGATTTTCCGGATGCCGATGGCCCCGACAAACGGCGGCAGCACCATCGGCGCGAGCAACAGCGCGGTCAGGAGTTTCTTGCCCGCGAACTCGAAACGATCCGCCAGCCAGGCCAGCGGCAATGAGAGCACAAACGTCGCCAACGTGCTGCACACGGCGAGAAGAAACGCGTTTTGCAGACCTTCGACGTAAACGGGATTACGAAATACTTCCTTCACATAAATGAAAGAGATGCCGTGGTCCGCAGTGACGAACGCGCCGCGTAAAGTTTGCGCGACCGGATAGATGAAAAACACCGCGAAAAATGCGGCGGTCAGCACATAAACCAGAATGGCAAGGACGCGGGACATCGGGTAATTTTCCGTGCGGTCGGGTTGGTGGGTGCTTACTTGCCCGCGCGGGCGAGTTCGCCGGCGTGCTCGTATTGCGCACGGAAGTGGGTCGTTAGTTTGGCTGCCAGCCTCGTTTCCACCAGCTTGTCCGGGTTCTTCAAAGCATCGCCGATCCGTCCCTTGGAATCGCTATAATCCACATCCTCGACGTTCTGGAAGACCCGCATGGCTTCCGGCGGATAGTTCGCTTTAATGATGGCTGCCCAGGCATCCCGCGCTTCCTCGTGTGGTTCGATACACATCACCCGCACGATGAAGCGGATCGGATTGAAGAGCGGGGCCGTCCAGGCCGGATGATAGGTAAAGCTTTTGGCTTCGTCGTAGGGCTGCACGTCGGGGTCGCTGCGGTAGGAGGCGAACTCTGGGGTGTAGAGTTCGCGCCGGACAGGTGAACGCCGCAGGGCGTATTTCTGCGGGCCGCCGGGTGCGCCGACTTTGAAGCACCACAGCTTCTGGCCATCCACGCTCATCACGTATTCGATAAACGCGCGTGCCAACGCCGGATGCGGAGAGCCGCGCAGCAGTCCGATGGGATCGACGCCGATGCTCGTCCCACCCGGCGGATTGAAGTAATGCATCCGCTCCTTGCCCGTGCGAGGGTCGCGGTCGCTCTCGGCCTGGAAGCGCCCGTAGAAGTCGATGGACATTCCCAGCGCGGCGTCGCTGTCGGATACGTCGATGGGCATCTTCGTGGAGGCGTCCGTGAAGTAACGGGTTCCCGCCCCGATTTTTTGAATCAGTTGCATGGCCTCCGCCCATCCGGCGGCGACGCCCTGCGCCTCGTCCTGGTTCGAGCCGGGCGGCGGGTTCCGCAGGCGCGTGTCGATCCGCTGCTGGATGATCATTTCAAAGGCCTTGGTCACCACGCCAGACATGTTTGGGTCCGCCAGGGCCACTTGCCCGAAGTACGCCGGATCAGCGAGATCATTCCAATTGCGCGGCGGCTCCCTGACCCCAAGACGCCGGAGCGCGTCGTAATTGTAGCAAATGCCAAACGAGGAAAGCACGTTGCCGATCCAACGCCCTTCCTTATCATAGAAAGGTTCACCGCCGAGCGTTTGCGGAATCTGCTCCGGTCCATCGCCGAAGAGTTCGGGATGATCACGGACAAAACCGCAGTCCACCAGGCGGCCCGCCCCCGCCTGCTGCATGAAATCGAAGCTGCCGCCGCCGAAGAACAGGTCGATGCCGATGCTCGCGTTTGAGTCAAGAAACACGCGCCGCGCCATCTGGGCTTCCGTATCCTTGGCGGCATCGGTGCCGGGCTTGATCTTCGGGTCGTCGAACGACTTTTGTGCCACGTCGCTCCAATGCATTTTGTTGCGACCGCGCCACAGGGTCTCGAACGGCGCCTGGTAACCTCCGGCCAGGTAGCGCGCGATTTCCGTCGTCCCCCCGGGAACGCGCCAGTCGATGCGCACCGTCTTGCCGGTCCGCGCCTTGTACCAATCGCGGAACCCCCGCGCGTATTCGTAGCGAATGGCCTCGATGTGCGGCGTGATGATGACGAGCGTTTCGTCGGCCTCGGCCAGCAGACTGTCCTTGGGCCGCAACAGGAAAGGCAGGCCGACGATGGCAACGAGCGCGAGAACGATGAAAAAATTGCGCGCCATACCGGGAAGTCAGAAATTAGAAGTCGGGCTGTAGAAGTCAGCGGAGGGTCGGAGAATAATCACTGGTACTAGCCTGGCCACTAAACGAGGTTTGGACGTCACGTTTCGGACTTTTGAGTTCTGAATTTTGACTACTGATTTTTCTTCAAGGATGCAGCACCACCACGTCGTCAGGCGCGGCGCGGGCAGTAATTTCGGTGTTGTCCGTTACCTCCATAAAACGCGGATTCAACTCGTAGATTTTCAGCGCGGCTGCATCGCCATCCCCGCCCTCCACGCGCGGTTGGAAGTCGTACTCGGCCACCTCACCCAGATAGATGCTGCGGCCGATGCGGCCCCGGAGAACGTTCACGGTTGCCACGCCGTCCGTGCGCGCCGCCTCGCGCAGCTTCCAGCTTTCCGGCCGGATGGAAAGCACCACCGGCTCGCCGACATGCAGGTCCCAGTTCGCATCGGGCTTCAGGCCGGTAAATTCCCCGAGCGCGGTGCTCACGCGCCAGTGCTCGCTGTTCTCAATGGGCTCCAATGCGCGGCCTTCGATGAAATTGCTCTCACCGATGAAGTCTGCGACAACCTTCGTGCGCGGGTGACGGTAAATATCGCGCGGGGTGCCGACCTGGACGAGGTGGCCCTTGTCGAGAATCGCCAATCGGTCCGCGATGCTCAGCGCCTCTTTCTGATCGTGCGTGACGTAGATGGCCGTCAACCCGAACTCCTTGCACACGCGCCGGATTTCTCCGCGCATTTGCAAACGCATCTTGGCATCGAGATTGGAGAGCGGCTCGTCCAACAACAGACAACGTGGACGGATCACCAACGCCCGTGCCAACGCCACCCGCTGCTGCTGCCCGCCGGAAAGCTGGTTGATCTTGCGGTCGGCAAAACTCGTCATGCCGACCGAGGCCAGCGCCTCGTCCACCCGTTTGCGAATCTCGGCCCGCGGCGTTTTGCGCTCCTCCAGGCCAAACGCGACGTTGCCCGCCACGGTCAGGTGCGGCCAGAGCGCATAAGACTGGAACATCATGCCCGTGCCGCGCTTATAAGGAGGCACGCGGCTCACGTCCTGATCGTCGAAAAGAATCTGGCCGTGATCGGGATAGTAAAAACCGGCGAGGTGGCGCAGTAGGGTCGTCTTGCCGCAGCCGCTCGGCCCGAGCAGAAAGAAGAGTTCGCCCGGCTCGATGCGCAGGTCGATGTGGTCGAGGACGAGATGATCGCCGAAGCTTTTACTGAGGTCGCGGATGGTGACGGCAATCATGGGCGCGGGAAACCGTTGTGTTCTTAGCCGTTGTTCGCGCGTTTGTCATCCCTCTTCGCAAAACCGCCTTTTGGCCACTCGCCGCTTGCCGTTCGCGCGGCGCGATGCAGTGTTATCAGCACATGCCGACCTCCTTTGAAGAGAACGCCCGCGCCGACGGGCAGCCACCGGCCGAAGCGGACGCCGCCGACACCATCTCGATCCCCTTGCAACGCCATAGCCCGGTCAATGTGCTGCTGATCATCGGCAGTGTGTTGGTGTCGGTCTGGGCCGGAACGCTCTGGGGCGGCCAAGACCCGAATATAGAGCGCCTGACACCGTGGTTGATCAGCCTCTTTCCCGCGAACGCACCGGAACGACTCATTGAGGTGCGCCACGGTGAAATCTGGCGTTTGCTGACCCCGGCTTTTCTCCATTTTAGCGTCGCGCACCTGGGTTTCAACATGCTCAACATGGTGACTCTCGGCAACATTTTGGAGCGGCGCATCTGCTCCCGGCATTATCTCCTGTTCACGCTCAGCATCGCGCTGTTCAGCAATTTGGGGCAGTATTTCTCCTCCGACAACGTGCTTTTCGGCGGGATGTCCGGCGTGGTATATGGGCTGTTCGGCTACGTCTGGTTGCGCGGCAAATACGATCCGACATTCGGACTTGCGATGCCCCGGCAGACGATCATCATGGCGCTAATTTGGTTCGTGGCGTGCTTTACCGGCGTCCTGGGGCACATCGCCAACGTCGCGCACGCCATCGGCCTCGCGTTGGGAGCGCTCTGGGGCATTCTGGACGCGCGTATCGCAATGCGGCATTTCCGGCAAAGTGGAAACATCGCGTTCTAAGCATCTGCGAAATAGAAGCTCGGTGGATGGCGATCTCCGAGCGCCAGGTGTTCCCTGCGGCGCAGCCGCCA
>CAHJWO010000151.1 GCA_903642295.1 PVC group bacterium | reverse complement strand
GCGGGGGGGCATGGAAGCCCCTATTTTCCGCCATCCGGGGGAACAAACAAGGCAGAAAGGATGAAGGATGAAGGATGAAGGATGAAGAATGAAAGGGATGCAGCAATCCTCCCCGTGGCACTCGTCCGCCTTTATCCTTCATCCTCTCTGCCTTCATCCTTCATCCTTCCAAAAGGTCCGCCGTGCGCCCGCGCGCCGAATTGATTCGTAAACCAACCATCGGGACCATTATTCCCTGCCGGAACCTTTCCTTTTTATGTCAAACTTCGCCGAAACTTTCCAGAGCACCTTGCAGCAGATCGAGCAGTCCCGCGACCCGGCGGCGCTGGTGGCGTTGTTCGGTCCCGACGCCGAGTTGCTCAACCTCGCGCTAACCGAGCCCATGAAGGGCGAGGAAGGCGCCCGGAAGTTCTGGGCGAACTACCTGGCGGCGTTCGAGAAGATTCAATCGACGTTCCACCACACCACCGACGCCGCCGACACCGCCGTGCTGGAATGGGTCAGCGAAGGCGTCATCGCCGCGACGGGCCAGCCCTTCAACTACCGGGGGGTCAGCGTGGTCGAGCACGACGGAGAAAAGGCGCACAAGTTCCGCACCTACTACGATTCCGCCGTGTTCCTGCCCGGGGGCGCGAAGCACAAGGAAACGGTGTAACTCCTCCCGTACGAGGCCTTCCCCAAGCCCGCGGTTTCTCAAAACAGCACATTCGCCACGAACTGCCGGACGTGCTCCCGCACCGGTGCTTCCCGGGTGGTAACCACGACCAATTCCCGACTGAACCGGGGGCGCAACGCGACGCGCCTCACCTTGCGGCGTCCCGCATACAGTGGCAACGCCCGGTGCGGCACGAGGCTGACCCCCAGCCCGAGGGCGACGAGATTGATGATCAGGTCAAAGCTGTCCAACTGCATGGCAGCGTGGCCGCGCACGCCCTGTTGATCCATCCAGGCGCGCAGCCCGCGGCCCGTGTTCGAGTGCCCGTTTAGCAGGAGCCAACGCTGGGCGCGCAGTCGGTCCGTCAACTCCGGTAGGCTGACCGGCCCGGCGACCCCCGCAAAGGACGCCAGTGCGACTGGGACGATCAAGGTGAAATCATCGGCAAAGCGGTGTGCCACTTCAAACGCGGCTGGCAACCGGGCCGGGGGGCACAGCAGCCCCACGTCCAGTTCTCGCGCTTCCAAAGCGGACAACAACTCCGGGCTTCCCTGGTGGACCACCTGCACCTGCACCTGTGGGAAACGCCGTTGGTACGCGGCGAAAAATCCGGGTAGGTATCCCAGGCCGATGGAGCGCGAAACCCCGACCCGCACCGTCCGGGGAACATCGGCGAACTCCTCGCGCAACTGCTGGACCGAGCGTGACACCTCGCCCAGAATCCGCGTCGATTGATCCAGCAGAACCCGTCCGGCGGGTGTGGGGCGTACCTGTCGCGTGGTGCGTTCCAGCAAGGCAACGCCGAGGTGTGCTTCCAGGCGCTGGATTTGCCTGGACACCGCACTCTGGGTCAGCCCGGCGGCTCGTCCCGCCTTGGTAAAACTGCCCTTCTGCACGACCAGGCGAAAGAGGTGCAACCCGTAAATATCGAACGTCGCAGCATCGTGAGATTCGTGCATTTAATGCATGAATTTATGCGAACAATGAATTTTTCTCAACAATGCAGATAGCGCATGATGGCGGAAGGCGTGGCGATAAACCCACGCAACCCAACCGTCAACCGACTCAATCATGCCAAATCCAAGTCACGCTTTCGCCAATAATTCACCCGGTGCCTGGTACGTCGATGATCAATGTATCTGCTGCGGCCTGTGTGAGAACGTAGCTCCAAGCTCGTTCCGCATGTCCGGTGATGGCAGCAATTTCCTCGTGTATCGCCAACCCACGACTCCGGAGGAATTGGCAGACGCCGAGAATGCCAGGGAACGTTGCCCGGTTGAAGCCATCGGCAGCGACCGGACCCTTTAATCCGTTCACTGCCAGGACGTAGCCAATCTGGCAGCCCGGCAGGTACCTCAACGGCCCGCTCGGATCAAGCGGGCGAACTTTTGCTCGCCCGTTTCGCCTCGCCCTTGCAACGCTCCGAACAGAAGCGCACCTCGTCCCAGCAGCGCGCCCACTTCTTGCGCCAGTCGAACGGTCGGCCGCAGTGGGCACAAATCTTTTGGGGCAATCCCTTGCTCACGACCGCTTCACTGTGCGGACGGCGTGGAGGACGCGCCCGGCACGGTCGGCAATGGCGTGGGGATGGCGAGCACGGGTGCGGTCGTCACGGGGGGCGTGACGGCGGTTGACGGCCCGGGCGTGGTCGGAGGCACCGGGGTCGTGGGCGGCACGGGCGTGGTCGGAGGGACGAGCGTCGGAGGCGCGCCGGGGCCGGTCGGCGCGGTCAGCGCGGCGGCGGGGGTCGACGGCGGGGGCAGAATCTTCTGGGCGACCTCACGCAGCTTGGCCACCACGCCGGGCATCACCGTTTTCATCTTGCCCTGCGCCACCTGCCCGACTTTGTCGGTAATCTGCGGCTGCTTATCGAGGAGTTTCTGCCCGAGCGGCGACTGGTAGAAGGCGGTCAACTCCTTGAGTTCTCCCTCCGAGAAAGCCCCCGTGTATTCCTTGATAAATTCCTCCTTGATCACGCTGTAGCCGAGTTCCTTGCGGATGGTGTCCCGCGCCTCGTCCTCCGCCTTTTTGAGGGCGTCCGACTGCTCGGGCGTGAGCGTGGCCTTCTGCCCCGTGACGCTCTGGCTGAAACGGTCCACCAAGCTCAGGACGCGGGTCATGTTGGTATCCACCATCTGCTCGGTGTGCATGGCGGTAAGCAGGCCGTCGGCGGCGGCTCGGCGGCTCGACTCCTCGTCGTCGGCGCGGGTCAGGCCAGTGCCGAGCAGAAAGAGGGCAGCAAGGGCGGCAGCAGAAATAGGCAAACGGAGAAACGGCTTCATGAAAGGGAAAAGAGATTTGCGGACGGATAGATTCGCGCCGCGCACGCAGGCAGGACGTGTTGAGGAAAGATGCAAGATTCAAGAACCAAGATCCAAGGAAGGTTCAAAGAACCAAGATCAAAAAAGACAGCGTGGTGTCACTGGTTCGTCTGCTAAATCTTGAACTTTGAACCTTCCTTGGATCCTGGCTCTTGAGGCTTGGATCTTTTCCGGCTCCGCCGGACATCATTGCGCGCTCTCCAGTGGCACGTCCTGATCGGTCAGGAGCGCCAGCGTCTCGCCTACCAGGAAGAACGACCCCGCCACGAGCACCGGCTCCGGGTGTTCACATGCTTCCGCCAACGCCTCGCCGAGGCTCGGCGCAGTCCGCACCTCCAACCCCGGCGCAACGAGCGCCAACGCGGCGCAAATCTCCTCCGGCGCGGCGGCCCGGGGACTGCGCACCGGCACCGCCAGTGCCCGGGCGGCCAGCGGGGCCACGGCGCGGCAGATGGCCGCCAGATCCTTGTCGCGCAGGACGCCGAGCACGAGCGTTGCGCGGTGGTGGCCGCCGTACTCCTCGTGCCACGTGTGCGCGAGTCGGCGGGCGGCGGCAGGATTGTGCGCGCCGTCGAGGACGAAGCGCCCGTTCTCCAACCGCTGAAACCTCCCCGGCCATTCCACGCCCGCCAATCCCTCCCGGCGCGCCCGCTCCGTGGTCCCGATCCCTGCGGCGTCCAGCGCGGCCAGCGCCACGGCGGCGTTGATCCGCTGGTGCGTGCCGGGCAGCGCCAGCGTCCAGTCGGCGGGCAGCGGCGCGTGGACGACGCGCAACTCGCTGCCGCGTTCCGCCGCCGTCCGTGCGATCACGTCCGCCGCTGCCGGGTCCTGCGGCGCGCTGACGACCGGCACGCCGGGCTTGATGATGCCGGCCTTTTCGCCCGCGATGGCGGCCAGCGTGTCCCCCAGCCAGGCCATGTGATCGCAGTCCACGGACGTGACCACGGACACGGCGGGCGTCAGCGCATTGGTGGCGTCGAGCCGCCCGCCCAGCCCGGTTTCCAGCACGATGACATCGACGTGCTGCCGCCCCAGCCAGTCCAGCGCCAGCACGGTGACATACTCGAAAAACGTGGGCGGCGGATTCCAATCGGCGGTCAGGTCGCGCAGCCGCGTCAACCCCTCGGCCACCGCCGTCTCCGGGATGGGCCGCCCGTCGAGCCGCACACGCTCGCGGAACGAGACGAGGTGCGGCGAGGTGAACAACCCGGTGCGCAAGCCCTCGGCCCGGCAGACGGCGTCGAGCATGGCGCAAACCGACCCCTTGCCGTTGGTCCCGGCGACGTGCAGAATCCTGGCGCGCGTCTCGAAACCCACCGCATCGAGCAGCCGGCGCACGGTCTCCAGCCCGAGCTTGATGCCCGTGAGCTGCGTCGCGTACAGCCAGGCGAGCGCGTCGGGGTAGTTCATCCCGTAACCAAGCCCAACTCGGTGCGCAAGAAAAGGAGATTGGTCAACGACCGCGCCCTTGACGCCCGCCATGATGACGCCATTATGCGGACCATCGTCGAACTTCCCGACGCCCAGATCAAAGCCCTCGTCCGGCTCTGCCAAAAGGAGGGAATTTTGCGGGCAGAAGCGATTCGTCGCGCGGTGGATAACTGCCGATCCGGAAAACCCACGCGTCTTTTCTTACGCCCCTGCCGGGGCTGCGGGCGAATGGCGCTTTTCCCCGGGGCTTACGCCCCGGGCTAAACTCTGCCGCCCCTGCCGGGGCTGGGAACCGGGTTTTTCGGATCGGCAGTAAGCTGGTGGCCACCCACGAGGGCAACGAATCACAGAAAGCCCTGCAAGCGGGCTTTGGCCTGTGGCGTGGCCGCAAGCTGGACGGACGGAGCTACGTGGAATCGATCCGCGCGGAGTGGGAAAATCAAAACGGCGGAAAATAACGGGCGGAATGCGGGCGGTCATCGACAGCGACGTGCTGATAGATTACCTGCAAGGGCGATCCGAGGCGGCAGCCGAACTGGCACGCTATGGGGAACGCTGCATTAGCCTGGTGTCGTGGATGGAAGTGATGGCGGGCGTCACCGGCGATGCCGATGAAGAAGCGGCTTGCCGCCAATTCCTTGGAAGCTTTCAGATGCTGCTGGTCACGCTGCCGGTGGCCGAGCGCGCCGTGAGATTACGCCAACTCCACCGGCTCAAGCTGCCGGACGCGATTATCTGGGCCAGTGCGCAGGAGGAGGGGTGTGTCCTCGTCACGCGCAACACCGAGGATTTTCCAGCCCACGACGCGGGAGTGCGTTTTCCGTATCAGGTTTGATGAGCGCTGGGAACTGGTTACGCCGCCCGCTTTTCCTGGTGCAGATAGCCCAGCAGATTGCTCAGCGTCGCGCGCATCTTCTTGCGGTGCACGATCATGTCCACGAGGCCGTGCGCCTCCAGGAATTCGGCGGTCTGGAAGCCCGGCGGCAGGTCCTGGTGCGTCGTCTCCTTGATGACGCGCGGTCCCGCAAAACCGATCATCGCCTTGGGCTCGGCGACGATGATGTCGCCCAACGATGCAAAGCTGGCAATGACGCCGCCCGTCGTCGGGTTGGTCAGTACGGAGATGAATGGCAGCCGCGCCGCCGAATGATACGCCAGCGCGCCGCTCGTCTTGGCCATCTGCATGAGCGCGAACATCCCTTCGTGCAGCCGCGCGCCGCCCGCCGCCGAGATCACGATGACCGGAATCCCGCGCTCGGTGGCGGCCTCGATGCAGCGCGTGATCTTCTCCCCGGCGACCGACCCGAGCGTGCCGCCCAGGAACGCAAAATCCAGCACCGCCACGGACACCTCTTTGCCCTCGATGCGCCCCAACCCACCGATGGCCGAGTCCTTCAGGCCGGTCTTCTTCTGGTATTCCGCGAGGCTGTCCTTGTACGACTTGGCGGCGCGGAAATTGAGCACGTCCACGGCTTCCATGTCAGCGTCGGCCTCCTGAAAACTGCCGGGGTCGAGCAGGTGCCCCAGCCGGTCGCGCGAGCCGATGAGGAAATGGTGTTCGCAATGCGGGCAGACGCGCTGATTCTGCTCCAGCTCGATCTGGTGCAGGACCGCCGAGCAAGAGGGGCACGCTTGAAAGGTTCCAGCAGGAATTTGCAATTTCTTGGCGTTGCCGCCGATGTTGAAAGCCGGTTTGCGGAAGATGGGCATGGAGGAAAGTGGGAAGTGGGAAGGCGGAAGTGGGAACGCGGAAGGACCGGAGCTTCCAAAGCCGGGCCAGCCCACGCAGGCAGCAACATCGGACACTCGTCTGGAAAATCAAAGCGGAAGGTTAATTCCCTGGGAACCTTCCACTTCCACGTTCCCACTTCCGACTTCCGACTTCCCACTTTCTTTCACCTTCTCGCCACGGTCAGCACCCGCACGCTCGCCGCGCCCGCCCGCCGCAGCACGCGCGTGCACTCATCGACGGTCGAGCCGGTGGTGAACACGTCGTCCACCAGCAGCAGATGCGCCCCCGCCACGGGCCGCCATCGCGCCGGCGCGAACGCCCCGCGTAAATTTTCGAGCCGCTCGTCGCGCGCGAGGTGCGTCTGCGTCTCCGTGTAACGCACCCGCCGCAGGGCGTTCCACACGGGCAGCCGCGCCCGCTTCCCGAGGGTCCGGCACAGTGCCTCGGCCTGGTTGAAACCGCGCTCCCGCCGACGGCGCGGATGCAACGGCACCGGTACGAGCGCGCTCACTGGCGGCCCCGCTCGCAGGCGCGCGTCCGTCGCCCACGTTTCCGCCAGCCAGGCGCCCATCGGTTTGCGCAAGTAGTATTCGCCCTGGTACTTGAACCGACTCACCAGGTCGCGCACCAGCCCCGCGTGCCGCCGCGCGCTGACGTTGCACTCGAACGCAAATTTCCGCTCGTGGCAATTCGAACAGGTAAAACCGCCGTCCGGGAATTCACCCTCGAACGGCTGCGAGCAGACCCGGCAAAATGGTTCTTCAATCCCATTGATCTTTCCGGCGCAGCGCCCGCAAAAATCTTCCCCGGCCATGACCGGCCCCTGGCACCCCGCGCACACGCTCGGATAAAGCAGCCCCGCCGCCGCCTCCAGCCACGGCCCCGCCCAACTCACGGCTGCTGCCTCCTCAACCACGCCCACACCACCGCCCCTGTCAGCAGCACGACGGCCACCGGCGCGAGGCCGTGCAGCAAATCGTCTCCCATCCAAAAGGACGCTTCCGCCGTGTGGCGGCTGACCCGGCTGAACGTCTTCAACCCGAAGACCCAGCCCGCGTGCAATCCGATGGGCAGCCACAGCGCCCCCGTGCGCCACCGCGCGTAGCCGAGCACCAGCGCCACGGCGAACAGCGTCGTCAACCCGCCCAGCACCAATCGCAAATCCCCCCATTGCCAGAACGCTTTGGGCAGCAGCACGAACCCGGAGAACCAGCGCACGTCCGTCAGGGGCATGGCGTTGGGCGGCGGCTTGAGAAAGTGCAGGGTCGCAAACAGCGCCGCCACGAACACCAGCGCCGTCCCCGGCCGCGCCGTCCGTCGCACCAGCCCGAACATGGCTCCCCGGAAAAACGCCTCCTCCAGCGCCGCCACGACCAGCGCCGTCCCCAGGAACCCGCTGAACGTCCCCCACGGTACCCGTGGCCGCGGCGCGTAAACCCCCGTCCCCCACAACGCCACGCCCAACGTCCACAACAATCCGCTTGCTGCCGCAAACCCGAACAGCGCGTTTCGCCATGCCCACGGATCACGCCGCAGGCCCAGTTCGCCCCAACTGCCGATCCGCAACGCCCGCACCGTTGGCCATAGCAACAGCACTGCCGCCACGAACATCGCGCGGTCGAAGTACCGTTGAAAATCCGTCTCCCGCAGCCATCCCAGCGTCGGCACCGCCGTCCCGACCGCCTGCCCGCCCCAGAACAACGGCGGCGCGAGCACGGCCCCCAGGAACAGGGTGGCCAGGAAGTAGGCGGCGATTTTCAGCAAACTCGACACGGGAGAGAAGGATGAAGGATGAAGGATGAAGGATGAAAGAAAAAACACCGTGAGCGACAAAGCGCTCGCGGCTGCCGTCCGTGCAGGCCGCTTCAACGATCCGTTGCCGACCGCCGCGCCCTCTGCTTCTTTCTGGTTCCGCCTTCATCCTTCATCCTTCATCCTTCATCCTTCATCCTTTTCTTCAATGCCCAACGAACACACCTGGCGCGAAACCACCGCCGAAGGCGAAAAGCGCGAAATCCGCGCCACCAAGTTCGCCGGCAAATGGAAGCTCCAGTCCAAGCTCAAGGACGACCCCGGCTGGACCTACCACGATACCCCCGCCGCCGCCGACCTCGAAGCCCTGCGCGACCTGATCTTTCGCAAGTACCAGCGCAAGCGGACCTCCTACGAGGACCTGCAATCCGTCGAGCGGATGATCACCGAACGAGGCGGCACGAATCCAGATATGGCGTGAGGACCTCAGCCTTCCGGTAAAAATCGGAAACCGTCCGCAGATTTCGCGGATTTCCGCCGATGGGAGGAAAAGACAACCCAAGAGGTCTCTTTGCTGGTCAACTGCGAAAATCTGCGAAAATCGGCGGACTTTTGCCGGAGGTCGCTTGAACCTTTTTTGAAGCTTGGTTTCTTGAAGCTTGGATCTCTCCTCTCTCCTTGCCGCCGACCGCGCTCACCAGTGGCATCCGTTTACGCAGATGCAGGATTGGTGCGCGCCCGAGCACGAACCCATCGTCATCACGTCCGCCCGCGCCGCCACCCTGCGCGACAGCCGGGGCCGCGAATACCTCGACGGCAACAGTTCCATCTGGACCAACCTCCACGGCCACAACCACCCGCGCATCAACGCCGCCATCGCGGCGCAATTAAACGCTTTCGCGCATTGTTCATTCCTGGGTCTTACCCACCCCCGCGCCATCGAACTCGGCACCGCGTTGATTGGCTTCTTCCCCGCTGACACCCTCACGCGGGTCTTCTTCTCCGACGATGGCTCCACCGCCATCGAGGCCGCCTTGCGCATGTCGCGCCAATACTGGCAGCTCGTCGGCCAGCCCGAACGCCGCCGCTTCCTGTCCTTCGAGCACGCTTACCACGGCGATACCCTCGGTGCGGCGAGCCTGGGCGGCATCCCGCTTTTCCGGCAACCCATCGCCGGGCAAAATGAAAGCGATACCCTCCGCCTCGCGGACATCGCCGCCCTCGAAACGCTCGACCCCGCCACGGTCGGCACCCTCGCCGCCGCCGTCATCGAACCCCTCGTCCAGGGCGCGGCGGGCATGAAACTGTGGCCCCCCGGCACGCTCGCCCGACTCCGCGCGTGGTGCGACCGGCACGGCATCCTCCTGATCCTCGACGAGGTGATGACCGGTTTCGGCCGCACGGGCACGATGTTTGCCTGCGAGCAGGAAAACGTCCTGCCCGATTTCCTGTGCCTCGCCAAAGGGTTGACCGGCGGCTATCTGCCGCTCGCCGCGACGCTCACGACCGAGCGCATCTACGCCGCCTTCCTCGGCGAATATCACGAACTCAAAACCTTCTTCTACGGCCACAGTTACACCGCCAACGCCCTCGGTTGCGCCGCGGCGCTGGCCAGCCTCGCCCTCTTCTGCGACGAAGACACGCTGACCCGCATCCAGATCCTCTCCCGCAACCTCTCGACCCTCCTCCAGGCCCGCCTCGCCCCACTCCCGCCCGTCGGCGAGATCCGGCAGATCGGCCTGATTGCGGGCATCGACCTCCTGGCCGACCCGGCCACGAAACGGCCTTTTCCCTGGCAAGCGCAGACCGGCGCGCGCGTCTGTCACGCCGCCCGCGCCCACGGTTTGCTCACCCGACCCATCCGTGACACCCTGGTCCTCATGCCGCCCTACTGCACGACCGACGACGAACTCGCCCGCATGGTCGAAGCCCTGCGCCTCGGCATCCTGGAAACGATTTGCGCCAGGTAGGGAGGGCTCTCTGAGCCCTTCCCTATTTGCTTGGTCGGCGCTCCCTTGCCAACGCCGTCCTGCCGTAGATGGAAACAGTCAGGGAAGGGCTCGGAGAGCCCTCCCTACCTGGACCCTCCCCCCTCGCCTTACGAGGAAGCTGCCGCCGGGATCATCCCGGTCTGGCGCGCGTACTGAAAAATCCCGCCCGCCTCCACCACGGGGCGCACCTCGCCCAGCGGCTTGAGCGGGTACACGGTTCCCTGATGCGTCAATGTATCGGCGGTGTAATCAATGGTCACCTCGTCGCCGGTCTTGAGCACATCGCACAGCCGGTCCACGCTCTCGTAGGGGAACACCTCTCCGGTGGCCACGCTGTTGCGGAAGAAGATGCGCGCATACGTCTCGGCGACCACCGCTTGCGTGCCCGCCGCGCCGAGCGCGATGGGGGCATGTTCGCGGGAGGACCCGCAGCCGAAATTCCGCCCGGCCACGACGATTCCGTACGGGGTCTTCGTCCCGCCCGCGGGGATGAACTTGGTGGGGTACTGATCGTCCGGCAATCCGATCATCGCGTAGGAGCCCAGTTCCTCGTATTCGGCGGGCTTGGTCGGCACGAGGGTCAAATATTGGGCGGGGATGATTTGGTCGGTGTCGATGTTGTCCCCGACGACGAAGACACGGGCGGTCAGTTGATCAGACATAAAGGGAAAAGATCCAAGCTTCAAAA
>CAHJWO010000150.1 GCA_903642295.1 PVC group bacterium | reverse complement strand
GCCGACCGGAGCGAGACCTATTATTACAAGGACGGCATCCAGGAGTTCGTCAAGCAGTTGGGCGAGAACAAGCAGGTACTTTTCCCCAAGCCCATCGTCGTTTACGGGCGTCGCAAGGTGAAGTTCAAGAACAAGGATCAGGAAGAGATCGAGGACGACATGCACCTGGACTGCGTGATGCAGTACAACGATTCGTACACGGACAATCTGCTATTCTTCACGAATGCCATCCCGAACCCGGACGGCGGGACGCATTCGGTGGGTTTTCGGTCGGCATTGACCCGGGCGATCAACTGGTACGCCAAGAACAATAATTTGCTCAAGGAGCGGGACCCACAGATTACGGGTGATGATGTACGCGAGGGTTTGGTGGTGGTGCTGGCCATCAAACACCCGAATCCAGGATTCGAGTCGCAGACGAAGGTCAAGTTGGTGACACCCGAGGTGGAGGGCATCGTGTCATCCATCGTCTACGAGACGTTGCTGTTGAATTTCGAGCAGAATCCGGCGGTAGCGAAGAAGATCGTCGAGAAGAGCTTGAACGCGGCCAGCGCCCGCGAGGCGGCCCGCAAGGCACGCGAGACTGTCCGCAAGAGTGCGCTGACGGGTGGGGGACTGCCCGGAAAGTTGGCAGATTGCTCCGAGCGTGACCCGGACCAGACGGAGCTTTTTATCGTCGAGGGCGATTCGGCAGGCGGCAGCGCCAAGCAGGGCCGCGACCGGCGCACGCAGGCGATTCTGCCGATCCGCGGCAAGCTCATCAACGTGGAGAAGGCACGACTGGACAAGGTGTTGGCGAACACCGAAATCCGCACCATGATCACGGCCATCGGCACGGGGATCGGCGCAGGCGAGCAGGAGGGATCGTTCAACCTGGAGAAGCTGCGCTACGGGCGGATCATCATCATGACCGACGCCGACGTGGACGGCTCGCACATCCGGACCCTGTTGCTGACGTTCTTTTATCGCCAGATGACGGATTTGGTGAAGCAGGGGCACATCTACGTGGCCCAGCCGCCGCTGTACCAGATCAAACGCCGCAAGCGCGAGGAGTACGTCGATGATGACGCGCAGTTGAACAAAATTCTGGTGAGCTTGGGGACGGAGGATGTCCGGTTGCGTAACGTTTCGGACGGCAAGGAATTTACCACCGAGCAGTTGAAGGATATCCTCGACTTGCTCGAAAAACTCGACAAGTACGCTACGGTCATCCGGCGGCACGGCGGGGATTTCGAATTGTACCTGGGTCAACGGGAAGCGAACGGCGGCAAGCTGCCCGTGTATCTGGTGAAAGTGCGCGAGGGCAATCAGGAGAGCGTGCATTATTTCGCAGACGAACCGACGGTGCGCGCTTTTTCGTTGGAGAACCGCGATTTGAACCTGTATGGCGCGCCAGGCATGGACGTGACGGGATCGTCCGTCGCGGCGGCGGGCACCGGCATTAACGGCGACATTGTACCGAGCCTGGACGGCCAAGATGCCGTGGACGCGGACGGCAGCAACGGTGTTACACCCGGCAACGGCCCTGCCCCAACGGCGCGCAGCAGCCCCGGTTGGATTCGCCGACGCGGCAAGCTGATCGAACTCTACGAAGCGGCTGCGATCCAGCGGCTGATCGACGACCTTTCCAATAAGGGTCTGCACATCGAGCACTATTTTGCGCAAGATCGTCCATTGTTTGAATTGATTGAAGGGGACAGCGATAACGCCAAAAGGCACGCCATTTTTTCGATGCCGGAAATCCTGGAACGCATTAAAGAGCACGGCCGCCGGGGCGTACAGATCAAGCGGTTCAAGGGGCTGGGGGAAATGAACGCCAAGGAGCTTTATTCCACCACGATGGACCCGATGCGCCGTAAGCTGCTGCGCGTAAATCTTGACGATGATAACAAGATCAAGGCCGACGAAATGTTCACGGTGTTGATGGGCGACGTGGTGGAGCCGCGCCGCCAATTTATCGAAGACAACGCGCTGAACGTGCGCAATCTGGACGTGTGAGGGTCGCCGTGGCGGGCTCGTCGAAACGCACGCGAAATTGTGAAATTGGTGATGCGCGGCCCGGCGTGGCTGCCGGGGAGGCTTATGGAAACACCGGAAGTGGCGGCATCGGCAGGAGAAGAAACCAAGCCTGTGGTGGGCATGATTCACGTCGGCGCGCTGCCCGGAACTCCGGGACACCGCCAAAGCCTGGATGAATTGGTCGCTTCGGCGTGCTTGGAGGCGCGGGTCTATCAGCAAGCCGGGGTCAACTGCCTGATGCTCGAAAACATGCACGACGTGCCGTATTTGCGCGGCGGCGTAGGGCCGGAAATCGTGGCGGCCATGACGGTGCTCGCCCGGGCGGTGCGCCAGGAGGTATCGCTGCCGATGGGATTGCAGATTCTAGCCGCCGCCGATCTGGAAGCAATGGCGGTAGCGCACGCCGTCGGGTTGGATTTTATCCGCACGGAATGCTTTTGCTTCGCGCACGTCGCGGACGAGGGGCTGATGCAATCCAACGCCGCGAAGCTGTTGCGTTACCGGCGGATGATCGGTGCGACAGGCGTGCAGGTCTGGGCAGACATCAAGAAGAAGCACGCCGCGCACGCGATTACGGCGGACCTGACCGTTGCGGACATTGCGGAGGCCGCCGAGTTCATGGGCGCTGAGACGATTATCGTCACGGGTACCAGGACAGGTCGGCCGCCGCAGGCGTGGGAGGTAGCCGAAGCGCGCGACCATTGTAACCTGCCGGTCTTCGTGGGCTCCGGGGTAGGGGAGGGCAACGTCGCCGAACTGCTCGGGGTATCGGACGGTGTGATCGTCGGCTCGCATTTCAAACGCGACGGCCATTGGGCGAACGGCGTGGATGCCCAGCGGGTCCGGACGTTCATGGCGGAAGCCGCCCGCGTGCGTGCCGCTGACAGTGAGGGCGCGCCGAACGCCGCGTCAGCCCTCGCCCAGCGCATCGAACTCCCGCCCTTTCCCCAGCAGCCGCGCTAGGAGACCGCCGTAACGGGCGCGGGATTCCTGCTGCCGCACGGCGCAGGCGAGCGCTTTTTTCTGTCCGACGAGGACCACCAGTTTGCGGCCACGGGTGATCCCCGTGTAGAGCAGGTTGCGCTGTAATAATATGAACTGGCTCATGGCGAGCGGGATGAGCACGACGGGGAACTCGGACCCCTGTGACTTGTGGATGGTAATCGCGTAAGCCGGGGCGAGTTCGTCCAGTTCCCCGAAGGCGTAGGTGACGGTGCGGTTTTCGAAACGAACGATCAGCTCGCTTTCCTCGGGGTCGATGCGGTCAACGAAACCGAGGTCGCCGTTAAATACTTCCTTGTCGTAGTTATTCTGCGTCTGGATGACCTTGTCGCGCAGCCGGAACTGCCAGCCGAACTTCTCGGCAACGACCTCGCCCGGCGCCGCCGGGTTGAGCGCGGCTTGCAACGAAACATTCAGCTCGCGCGCGCCGACCTTCCCCCGATTCGTCGGACAAAGCACCTGGATGTCGTGGACGGAATCGAAGCCCCATTTTTGCGGGATGCGGCGGCGGGCCAGTTCCGCCAGGGTGGCGGCAATGCGTTCGGGTTCGTCCCGCTCGATGAAGAAAAAATCCGCCTCCGCGTGGTCGGCCGGAGCGTTCAGGTCCGGCAGTTCGCCCGCGTTGACCCGGTGGGCGCTGGTGATGATCCGGCTGGCCGCCGCCTGGCGGAAAATCTCTGTCAGACGGGCCGTTGGCACCGCGCCGCTTTCAATCAGGTTGCGCAATACCAGCCCCGGTCCGACCGAAGGAAGTTGGTCCACGTCGCCCACGAGCAGGAGCCCGGCATTTTTAGGCATGGCGCGCAGGAGCGCGTGCATGAGCGGCACATCCACCATCGAGCATTCGTCTACGACCAACAGGTCGCCATCCAGGGGGTTTGCCTCGGTGCGTTGGAACCCCGTGCCGCCCACCCCGTACTCCAGCAAACGGTGGATCGTCTTGGCCGGCTGCCCGGTCGCCTCGCCCAGACGTTGCGCCGCCCGGCCCGTGGGCGCGCAGAGCAAACAGCGCACGCGCTTGGCCCGGATGATGGAAAGCAACGCGTCCATCAAGGTCGTCTTCCCGACTCCCGGACCGCCCGTGATGATGAATACCCGGGACCCGAGCGCCTGCCCCAGAGCTTGCCGCTGGCTCGGCGATAAAGACCGCGCCGTTTTCTCTTCGTACCATGCGACCGCCGTTTCCAGGTCGATTTCCGGGTAAACGGACGGTTGCTCGGCGAGATGGAGGATGCGCCGCGCGATGCTCTTCTCCGCGCCGAGCATTCCGGGCAGGTAGATCAGCGGAGACTCCGAGGCGTCATCGCGTTCCAGCGACTTGTCGCGGAGCGCCTCGGTCAGCGCCTCGCTCACAATCGTCTCGTCTACCTCCAGCATTTCCGCCGTGTGCCGCACGAGCGGTTCTTCGGGCAGCGCGCAGTGACCTTGATTCGTCGCCTCGAACAAAGTGTGTCGCAACCCGGCCCCGGCGCGCTGGAGCGAATCCGCCGGCACCCCGAGCCGCCGGGCGATGGCGTCCGCTGACTTGAAACCGATGCCGTGGATGTCCCGCGCCAATTGGTACGGATTGGCGCTGACGGTCTCGATGGCGCGTTCGCCGTAGGTCTTGTAGATGCGCACCGCGCGGCTGGCGCTGGCGCCGTGCGAATGCAGAAAAACCATGATTTCGCGCACGACTTTCTGCTCGGCCCAGGCGGCTTTGATGCGCCGCCGCCGTTCGGGTCCCACCTTATCGACCTCCTGCAAACGGGCGCTCTGGTGGTCGATGATCTCGAAAACGCCTTCCCCAAATTTGGCGACGAGCTTCTTCGCCAGCACCGGGCCGATGCCCTTGATCATGCCGCTGCCGAGGTATTTCTCAATGCCCTCGCGCGAGTTCGGCGCGCTGGCGCGGAGGTTGTCGGCGCGGAACTGGAGTCCATGCTGCGGGTCGCGGGTCCAGTTGCCTTCGGCGGAAACCCACTCGCCGCCGTTGACCGTCGGCAGTGAACCCAGCACCGTAACGAGGTCGCGCTGCCCCCGCACCTTGACGCGCAGGACGGCAAACCCGTTCTCCTCGTTGAAGAAGGTCACCCGTTCGACGAGCCCTTCGATGCGTTCGGTGTTCATCGTGCCGCCGGGCGTAGCGCGATGGCGGAGGGCAGCATGTTCCCGGCGGCGGCAAGCGTCAACCGCCGCCGGACAACGATAGAGCCTTGGTTTGGCATGCAACGCGCCATCCACCCTCCGCGAAAACAGGACATTGCCCCGACGACCTCGATCCGACGTTTTCATCTTTTCGGCGCAGGCCCACCGGTCATAAGCTGGTGGATGGAACAGCCTTTATCTTCAGATATCACCCGCGCCGACCACCCCACCGACCGCCTGGAACGCCAGATCGCTTTCCTGATGGAGGCCGACAAGCTCAAGACGATTCTGCGCCGTAACCGGGTGGTGTCTGATCCAACCCGTCGTGAAAACGACGCCGAGCACATGTACCACTTTGCCCTCCTGGCAATGGTGCTCGCCGAATACGCCAATGCACCGGTCAACCTCTTGCGTGTTCTCCAAATGATCCTGATCCACGACGTGGTGGAGATCGACGCGGGCGATACGTTCGTTTACGACCTCGCCGCGCAGGCGGGCAAGCGCGGGCGGGAAGAACTCGCCGCCGACCGCATCTTCGGGTTGCTGCCGCCGGATCAATGCGCTGAGTTCCGTGCGTTGTGGGAAGAGTTCGAGGCCGAGGAAACCGCCGAAGCGCGTTTCGCCGCGGCGCTGGACCGGATGCAGCCGCTCCTTTGCAATTATTACACGCAGGGCGGCGCGTGGAAGGAGTATGGCGTCACGGCACCGCAGGTATTTGCACGGAACGGGAAAATCGCACGCGGTTCGACCGAACTGTGGGCCCACGTGCGCGCGATGCTCGACGACGCCCTGGCCAAGGGCTATATGCTGCCGGGCAACGTTCAAACCGGCTCGGAATCCACTTCGTAGCCGGGCCTGGCCTCGCGTTCCGGCGCGGCATGGCGGGCGCGCGGCTCGCGGTCTTTGATCGTCGCGGTGGAGGGCATCGTCACGAACGGACCGCCTTCCAGCGGCGCGGCGTCGGTGAAGGCCACATCCGGCATTTCGCTTGCCTTGCCTTCCAACGGAAAATCCTTGCGCAACGGGAAGAAGGGATAACCCTCCCACATCAGGATGCGCCGTAAGTCGGGATGACCGGCGAACCGGATTCCCATCATGTCGTACATCTCGCGCTCGTGCCATTCGGCGGTGGGCCACAGGTCGCACAGGGTGGGGGCGGCCTCGATGTCGTCCTCGCTGATGGCGGTCTTGACCCGGAGATGAACGTTGTCCTTCATCGAATACAGTTCATAGACCAACTCGAAACGCGGTTCGTCGCCGAAATTGTCCACGCTGCTGGCGTCAGTCAGAAAATCGAAACCGAGCGTGTCCTTGCAGAAAGCGGCGACTTCCTTGAGGCGCGCCACGGGCACGGTGTAGGAAAGCTCACCGCGAAACTCCGTCTTTTTGAGGAGGTCGGCCCCAAATTTGGATTCCAACGACTGACCAACGGCAGAAAGGTCCATGAGAAAAGGAGGGCTTGTGCAAGCTGCGAATGGCGACGGGTCAGGACAAGGAAGCGAGCAATTCGCGCTTTTGCGCCACGAACGATTTTTCGCCCTGAATCTTGTTCTGCAAACGCATCAGCCCCTCCAACAGCGCCTCGGGCCGCGGCGGGCACCCGGAAATATAAACGTCCACCGGAATGATCTGGTCCACGCCCTGCAACACCGCGTAGGAGCGGTACATCCCGCCACTGGACGCGCAGGCGCCCATCGCAATGACCCATTTCGGCTCGGGCATCTGCTCGTAGATGCGTTTGACGGCCAGCGCCATCTTGTAAGTCACCGTCCCGGCGACAATCATCACGTCGCTCTGGCGAGGGGAGAAGCGCATCACCTCCGCGCCGAAGCGCGAGATGTCGAAGCGCGAACTCGCCGCTGCCATCAGTTCAATCGCACAGCAAGCCAGCCCCATCGGCATCGGCCACAGCGAGTTTTTGCGCATCCAATTCATGGCGGCGTCCATCGTGGTGAAAATAACGTTGCCCTCGATCTTGGAGTCGTAGGCGGCGGCTTGTAGGGTGGCCATGCGCGAAATATAGTGGCTGCCGGTCCATTCTCAAGCCGTAACATGCCCCTCGGCAAAGCTTCTCTCGTCCTCGCCATCGACATCGGCACGTCGTCGGTGCGCACGGCCCTCTTCGACGCCCGCGCCCGCCGCGTCCCCGGCAGTTTGATGCAACGGGAACACTCCGTCAGCTATTCGGCTCACGGGGCGGCGGAACTGACCGTGGATACCTTGGGCCAAGGCTTGCAAGCGTGCCTGCAAAACACCTTGCGCCATGTCAACGGACGAAAGATCAGCGATGTGGGCGTGTCCTGTTTCTGGCATAGCCTCGTAGGGACGGATGAAAAAGGTCGGGTCTGCACGCCGATTTACACCTGGGCAGACGCTCGCTGCCGGGAGGATGCCGCACGGCTGCGCGCGGACATGTCCGAGGTCGAATATCATGCCCACACCGGCTGCATGTTGCGGGCGTCGTACTGGCCCGCCAAACTGCGGTGGCTGGCCCGCACGCAGCCCCGACTCTGGCAGAAAGTCGCGCTCTGGCAATCGCCCGCCGAATGGTTTCTCGGTCAGTTTTGCGAGCGAGGGGCAGAAAGGTGCTCGCATGGAATGGCCACCGGCAGTGGACTGTACGACCCCAGGAACAAACGCTGGGACCCGGCCCTGATCAAACATTGCGGGCTCGAACTCGCCCGGCTTCCGGTCATCACGGAGGAGCCGTTGAGGTTGCGCGATAACCTCTGCGCGTCCTTGCCGCCCTTGGCGGACGCGCGCTGGTGGCCAGCCATCGGGGACGGCGCCGCCGGGAATCTGGGTTCGGGCGCGACCCGGCCTGGACGGGCCGCAGTCAACGTCGGCACCAGTGCCGCCCTCCGCGTGATGCGCGAAGGCAAGATCGGGAAGATTCCCGCGGGATTATTTTGCTACCGGGTGGACGCCCGGCGGTTTGTGGTGGGTGGGGCCGTCAGCAACGCGGGTAACCTCCGCGCCTGGTGCCGCCGCGAACTGAACCTGTCGACTGACGAGGAAACGTTGGACCGTGCTTTGACCGAACGCCCGGAACCGCTGCGCAGCCTCGTGGTGCTGCCGTTCTGGTCCGCCGAGCGCGCGCCAACCTGGTGCGAGGGAATCGGGGGCACCGTCACGGGGTTGTCCCAAGAGACCACCGCGCTCGACCTTCTCCAGGCGACGACGGAGGCGGTTTACCAACGCCTGGCGTTTATCGCGGACCTGAGCCTGCCGAGCAAGGCGGCCCAACCGTCGCCGGAGCTTGTCGTCTCGGGCGGTATCCTCAAGTCACCCGGCCTGTTGCAGCGTTTGGCAGACGTGCTCGGCCGACCGGTGTGTCCCAGCACGGAGCCGGAAGCGTCGTTGCGCGGGGCCGCCGTTTACGCGCTCGAATGCAGCGGCGAGACCATCGGCGAGGCCGGAATCGTTGGTCGCGTTGTGCAGCCCCGAAAACGGATCGTCGCTCTTTACGCGAAAGAAAGGAGGCGGCAGCAACGATTGGAGCGATTGATCGCTGGTGCGGGCAGGCTGTAAACGCCGCGCAACTTTTTTGCCGTGCGCGGGTTTAACGCCGCAATATGATGCACTTGGCAACTTGCTCACGGGCCGGTCTGCGGAGAGGGGCGTTTACACTCCTGGAGTTGATGGCCGTCATTGCCGTGCTGGCGATTCTGGCCGCGCTGTCCTTCCCGATCTACGGCAAGATTCAACTCAAGGGCTACGAGACGCAGACGCTCAGCAACATGCGGCAAATGGGGATCGGATTGCTGGCCTACGCCGGGGATAATAATTACATGTTGCCCAACCGGGTTCAGCCCACGGACGACGGCAGTGCTTCCGCCGACAAATGGCCGCGAGTGCTCCACCCCTACCTGCAGGATTTGCGAATTTACGGCTCCCCGGTCCCGGACGCCGGCGGCAAAACCTACAAAGTGTCTGATCTGACGAAGTACCTGGATAATAACACCAACAACACCAGCTACATCTATAATGGCGGCAACGACGTGCAGGACTACAGCGGTGGCAAGCAGCCCTTCCCCCGGCTCAACATTCTCTCCGAAGCGTCGCAAGTGATCATGCTCGGCGTCCCGCAACCGCAGGCCAACAATTTCTACATGGATTTCGCGGAGAAGAACAACGACCAGATTCTCAACAAACACGCGTTCCTGGATGGCACGCCCTACGTCTTCTGCGATGGTTCCACGCGCATCTTGAAAGTCGTGGCGAAAGTCGATAATGCCGCCCGCCCCCCGGATTCCGGCACCTACAGCGATTGGTTATGGCTCTTCGACAAAACCAAGGGGGACATCATCAAATAGGCGTTGAGGGCGGGCAGCCTGCATAACGGGCGGTGGACCCGCCGCGTTTCCCGGCGCAACGATGGGGGATATGGCGATGTTCGTAGGAGTGATTTCAGACACGCACGGCCTGTTGCGCGCTGAAGCCGTGGCGATGCTCGCTGGCAGTTCGCAGATTATCCATGCCGGAGATCTGGGGCGGCCGGAAATCTTGACCGCGTTGCGCCGGATCGCACCGACGACAGCGGTGCGTGGCAACGTGGACCGCGACGCCTGGGCCGCTGAACTACCCAACGAAGCGCGTCTGACGATCAACGCGGTAAATATTTACGTGCTGCACGACCTGCACCTGCTGAGTTTTGACCCGGCGGCCGAAGGTTTTCGGGTGGTCGTTAGCGGGCATTCGCACAAACCTTTCGTCGAGGAACGGGGCGGGGTCCTGTACGTCAATCCGGGCAGTGCCGGGAAACGGCGCTTTTCGTTACCGATCACCGTAGCGAAGCTGGAATTCTGGAAGGACGGCGTGGAGGCGAAATTGATCAACTTGTTGGAATAGAGCCGTCTTCATTAGACCTCCGGCAACCATCCGCAGATTTCGCAGATTTTCGCAGCTGACCAGCCGAGGGTCTGCCTGGGGTGCCTTTTCCTCCCTCCCATCGGCGGAAATCTGTGAAATCTGCGGACGGTTTCTGATTTTTGCCGGAAGTCTGCTGTCATCCTGAGTGAGTGAACCGAGTTTGCGAATCGAAGGTACCGCTCACCCTACAGCCCGGACTTCAATCCCATCGAGATGGCCTGGAGCAAACTCAAGCAGTACCAGCGCAGAGTCGCCGCCCGCGCCACCGAGGCGCTGGATCGCGCCATCGCCCGAGCCTGGCAAGCGGTCAACGCCTGGGACGCGCCGGGCTACTTCGCTCACTGCGATTACACCGAGGGCTCAACCAATCGGGAAGCGTCTAGACCAAGCCGACCCTCTTGAAGTCGTGCGAGGGCAGGATGGTCTTCAGATTCGGGTTGCCCAGATGCGTACCGACGATTTCGCCTAGCACGTCGCGGAAATCCGTGGTGTGCAGCAGATCGCGCTTGTCGTGCAGTTGCTCGGGCAACAGCCCCGGCCAGCGTCCGAT
>CAHJWO010000149.1 GCA_903642295.1 PVC group bacterium | reverse complement strand
GGGGGGGCCGTTACTCCAGAGCCAACGGCGGGGCGCCGTCGGCAGCACGCGAGGCGCGTGCGCTCCCCAAACTAACTTGCTTGGACCAAATTGAATGACCTTGCTGCCGCCACGCCACCTCGCCGTCACCTTCCAGCAATTTCTTCGCCCTCTCCTCGCTTTCTCCTTTCTACTTTACGCGTTCCGCATTCTACTTTCCACATGGTTGAAACCGTCATTTTCGCACCGATACCCACGGCTGCGCCAGCCGTTTCCGCACCGCAGCCAGCCGCCGGCCGCCGCTATACGTACGACGAGGTGCTGGCGGAATTCCCCGAAACCAACCAGCCCTGCGAGCTTTGCGACGGAGAACTGATTTTCATGGCTTCCCCCAGTTTTTATCATCAGGAAATCGCACTTGGTTTCTACCGTTTGCTGTTCGATTGGGTTACTCCACGGAAACTCGGCAAAGCAATAGCCTCCCCGATCGACATGGTCCTTTCGCCACATCAGGTTCGGCAGCCCGATGTCGCCTTCATCGCCCGCGAGCGCCTGAACATCGTTGGCCGGGTGATCAACGGGCCGGTTGACCTGGCAGTGGAAGTCACCTCGTTCGATACCGGCGGCCGGCAGCGCGACCGCTTCGACAAACGCGATCTTTATGAGCAATTCGGCGTCAAGGAATACTGGATGATCGATCCCGACGCCAAAACGGTCGAAGTCCTCTTCCTGCAAGCCGGCACGTACGTCTTGCACGGTCGTTTCGGCCCCGGCGCGTCCGCCCCATCCCGCCTATTGGAAGGTTTTGCCGTCTCCGTCGACGCGCTTCTCTCCGAGTCGCCACTCTGATTTTCTACTTTCTTGAAACCCCTTGAGTCCACCGAAGTTCGGGCAGCGCCATCCGAGTGGCAGACCGAATTCGAGGCGGCGGCCCGGCGGCCGCTCGCGCAACGGATGCGCTATGCCTTCATTCGTACGCGAAAACCTATTCTCGACGATCTGCCTTTCCGCGCGTTCGACTCGATGAGCCAATACCGGCAATGGTGCGAGGAAAGCCTGCCGGTCTGGCTGGGTTACCACCGCTGACAGGCGAAGAAAGTAGAAAGGCTAAAATAGAAAACGCGGAAAGGGAAATAGACCGGAATGGGCGCATTCGAATACCGCCAAGCTGAGGAAATTCGCGACGTTTTCCGTCAGCATCACATTCGCTTCTTATTCATCGGCAAGTCTGGTGCCATTCTGCTTGGCTATCCTGACACCACGCAGGATGCCGATCTTTTCGTCGAGAAATCTCCCCAGAATGGCACGGCGCTCGTGCTTGCCCTGCGCGAACTCGGGTTCAATCTCACGGACCCGCAAGCCGGCGAGATTGTGCGTGGCAAGGATTTCGTACAGTTGAAAAATGGACCATTCGATTTGGATTTGGTCTTCGCGCCGGATGGGATCGAGTCATTTGCTGACGCGTGGTCCCGCCACCTTGAGATCGAAGGTTTTCCCGTCTGTCATCCTGACGATATCATCAGGAGCAAACGAGCCGCCAACCGCGCGAAGGACCGGGAATCGCTTCCTCGGCTCGAAGCGTTCCGTGATTATTGGTTGGGCAGAAAATAGGGGCAAAGCCACCGATCTTTGGCCAGTTCCTGTTGCTCATAGCACTCTCCATTTATCTTTTCGCCCATTCGCCCAGCGCAAAGCCTTGGTAATACTTCGTCAGGTGGAGTCAGGCGGATGGAAGCGGCGCTAACATCAAGGGCAGCGCCCGCACAGGCGGATGAGCGCGGCTTGGAGATTTCGGCGCACCTGCGGCAGGGTGGGCGGCGGCAGGCTTTTTTTGTGCGCGTGGGCGCAGGCACGCCTGTTCTTGGCGCAGGAACACGAACGCGGCGGTGACCAGGGCAACATGGTGATGGAAGCCCTGCCAGGAACGCCCCTCGAAGTGGTCCAGGCCGAGTTCGTCCTTGAGTTCGCCGTAGTCCTGCTCGACGCGCCAGCCGTGCCGAGGCCGCTGGCGCGATCTTCGACTGCATCGAAACCTTCTACAACCGCGAGCGGCTCCACAGCGCGCTCGGCTTTTTATCTCCTGTGGAATTTGAAAAGCAGATCAACCTGAACTAACTGACCAGAAGCCAAGCCCCACGGCGTCTACCAAACCGTGGCAATCTCAGATTGGATGGACATTGGCAGTGGTTCGATGCACACACCGGAAAGGGAGGAACCATCGTTGACGCTTGCACGCGGCTCTTGCACTTGCACTGGGGTGGGATGATGGGCGTGCTGCGTCGCGCGCTGTCCAATCCTCCTGCCGCGCTGCCGGTGGCCAAAGGGGCAAACACGCCGTCCGTAACGGACCGGGGCGTAGCTGCACAAACCAGCGCAACCGTGCCGCCGCAAGACATGCCTCGCCTGTCGGCCGTTGGCTGCGGTATGGTCGGGCCGTGACAGCCAAGATTCTCTGGCCATCGGTCCCTCCCCCTTTATGATCGGGAACGCACACACCGCGTCGCGCTCTCTTCGTCGCGTGATCACCCCCCCGTTGAGATACAATGAAAATTCCGAAGATTCCTTCCTTTGCTCTGTTCCCCGTGCTCCTTCTCGGGATGGCCCTCCCATCGCTCCGTGCCGCCGATGTCTGGCTATCGAGCCTGGACCTTTCCGGGGTAGAACAAGCATGGGGCGTTCCCCGCGCCGATCAGTCCGTTGAAAACCACGCGCTGAAAATCGGCGGAAAAACCTTCGAGCGTGGCCTCGGTACCCATGCGGCCAGCAGCGTGCAAATTATCCTCGACGGACAGGGTGAACGCTTCGAGGCGCAGGTCGGCGTGGATGATGAGGTGGGTATCAAGGGCGCCATCACCTTCCAGGTGGAAGGCGACGGCAAGGAGCTTTACCACAGCGGCACTCTTCACGGCGGGGACAATCCCCAGCCTGTATCCGTCGATCTGACCGGAATCAAACACCTCGCGTTGGTGGTGGACGCGGTGGGCAACAACAATCAATACGGCCACGCGGATTGGGCCAACGCCCGGCTGACCATGAAATCCGGTCAACCCCGGATCGCCGTCCTGCCACCCGAGACGGCGACGATCCTCACGCCCAAACCCGCCGCTACTCCGCGCATCAACGGGGCGCGGACATTCGGCGTGCGCCCCGGCGCGCCGTTTCTCTTTACGGTGGCGGCAACCGGCGACCGGCCCATGACCTTCGCGGCAACGGGTTTGCCAACGGGGCTGCAACTGGATACGAAAACCGGCCAGATTACCGGGATTGTCACGGAGAAGGGAGCATACCCGGTGACTCTCCACGCCAGGAATGCGCTCGGAGAATCGCAGCGGTCGCTCAAAATCGTCTGTGGGTCCACCATCGGGTTGACGCCCGCGATGGGTTGGAACAGCTGGAACTGTTTCGCCAGCGCCGTCACGGCCGATCACGTCATGGCGGCGGCGGACGCGATGGTCAGCAGCGGCCTGATCGACCACGGCTGGACGTACATCAACATCGATGACTTCTGGCAGGTCAACCAGAATTCCAAGGACCCGACGCTGCAGGGGCCACACCGCGACGCCGAGGGTCGCATCCTGCCGAACCCACGTTTCCCGAACATGAAGCAGCTCGCCGATTACGTCCACGGCAAAGGCTTGAAAATCGGTCTCTACTCCTCGCCCGGACCGTGGACCTGCGGCAACTGCGTGGCCAGTTGGCAGCACGAGGATCAGGACGCCAAACAGTACGGCGCCTGGGGTTTTGATTATCTCAAGTACGACTGGTGCACCTACAACGACGTGGTCCACGGCGACCATAGCCTGCCCACGGCGAAGAAGCCCTACGAGGTCATGCGCGCCGCGCTGGATACCGTGCCGCGCGACATCCTTTTTTCGTTCTGTCAGTACGGGATGGCCGACGTGTGGAAATGGGGCGAGGTGGTCGGAGGAAACTCCTGGCGCACGACCGACGACATCTCCGACACCTGGAAAAGTATGTCCACCATCGGGTTTGGGCAGGCGGGCGAGGAACGCTACGCCGGGCCGGGCCATTTTAACGATCCCGACATGCTCGTGGTCGGCAAGGTGGGTTGGGGACCGCAACTCCATCCGACGCGCCTGCGCCCCAGCGAACAGTACACGCACATCAGCTTGTGGTGTCTCATGGCGTCGCCGTTGCTCATCGGCTGCGACATGACGCAGTTCGATCCGTTCACCTTGAATCTGTTGACCAACGACGAGGTCATCGACGTCAACCAGGACCCGCTCGGGAAACAGGCCGCGCCGGTCTCCCGCGCCGGTACGCTGGAAGTCTGGTCCAAAGTGTTGGAGGACGGCGCCCACGCGGTGGGGCTCTTCAACCGCGGACTCCAAGAGGCCGCGGTTACCGCCAGGTGGTCGGACCTCGGGGTGTCGGGCCACCAGACCGTGCGCGACCTGTGGCGGCAGAAGGAGGTGGGATCGTTCAGCGATTCTTACGAGGCAACCGTCCCCCCGCACGGCGTCATTCTGGTGAAAATCAGTCCGTCGAAATAGTCGGCGGTCCGTTCCGTTCCCGTCAATATTCCACAGCTTGAAACTCGAACTTCCCCACTCGTTCGGGGAAGGAACAATTTTCGCAGTTGGAATCGTCTTGCAGACAGAAATCCTCGTAAATCTGCAAAATGCCTTGCTGGTGGACCGCCGTCTTGACCCATTCGCCACGTCCGGCGGTTTCGGCGTCCACGGCGAAGAGACGTGCGACCGCCGTCTCCACCCGCCGGTTCGTCGAGGCGGTGGGCAGCTTCCGATATTCTTCCCAGCGCGCGGGTCGGGCGGCAATGGCCAGCGGAAAGAACACGTTGGCCAGCATTTCGGTGGCGCGCGTCGTCCCGATGAGCGCCAGCGGTTTTGCCATCGGCGCGGAGCTAAGCGTGTAATGGTGATCCCAGAACGGGTCACGCAACCCGGTCAGAAACCGCGTCACGTCCTTCGCCAGATTTCCCCCGGGTTGGTCGATCAGCGCGCGGACCTCGGGCCACCGCCGGGCCAGTTGCCTCATGGCGGCCAGACGGCGTTGCGGGTGGTTCGCGGGGCGAATGCCGCCGAGCGTCCAGGCGTCGTCCGCGAGGGCCAGCCGTTCGAGCGCGCTGCGTTGCGGCCACCAGTGCTCCCAACATTCGCGCACGTAATCGCGCGTCTCCTGCGCCTCCGGCTTCGGGTTGAATTCGGGCTCACGCAGAAACCCGCTCAAGCCCAGCAGCAATCCCATTGCGCCCCGCGCTTCGGCCCGCAACACCTTGAGCGGCAGCCGTTGGGCCAGCAACGCGAACGGCAGCTTGTTCTCCTTGTACCCCAGCGTGATGGCGAGCGACTGAAACAACGCCTGATCGTAGCCGCGCACCGCCACCAGGCGTTGCCAGCGGCGGTGCTTGGCTTCCATCCGGTACTGCGCGGCGGCCGCGAGCAGCGTGTGAATCTTCTCGCGTGGCAACCCCCGCAAGGGCGCGTGACATCGGCCCGCCTTCGCCAGCGGCAGCGTGCCCGGGGGCGTCGGACGGTGGTCGAGCTGGCGGCGGTCGAGTTGCACCTGCGCCACCTGCCGGTGCTGGGAGGTGCGGGTAAACGGCTGCCGCGCGCCGTGTCGCAGGTAAAGGTGCAGGATCACGTCGTCGAAGGCCGGATTCGCGCCGTGGCCGTGGCTTTCCCAATCCTCCGCCCGGGTGTCCAGTTCAACGGACCCACGCAAGACGGGCGCGCCGGGCCGATCCGGAAAGCGCACCGCCGCGTCGGAAAAGTCCGGCCCCGCCTCGTGATTCCAGACGCCGAACTGCACGATCTCCACGCGCTCGCCGGCGGTGGCGGTCAGGAAGTTGGCGCCGAAATCTCCCGCAAACCAGTGGGCCTGAAATTCCAGCTCGCTTTTCTCGCTGTCCAAGGTTTCGGCGGGAGCTTCGCGCAACATGCCGTCCGGGGAGGTCAACAGGGCGGCATAACGGTGGGACAGTTCCATGCAGGCGCGGTGATGAACGACGAGACGAGAAAACCGGATTCGCCACCATCCGTCAACCCCGGTGGTCTGGGCCGGTGGATGGCGACCTCCGGGCGCCGTTTGAGAGCGTCGGTTGTCCGTACCCGCGCGTCACTTGGAACCCGTTTACGACGGCACCCGGAGGGTGCCATCCACTTTGCCTTCCCCCCTCGCCCGACGACGCGGAAGTTTTCATCGGCGCTACCTCCGCGGGCTGCCCTACTGGGCTACGGCTCCAAAGCCGCCGCCGCAGGCGTTCCCGCGTACCGTTTGCGCGCGTCGGCGAGCAGAGCCTCGGCTTTTCCGGTTTGACCGGCGCTGGCCATCACGCTCGCTTCGCCGAGGATGACCCGCACCTTGTCTCCCGGTTCCCGGTACAGCCGGATCGCCTGTTCGCACGCTTTGATCGCACCGGCCGCATTCCCGCTCGCTGCCTGCAATCGGCCCAAGCCCTCGTAGATCAATCCGCTATGCAGGCGCGTGCCGCTTCTCTCCAGCGCTGCCGCCCCCGCGCCCGTTCCCTTATCGTGCCACGCAAGTGTCCCCTGGTAATACGCTTTCGACTCGGTGACCACCGCCGATTCACCCGCCGGGGGCGCGCCATCTCCGAGGTCGAACTGCAATTCTTTCCAAACCTTCCCGGGTCGATAAAGCGGATCACCCACCACCGTGTTCATCCAGGACAGCCCCGGGGTGGCCAGCCAGGCGCTCTCCGCGAAGGTGTCACCCTCCGCCAGACGTTCGGCAAACGTGTCCAGGTTGGTGGTCAACGTCAGGTACGGCTCGTACACGTTGCCGAGCACCGCGTCCGCCCCCCGGTTGAGCAACGGCGCCACCCACCAGTGCTGCGGGTCGCGCACGCTCGTCGCGCTGAAGGAATGGATGTGGCAGGCCACCGCACCGGGCCGAAATTTGAAATCGTCGCGCGTGAATGGCCCCGCCGGGTCCACCGAATACCAGCCGAAATACAACGCGGCGTCGTTCATCGGATAGGCCACAGAAAATTGCGCCTCTTTAGTGTCAAAAACCGTTGGCAGCACGCGCGGCCCGGTTTCAGACGCAATCTTCGTCATCCAAACGTCGCCCACGGCCAGCGGATTCGGTGCCGTCAACCCGCGTCCGTCCACGTAGCAGCGCCCCCACAGCCCGGTTTTCTCCACGGCGATGGCGTCCTCGATCATGCGCCGGACCATCGTGCCCGTCGGCGCATCGAGCCGCCCCGTGTAGAGAATGCCCGGCCGCCCGTTCTCCGAGTAACGTGCGAAAGTGCGAAACAGGGGATTCAGCACGATGCCCGAGATGCTGCGGGTAAATAGACCCAATGCCGCCAGTTCGCTGTCGACACTGGCGCAGTTCGAGTCCTTGATGGGCGAAGGTTGGGTGCAGAAATCTCCCGGGTATCCCGTGGTGGCCCGGATGCGGAGCGGTACGCCACGCATCAGCACGAGAAAACGGATGCGGTTGGCGGTCACGGTGCTCGACGGCTCTTTGTCCGGGCGGTCCGGGGTGCGCTGCCACCAGCCGTGGGTATCGAACGCCGCGCGCAACGGCCCGGCGATGGTACTGTCGTATTCCTCCCGCGAAATCTCCTCCGTCACCGGGCACTGGAGGGCCACCACCCGGTCGCGGTCGATGCCGCGCTTCTTCGCGTAGAATTCCGCCAGGTCGCGGGAGAGCGGGTCCGCCGCGTTGTAGACCACCGCGGCAAAATCTGCCGGGTTGCCCCCGCCCCCGCTGCCGACGATCCCGATCCCCGCCCGCTGTCCCGACAGCTTTCCCGGCACGCCATTGAACACCGCGATACTCGTGGCAACCAGCACCAGCGCGCCCGTCACTGCCAGCGCCGCCCGGCGGCGTTTCCGTTGCCGATCCCGCCGGCCACCCCGGCGCAGTTCCTCGTATCCCTCCCAAGCGGCACTCATAGGACGATCTTCAACCCGTCGTAGGCGATCCTTACCTTCGGCGGCAGCCGCTTCTCGGTTTCGACGTGCCCGAGATCATGGCAGAGGTGCGTCAGCCACGTTTGCTGCGCCTGGACCGCCGCGGCGACTTCCAACGCTTCGTCCAGACTCATGTGCGTAGGGTGAGGCCGGTGGCGCAAAGCGTCCAGCGAAAGCGCCTCGACGCCAGAGATCAACTCGCGCACCGGCTCCGGGACGGCTTTGCAGTCGCTCAGATAGGCGAACAACTTCCGACCTCCGCGCGAGAACAAATAGCCGTTGACGCTGATCCGCCCGTGCGGCACCGGCAGCGGGGTGATTTCCAGGTCGCCGAGCCGGAACGGCCCGTCCACCAGATATGGCTCCGGATGGATGTAGCCCGGGAACCGCGCCGTTCCGTCGAAGGCAAATCGGAACACCCGCTGCAAATCCGCCATCGTCTCGGGCGAGGCATAGATCGGCATCCGGTTGTCGGGATGCACGTCGCAAAATCGGCGCAGATCATCGAACCCCATGATGTGGTCCGTGTGCGCGTGGGTATAGACGACTGCATCCAACGAGCAAAGCCCCTCCCGCAAACATTGCGTGCGGAAATCCGGCCCGGTGTCCACGACGAACGCGGTCTCCGGCGTCTTCACGTAAACGGACGACCGCGTCCGCTTGTCGCGCGGATCAGTCGACAAACAAACCGGGCAGGAGCAGCCGATCATCGGCACGCCCTGGCTGGTGCCCGTGCCGAGGAAGGTGATTTCAAGCTCTGCCATGATCGAAGTCGGAAGTAAAAACGCAGAATGCAGAAGTCAGAAGCGGCTGGCACCTCGCCATGTCCCCTGCTTCTGCCTTCTGACTTCTGGTTGCTGACTTCCTGTTGAGAAAATCCGCCCGGCAGTTTACACTTCGGCCCCGTGCTGGCAACGCTCTCCTCGCTGCGCATCAAAAACCTCGCGCTCGTCGAAGAACTCGACTGGCAGCTTGTGCCTGGCTTTATCACCGTCACCGGCGAGACGGGCGCGGGCAAATCCGTCATCCTTGGCGCGCTCAAGCTCCTGCTCGGCGAGCGCGCCGAAAAAAGCCTCATCCGCACGGGCGCGGATTCGTGCACCGTCGAGGCCTGCTTCGAGGTCAACGACTGTCAGACCCTTGATTCCCAACTCGACGGCCACGGCCTCGAAGCGTGTGACGAGGGCAACCTCATCATCAAGCGCTCTTTCACCCAGGCCGGCAGCAACCGGCAATTCGTCAACGGCTCGCCCACGACCATCGCCGTCCTCAAGCAGCTCGGCGACCTCCTCGTCGATCTGCACGGCCCGCACGACCACCAGTCCCTCCTGAGCGCCGAACGCCAGCTCGATCTGCTCGACGCCTACAGCCACGCCGAAGGCACCCGCCGCGCCTACGAAGAAGCTTGGCGGCGGCTCGGCACCCTGCGCGAGGAACACGCCGGCTTGGCCACCAACGAGGCGGCGCTGGACCGGGAACTCGAACTCCTGCGCCATCAGGCCAGCGAAATTCAAGCCGCCGAACTCCAGCCCGACGAGGAAGACGGCCTCCAAGCCCGCTATTCCCTCGCCGCGAACAGCCGCCGCCTCATCGAACTGGCCACCGGCGTGGCCCACGAACTCACCGAAAGCGAGCCGTCCATCCGCAGCCGCCTCGGCGACACCGCCCGGCTGCTGCGCGAACTCGAAAAGATCGACCCTGCCACCGCCCCGATGGTCGAAGCTCACACCGCGGCGGTCGTAGAGCTGGAAGAACTCGCGCGCGGCCTGGTCCATTACGCCGAAAAGCTTGATCTCGACCCCGCCCAACTCGCCGAAATGGAGGAGCGCGTTCACCTCCTCCAGTCGCTCAAACGCAAGTACGGCCCGAGCATCGAACAGGTGATCGCCGTCGGCGAGCAAGCCGCCAGCCGCCTGCAAAAGATCGAGGGGCGCGGCGCGGAACTCGAACGGCTCCAGAGTGAGATCGACCTCACCCAGGCCGCCTTGATGCGCGTCGGTCGGGAACTCAGCGCCTTGCGCATGGATGCCGCCCCGAAACTCTCCGGCGCGGTCCGCGACCAGCTCCGCGACCTCGGCTTCAAGAAGAGCGAATTCGAGATCCATCTCGTCCAACTGGAGACCCCCGGTGCGAAAGGTTTGGAAACCATCGAGTTCGTCTTCGCCCCGCGCTCCAGCGGCCTTGAATCCGTCGAATTTCTTTTTGCTCCGAACCCCGGCGAGCCGCCCAAACCTCTCCGTTCCATCGCGTCGAGCGGCGAAATCAGCCGCGTGATGCTGGCGGTCAAAAGCGCCTTGGCCGATCAGGACGCCGTTCCGCTCCTCGTCTTCGACGAAATCGACGCCAACGTCGGCGGCGAGATCGCCCATGCGGTCGCTTCCAAGATGCGCGCCTTGGGCGAGCGTCACCAGGTCCTCTGCATCACCCATTTGCCGCAAGTCGCGGCGGTCGCCCGAGCGCACTTCGTGGTGACCAAAGAGTTTACCGACGAACGCACCTACTCCCGCCTGACGGAGGTCAAAACGAAGGCCCGGGTGAAAGAAATCGCCCGGATGCTCGGCGGCCAGAGCGATACCGCGCTGGCGTTGGCCAAAACGCTTCTGAGCGGAAAAGCCGCTCCGCAGGAAAAAAAACCAGCCGAAGCGGTTTAACTGCCGATCCGAAAAACCCGGTTCCAGCCCCGGCAGGGGCGGCGGAGTTTAGCCCGGGGCGTAAGC
>CAHJWO010000148.1 GCA_903642295.1 PVC group bacterium | reverse complement strand
ATGAGTAAGACGGTCTCCCAATCCGGATCGCCGTCGTTTTTCGCGTGGTCCTCGGCGAAATCATAGAGTTCCTGCGGCGTCATCCCAATGGAGGACAGGTAACGTTTCTGTTCGTCGGTAAAGTACCGGTCAGGAACGTGTTCGCCAACGCGGTAGCGCTCCAACGACAGGACAAAGAGTTGCTTGAGTTCGTGATACCAGCGGTACTGGCTGTGCGTGGGTGGAGGGGTGGAGGCCATGATAAAATTGATTCGGTTCCCGCCCGCTGCTGCGCCTTGGCGACGCGAAAAGGGTTGCGGAAATCGGTTGCCGATATTCCCCATACGGCTTATAGACAATCTCCGCTTTACCAGCCATGACTCGCTTCGTCCCGCGTCCGGACATGAATTCCGAAGAAGTCCGGTCGCTTTCGGCATTTCTGGAGGAAATGCCTCTGGCGGAACTCCTCCGCTGGAATTGGGAACACTTTGGCGCGCGGGCGGCCATCGGGACAAGTTTTCAGGGGGCGGGTCTGGTCATCCTCCATCAGGCCGTGCAACTAGGGCTGCCCATCCCGAGTTTTACGTTGGACACCGGCTTGCTTTTCCCCGAGACGTTGCGGCTCAAAAAGCAGATCGAAGGCCAGCTTGGCATCCACATCGAGAGCTTGCATCCGGAACTCACGGTCGAGCAGCAGGCGGCCGAAATGGGTCCGGCGCTCTGGCGGCGACGCCCCGACAGTTGCTGCACGGTGCGCAAGGTGATGCCGCTGCAGAAGAAGCTGGCGCAACTCGACGTGTGGATCACCGGGCTGCGCCGCCAGCATTCGGACGTGCGGTCCGCGACGCAAGTGCTTGAACGCTACAAATTCGACGTGCTGCAAGACGGCATCATCTACAAATTGAACCCGCTGGCCACCTGGACGCGGGACCGCGTGCGCGCCTATCTCAAGGAACATCAACTTCCCTATAATCCGCTGAAGGATCAGGGCTACGTCAGCATCGGCTGCCAGCCCTGCACCCGTCCCATCAACGAAGGTGAGAGCGACCGGGCCGGTCGTTGGACGGGCTTTGACAAGAGCGAATGCGGTATCCACACTTTCCTCGGCGATAATATTTGAAGGCGGATGTGGGAAGTCGGAACGCGGAAGTGCCCGAGCCAAGTGAATTCGTTCCCGATTATCCTGTTGCCGCTAAAATGCGTTCGTCGCACTAATTCCCTTCCCACTTTCGACTTTCCGTGAACTCCGCCGTTGCCCCTTCCGCGACACCGTCCGCCGGTGCCGACAGCCCGTACCCGCACCTGGATGCCCTCGAAAACGAGAGCATCTACATCTTACGGGAAACGTTTCGGCACTTCAAAAAGAGCGCCATGCTCTGGAGCATCGGCAAGGACTCCTGCGTGATGCTCTGGCTGGCACGCAAGGCGTTCTTCGGGCACGTGCCGTTTCCGTGCGTGCACGTCGATACCAGCTACAAGATTCCCGAGATGATCGAGTTCCGCGACCGACTGGCGCGAGACTGGAACCTCAAACTCATCGTCGGCCAGAACACCGAGGCGCTGGCCGCCGGACGGACTTTCCCCAACGGCGTGCTGGACCGCGTGGGCTGTTGCTCCGCGCTCAAGCGTGATCCGCTGGCGGCGGTGATCGCGCAGAAGGAATACGAGGCGGTGATCGTCGGCATCCGCCGGGACGAGGAAGGCACCCGTGCCAAGGAGCGATACTTCTCTCCGCGCAACAAGGACTTCGAGTGGAATTTCCGCGACCAGCCGCCGGAGTTCTGGGGTCAGTTTCAAACGGATTTCGAGCCCGGCACGCATCTGCGCGTGCATCCGCTATTACACTGGACGGAGTTAAACGTCTGGGAATACATCCACCGCGAGGATATTCCGTTGGTCAGCCTGTATTACGCCCGGGAGGGGCGGCGTTATCGTTCGCTGGGTTGCGCGCCTTGCACCGGCACCGTGGAATCGAATGCGACGACGACGCAGGAAATCATCGACGAGCTACGGCAAACCAAGGTGGCCGAACGCAGCACTCGTGCTCAAGATCAGGAGAGCGAGGATGCGTTTGAGCGTTTGCGGGCGAGCGGGTATATGTAAAATTCAGTGCCTATGGATTACACTAGCATCATCACCATTGATCCACGGCGGCGCGGTGGCCGTCCCTGCGTTCGTGGCACGCGGATTTCTGTCTACGATATCGCGGGATGGTTCGCCGCAGGCATGAGCGAAGGTGAAATCATCGAGGATTTTCCGCAACTTACCTCCGAGCACATCCGCGCCGCGATGGCTTACATGGCGGACCGTGAACATCGCGTGGCTGTCTCCATGTCCGTTGCCGCGTGAAGCTGTTGTTGGACGAAAATGTCAGCGACCGTTTGCTAAGGAGGCTCGGGGATCTGTACCCAGGTTCGGAGCATGTTTGCACTTCAGGCTTTGGCGGAGCGGAAGACGAGTTGATCTGGGAATATGCAAAACAGCACGGCTTTCACATCGTGACACAGGATTCTGATTTTTCCGACCGCACCCAGCTCTATGGTGCCCCGCCGAAAGTGATTTGGCTAAAGTGCGGCAACGCACCGACCCGTGTGGTTGAACGCATCCTGCGGGAGAACGCTCAGGCCTTGGCGGAATTGGACGCTAACCCCGAGTTGCACATCATAGAACTCTTCGCCTGAAGCTGCTTCTATCAGCGAACATTTCCAGGTGCACTACCTCCACACGGGAGACTTTCCACCGGCACCTTGTGTCCTGTTCGACGTTCCTTTTCCTGAGGTGCAGAAACTAGTGACAAAAGGATGCATCCAGATTAATGCCAGTCCCTTTGGGTCGAAGCTTCTAACTGTGAGGAAGCTGTTTGATGAATATCAAATATTGGCGACCGACTTGGTAAGGCGTTATCCAGCATTTTGATTAAGCTAATGCACACCTCTGATCTGCCTCTGCGCATCGTTATCGTCGGTCACGTGGACCACGGGAAATCCACGCTCGTGGGCCGTTTTCTGCACGACACCGGCGCGCTAGCCGACGGCAAATTCGAGGCCATCCAAATTTCCTGTCAGCGGCGCGGCGTGCCGTTTGAATGGGCGTTCCTGATGGATGCCCTCCAGGCCGAGCGCGACCAGAATATCACCATCGACGTTTCGCAGATCGCCTTTAAAACCGCCGCCGGTCGGCCCGGCGTGCTCATCGACGCGCCGGGCCACAAGGAGTTTCTCAAGAATATGATCACCGGTGCGGCGCGGGCTGACGCCGCTCTGCTGCTCATCGCGGCCAACGAAGGGGTGCGCGAGCAAAGCCGACGCCACGGCTATCTGTTGAGCCTGCTCGGGTTGAAGCAAGTCGCCGTCGTGGTCAACAAGATGGATCTCGTCAACTACGACCCGGAAGTCTTCCGGGCGATTGAACAGGAGTACCGGGACTTTCTTTTCGCGTTCGGCGTGGAGCCGCGCGTATTCATCCCGATTTCCGCCCGGGAGGGCGCGAACGTGGCCACGCGCTCCGCGGCCATGCCGTGGTACACCGGCCCGACGATTTCCGAGGTGCTCGACGTGTTCACGCCGCCGGTTTCCGAGGCGGACAGCCCGCTGCGCTTTCCCATTCAGGACGTGTATCGCTTCGACGCCCGGCGCATCCTCGCCGGGCGCATCGAAAGCGGCACCTTGCGCGTGGGCGACGAACTGACCTTCTCGCCGTTCAACAAGACGGCCACCGTCGCCAGCATCGAACATTGGCCGGAACGCACCGGCAACGGCAACGGCGTCCCGGAAAGCGCGGCGGCCGGGGAAAGCATCGGCATCACGCTGACCGAACAAATCTTCGTCGAGCGCGGCCATGTCGCCAGCCACATGGCGGATGCACCCATCGAATCCAACCGGGTCAAGGCCAGCGTGTTCTGGCTGGGGCGCAAGGACATGACCCTCGGCGGGACGTACAAGCTGAAACTCTCGACGCAGGAGCTGGAATGTCAAGTCGCCTCCATCGAACGGGTCATTGATGCGTCCACCCTGGCCGCCCCGGAAGGCCGCAACGGGGCCGGGGGCGCGGACGATGGCAAAATCCGGTCGGTATCGCGCAATGACGTGGCGGAGTTGACGCTCCAAATGCGCAAGCCGCTCGTGCTGGACAACCACGACCGGGTCGCGCCGCTGGGGCGCTTCGTGCTGGTCGATGGGCACGAGGTCAGCGGCGGCGGCATCGTCTTCGGCGGCGTGTACACCGACCGGCGGGCGGTGGTCAGCCAGAATCTGACCTGGAACGACGGGACGCTCAAATCCAGCGACCGCGCCCGGCGCAACGGCCACAAGGGGGCGGTGGTCTGGCTCACCGGGCTGAGCGGCGCGGGCAAATCCACCATCGCCAATGCGCTGGAACGCGAACTCTTCGGGCGGCAATACCATTCCTACGTGCTCGACGGCGATAACGTTCGCTACGGCCTGAACTCCAATTTGGGATTCTCGCCGGACGACCGCATCGAGAATATCCGGCGCGTCGCCGAGGTCGCCCGTCTGATGGCAGACGGCGGATTCGTCACCGTGACGGCGTTCATCTCGCCGTACCGGACCGACCGCCGCCGCGCGCGGGAGGTGGCGCTGGAAGGCGGCTGCGAATTTATTGAGGTGTACGTAAATACCTCGTTGGAAGTCTGCGAAAAGCGCGACCCCAAGAGCCTGTACAAGAAAGCTCGCGCCGGGGAGATCAAGCAGTTCACCGGCATCGATGCCCCCTACGAAGCGCCGGATGATCCCGAAATCATCGTCCAGACGGAGCGCCAGACAGTGGAGGAATCCGTCGCCGCGATTCTGGAACAATTGCTGCCCCGGTTGAGCGTCGAATCGGAGCCGCAGAATTTATCATAACCAGTTGAGACAGAGGATTATTCGCGGCCGTTTTTGGGTAGAGGGCCAGGCGCTTGTGAAATTTTTCACAAATACAACTTGCCATCGCAGGCATCCGGTTATTTGATAGTCAGCGAATCCCTCTGGCATTCCTTGAGCCTGCGTCGCTACGGAAACCCCTTCCTCTTCCGGCGTCAGGTGACGGTCCCGTTTGTGTGCCAAGGGAGCCTCGTCGTCGCCTACTGACTTCCCGAACCCCGCTGTCATGTTCAATTTCCTCGCTCAGATTCCTCTAAACGCGGAGCGCCTGCCCGCGACGAGCAATGCTGGCTGGTTTGGCCACGTTTTCACGAATTCGTTGTTTGTCGCGGCCATCGTGGCGACGATCATCGTGATTTTCGCCCGGCGGGCGACCAAGCGGATGGATCTGGTGCCCGGGCGTCCCAGCCAGAATCTGTTCGAGGCGGTCATCGAGGCCCTTTACGACATGCTGGAAGGCATCGTGGGCCGGCACATGGTCGCCAAGGCTTTTCCGCTTCTGGCAACGTTGTTTCTCTTCATCCTGATCTCCAATTGGTCCGGTTTGCTGCCGGGCGTCGGCACGATTGGCTTCAACCCGGCGAGCCAGGGCCGGGGGGCGGCGCTCTCGCTTCCCGCCGTGGAAAACCCGCTGTTTCGCCCGGCCAACGCCGATCTCAACCTCACGCTGGGCATGGCGTTGGTTTTTACGGCGTTCTGGGTTTACTGGAGTTTCCAGGAGTTGGGCGTCGGCGGGTTTTTCGCCCATCTCTTCGGACCCAAGGGCGAGGTGAAGGGGTATCTGAAATATCCGCTCATCGCTATTTTTGCCTTCGTCGGGGCAATCGAGGTGATTTCCATCGCGTTTCGCCCGATCTCGCTCTCGCTACGGTTGTTTGGCAACATTTACGCGGGGGAAAATCTGATGCACACGATGTCCTCGTTGGGTGAGACGATGGGGCTGCCCGGTCCAATTTCCTACCTGATGAAGGTGGTCATCCCCATTCCGTTTTACTTTCTGGAATTACTCGTCGGGACCGTGCAGGCGCTCGTGTTTACTTTGCTGTGCGCCGTGTATCTGAAACTGACGACCTCGCACGAGGACGGAGCGCATGGCACCGCTCACGACGACCACGCGGCGGACGGCCACCCTGCCGACGCCTCGGCAGCCGTACCGGTCGCCCACTGATTACCCATCCACCCTTTTCCCGTCGGGACCATCCGAAGCGCGTGGGCGGCGGGACGCAACCACACAACGCAGTCACCGAGAAAAACCTATCCATATGATGATCGACCTCCTTGCCCAAGCTACCGCCGTGGCCCCCGACGCCGCGACCGCCGCCACCACCATCCGCTACATTGCGCCGACCATCGGTCTGGGCATCGCCGGACTGGGTAGCGCGATTGGCGTCGGCATGGTCGGCGCGAAGGCCGCCGAAGCCGTGGGCCGCAACCCCGGCGCGTTCGGCAACATCCTGACCATCAGCATCATCGGCATGGCCCTCTCCGAGGCCATCGCCATTTACGCGTTGATCGCCTTCTTCCTCAACAAGTAAGCAGCGTTCGCGCATCCCCGGTCCGTCCGGTCGGCGTCTCCTCCCGGGGGCGCCGACCGCCTCTGATCCTCCCGCAATTTTCCACCCTTCCGCCGCCCCGCCCGTCATGCTCATCGCCGCCGTCACCTTGCTTGCCGCTGAAGAAAGCATCCCGCAGATTTTCGGCCTCGATTGGGCCGCTTTCATTGCGCAGGTGTTGGCCTTCGGCACCGTGCTTTTCGTTTTGAAGACCTACGCCTTCCAGCCGATCATCAACGTGTTGGAGGAACGCCGCCGCCGCATCGCCGAAGGGCAGGCGAACGCCGAGAAAATCAAGGCGCAACTCGCCGAGTCCGAGACGAAATACCGTGAACTCCTCGACAACGCGCAGGCCCAGGGCCAGAAGCTCATCAACGAGGCGCGCCAGAGCAGCGACGCCCTCGCGCAACGCCGCTCGCAGGAAGCCGTGACCGAGGCCGAGCGCATCATCGCCCGGGCCCGGGAAGCGACGACCCTGGAGCACGACCGCGTGCTCAACGAGGTCAAGCGGGAGTTGGGGCGACTGGTGATTGAAACCACGTCCAAGGTGACTGGCAAAGTCCTCACCGCCGAAGATCAGCAGCGACTCGGTGAGGAAACCACCCGCCAGATCGCGTAACGGCGTTGTTCACCCTCCCAAGTTTTATCCGCTCGAACCTTCGTTGTTATGAAGATCACCAAAGAAGCTCGCCGTTTGTCGAGCCAACTGTTCCGCCTCAGCTTGACCGAGGGTCGGCTCGACCGCGCCAAAGTGTTTTCGGTCGTCCAATCGGTCGTCAACGAGAAGCCGCGTCATTACCTGGGCGCGCTGGAAACCTACCAGCGTCTCGTGCGGCTGGAGATCGCCAAGCGCCATGCGTTGATTGAAAGTGCGACGCCTCTCTCCGCCGAGACCAGTGAAACGGTGGTCAACAATCTCAAGCAGAAATACGGGCAGGACCTGACCACCGAGTTTGCAGTGAATCCTGACCTGATCGGCGGGATGCGCATCAAGATTGGCAGTGACGTGTTCGACGGCAGCGTGCGCAATCGCCTGGCGCTGTTGCAGGAACAATTCTAAATTTTTACCGCGACTTTTTCTCAATCCTTTTCCCGCCCACCGCCCATGAGCACGATTCTACAAGACATCGAAACCCAGATCGCGAGTCTCAAAACGACCACGACCAAATCCAACGTCGGCATCGTGCGCGAGGTCGGCGACGGCGTGGCCCGTATCGAAGGTTTGAGCGACGTGATGCTCAACGAAGCCATCGAGTTCCCGAACGGAGTCATCGGGTTGGCGCTGAACCTCGAAGAAACCGAAGTGGGTGCCATCCTGCTCGGTGACTACTCGGGCGTCGTCGAAGGCTCGGAGGTCAGGACGACGGGCCGACTCCTGTCCGTTCCGGTGGGCAAGGGTTTGTTGGGCCGCGTGGTCAACGCCATCGGCCAGCCGATTGACGGCAAGGGGCCGGTAAAGAGCGAGACGCAGTATCCGGTCGAGAAGATCGCGCCGGGCGTCATGAAGCGTAAAAGCGTCAGCCAGCCGGTGCAGACGGGCATTATGGCCGTGGATGCGATGATTCCGATTGGCCGCGGCCAGCGCGAACTGATCATCGGCGACCGCGCCACCGGCAAGACCGCCGTGGCTCTGGACGCCATCATCTCCCAGGCGAAGATCAACATCGCCGCCGAAAAGGCCGGGACGAAAGATTTCCGCCCGTTGTATTCCATCTACGTGGCGGTCGGTCAGAAGAACGCGAACGTTGCCCGTGCGGTGGCGATTCTAGAAGCCGCCGGGGCCATGCCCTACACGACGATTGTCTCCGCGCCCGCTTCCGAAACCGCTGCCAACCAGTATCTCGCGCCGTTCGCCGGTGCGGCGATGGGCGAGTGGTATATGGACAACAACATGGATGCGCTGATCGTTTACGACGATCTCTCCAAGCACGCGGTGGCCTACCGCCAGGTCTCCCTGGTGCTCAAGCGGCCGTCGGGCCGCGAGGCTTACCCGGGCGACGTGTTTTACCTCCATTCCCGTTTGTTGGAACGTTCGGCGCGCGTCAACCAGGAAGCGGGCGGCGGCTCCGTCACGGCGTTGCCGATCATCGAGACGCAGGCAGGCGACGTGTCGGCTTACATTCCGACGAACGTCATTTCGATCACGGACGGCCAGATTTACCTGGAGACGGATTTGTTCTACCAGGGTGTGCGTCCGGCGATCTCGGTGGGTCTATCGGTGAGTCGTGTGGGTTCGGCGGCGCAGATCAAGGCCATCAAACAGGTGGCAGGGACCATCAAGCTCGACCTGGCGCAGTTCCGCGAGTTGGCGGCGTTCGCGCAGTTCGGCAGCGACCTCGACGCGGGCACGAAGGCAAAACTCGACCGAGGTGCGCGTGTGGTGGAACTGTTCAAACAGGGCCAGTACAGCCCCATCGCGGTCGAGGAGCAGGTTGCCGTCATCTGGGCGATGAAAAACGGCTACATGGACGATGTGCCGGTGGACCGCGTCAAAGAGTTCCAGAACAAGCTTCAGGAGTATTTGCAAACCCGCAAAACGGATGTCCTGACCGGCATCCGCGAGAAGGCGGCGCTCGACAAGGACCTGGAAGCCTCGCTCAAGAGCGCGGTGGAAGAGTTCAAGCAGACGTTCCGCTGATCGAACCGCGCAGATTGCCCTCAATCTTCCTACCCTGTGGCCAATACACGCGAAATCCGCCGACGCATCAAGTCGATCAAAAACACGCAGCAGATCACCCGCGCGCTGCAGACGGTGTCGGCTTCCAAGATGGGCAAGGCGCAGCAAGCCGCGATGGCGGGGCGCGAATATTCCCGGTTGCTCAACCGCGTGCTCGTGTCGTTGCGCGAACGCGTGGACGAGGATAGCCACCCGTTGTTGGCCGCGCGTCCGGTCAAGAAAGAATTGACGATCCTCATCTCCACCGACAAAGGCCTTTGCGGTGCGCTGAACACCAATCTGTTCCGCGAAGTGAGCCATTTGAACCGCGAGACGAACGACTTTATTTCCAGCGGTCGCAAGGCCGTGCAGTACCTCGCGCGCACCAAGCGGCACCTCGTCGCGGATTTTCCGCTCAAGGATTCGCCATCCCTGACCGAAACCCGCCAGATCAGCCGTTTCGCGCTCGACCGGTTTCTCTCGGGCGAGGTGGACAAGGTAAACATTGTTTACACCCGCTTCGTCAACACGCTGACCCAACAGCCGACCATCGTCACGCTGCTGCCCATCAGCCCCTCGAACCTCCCCGGTGCTGCTCCGGGTGGCAAGACGGCGGCGGACGGCGCGAACGATGAAAACGCGGCCAAGGCCGGGTCGGTGGATGCGGTCCACGCGGCGACGGATCCGAACAACCGGTTTGGCTACATCTTCTCCCCGAGTTCTGCGGAGGTGCTCGACGCCATCCTGCCGGAGTACGTTCACTTCCAGGTGTACCAAATGATTCTCAACGCCCGCGCCAGTGAACACAGCGCGCGCATGGTCGCCATGAAAAATGCGACTGACAACGCCAAGCAGATCATCAAGGACCTGACCTTGGAATACAACAAGGTGCGCCAGGCGGCGATTACCACCGAACTGCTCGAAATCACCACCGCGCAAATGGCGATGGCGTAATCCGTTCCTCCTTCCGACATTTCCCAACTCCCGAAAACTATGGAAACCGCCAACGCCACTTCCACCGGCAAAATCGTCTCGATCATTGGTCCCGTGCTCGACGTGGACTTTTCTACCAGCGGCATCCTGCCCAAGATTTACGACGCGCTGGAGATCAATTTCGAGGTTACCGGCAACGCCGTGAACCTCAAGCTCGAAGTGCAGCAGCACCTGGGCGAAGGGCTGGTCCGCGCGATTGCCATGAGCACCACCGAGGGGCTCAAGCGCGGGATGGACGTGCTCAACACCGGCGCGCCGATTTCGGTGCCGGTTGGCGAGGCCGTGCTGGGGCGCGTATTCAACGTGACGGGTGACCCCGTCGATGGTCGGGGACCCGTGAACGCGACGAAGCGGTACAGCATCCATCGCGCCGCTCCTTTGCTCGTCGATCAGGATACGAAGTCCACCGTGCTCGAAACCGGCATCAAGGTCATCGACCTGATCTGCCCCTTCACCAAGGGCGGCAAGGTGGGCGCGTTCGGCGGCGCGGGCGTCGGCAAGACGGTCGTCATCATGGAGCTGATCAACAACATCGCCAAGGTCCACGGCGGTTATTCGGTGTTCGCCGGGGTGGGGGAGCGCACCCG
>CAHJWO010000147.1 GCA_903642295.1 PVC group bacterium | reverse complement strand
TCCGGGCGGACGTTCGTGATCGTTTCGGGTCTGCCGCGCTCGGGCACCTCGCTGATGATGCAGATGCTCGCCGCCGGCGGGCTCCCGCCGCAGACGGACGGCGAACGTATCGCCGACCGGGACAACCCGGAGGGTTACCTGGAATGGGAGGCCATCAAGGGCATCGCACGGGAGCCGCAGCTGCTGGACGATCCCGCGCTGGAAGGCCGCGCCGTCAAGGTGGTGTCCGCGCTCTTGCCCTCCCTGCCCCGGCAACACCGCTACCGGGTGATCTTCCTGTCACGGCCCGTGGCGGAAATCGTGCGCTCGCAGGCGAAGATGATTACCCGGCTGGGCACGGCGGGGGCCGCGCAATCCGAGGAGGCATTGTCCGCCAGCCTGCAAAATCATCGCGCCAAGGCGCTGTCCGATCTGCGGGGCAACCCGGCCGGTTTCGACGTGCTGGAGGTGGATTATCCGGCGCTGGTGGCCGATCCGGCGGCGTGGACCGCGCGCGTGGCGGCATTCGTGGGGGCGGCTTTGCTGCCGCATCCCGAACGGATGGCGGGCGTCGTGCGCGCTGACCTGCACCGCAACCGGGGAACAAACGCTTGACGCTCCGGGTTCCCCTCCTAGGTTGATTTTCTCTCCGGACCGCCCCTTTCTCGACCCTTCGTCCATGAACATCCACGAATACCAAGCCAAGGAACTTTTCCAGAAATACGGCGTCGCCACCAGCCCCGGCAAGGTCGCCCACACGGCGGAAGAGGCGGAGGCCGTGGCGCGCGAGATCGGCGGGGACAACCTCGTCGTCAAGGCGCAGATCCACGCGGGCGGACGCGGCAAGGGCACGTTCCAGAACGGCTTCAAGGGCGGCGTCCATCTCGTCAAGACGCCGGAGGAAGCCAGGGAAGTGGCCGGGAAGATGCTCGGGCAGGTGCTCGTGACGCACCAGACCGGCGCGGAGGGGCGGCTGGTCAACCAGGTGCTCGTCGCGCAGGGCGTGGACATCGCCAAGGAATATTACCTCGCTATTCTGATGGACCGCGCCACCGGCGCGCCGGTGGTCATCGCCAGCACCGAGGGCGGTGTGAACATCGAGGAGGTCGCGGAAAAGACGCCGGAGAAGATTTCGCGTGAGTTCGTGGACGCGGCGCTCGGTTTGCAGCCCTATCAGGCGCGCAAGATCGCGCAGGGGCTCGGGTTCGGCGGCGCGCTCAACAAACCGGCGGCGGAGGTGATCGGCAACCTCTTCAAGCTGTTCCTGGCGTGTGATTGCTCGATGGTCGAGGTCAACCCGCTGGTCCTGACGCCGGACAACAAGGTGCTGGCGCTCGACGCCAAGTTCAATTTCGATGACAACGCCCTTTACCGGCACAAGGAGATTGCCGGGATGCGTGACGAGGCCGAGGAAGACCCGCGTGAGGTCGCGGCCAGCAAGTTCGGCCTCAACTACATCGGCCTGGACGGCGACATCGCCTGTCTGGTCAACGGCGCGGGCCTGGCGATGGCCACGATGGACATCATCAAGTACCACGGCGGCAACCCGGCCAACTTCCTGGATGTCGGGGGCGGGGCCACGGAGTCGCAGGTGACCGAGGCGTTCAAGATCCTCGTGAGCGACAAGAACGTGAAGGCGATCCTGGTCAACATCTTCGGCGGGATCATGCAGTGCGACATCATCGCCCGGGGGATCATCGGGGCGGTGAAGGCGGTGAACCTGCCGGTGCCGCTGGTGGTGCGCCTGGAAGGGACGAACGTCGAGGAAGGCAAGCGGCTCATCAAGGAAAGCGGCCTGCCGGTGGTCACGGCCAACGACCTGACCGACGCGGCGGTGAAGGTGGTCGGCGCGGCGGCGACGGCGGCATAAGGAAAGTGGTAACCCGCAAGCTTTATGAGCAGGAATCTGGCTGAGTTGGTCAACGAGTTTAACAAGCTCTCCAAAGAGGAACGCACACAGTTTCGTGATCTCATCGTGCATTCGGGTGATCAGGTCGAACTTTATGGCGACATCACGGATGATGATATTGAAGCGATGGGAATGGAATCATTTCGGCGCTTAGACGAGGAGGAGAATGCAGCCGAAGCGCGGCGAGGTCTGGCAGGTTGACTTCGGACTGGCGGGGAAAGTCCGTCCTGCCGTCGTGATCAGCGTTGATTTGACCGATTTAGATCGTGCGCTTTTCTGCGTTGCGCCCCATACGACAACCCTGCGCGGCTCCCGATTCGAAATCATTGTCCCGATGAGATTCCTGGACCCTGGCGCCTTTCTTTTGCAAGGCGTGACGAATTTTACGATTCGCCGATTTGAGCGCCGGCTTGGTATTTTAGACGAGTCGCAAATGCGGCTGGTAGAAAATGGTTTACGGCTTTTATTTGCTCTTTGAACCAAGCCGTTAGTCTCGCCAATTAAATCTTTCGCCTACGCCATGCCTGTCTTTGCCAAGTTCGCGCCGCTTTGCTTGGGCGGACTTTGTCTGGTGGTCGGGGCAGCGCAGGCTTTGAACGGTGGAACACGCTTCACCGGACGGGTCATGTACCGCGGCACGAAAACGCCCGCCCCGGGCGTGCTGGTGGAAATCGTCGAGGCCGAGGATGACGGCAAACCCAAGGACGATGACCCTCTGGCCAGCGTCCGCGCCGACGCCCAGGGCCGTTTTACGGTGGTCCTCTCCGAATCCACGGGCGAACCGGTCGCCCTGGTGGCGTCCGCCGTGCGGACCTCGGCCCGGTCCGGCGGCGACCGGCGTTCCGAGGGCTACGACATCAAAACCCACCGCACCGTGTTGGGTTTCCTGCCACATCCCAGCGCAACCAGGCCGAACACCCTCTTTATCGAACGCCGCAAGGTCGGTCGGTCGTCCGACGGCGACGACGATTGAATCGTTCTCTAATCCGATGAGCCTCCATGTCCCATCACAAGTAACGGCCTTGCCGGGATACCAGTTGTTCCTGCGTTTCGCCGACGAGACGGAAGGCATCGCAGATTTGTCTTCGTTGGCTGCTGAGGGTGTCTTCCGGCGGTGGCAGGAAGTCCCCGCTTCTTTCCATAGCGTCCAAATCGCAGAAGACGGCTCACTGGTCTGGGACGGCGGGATCGACCTTTGCTCAGATGCGCTCTACCTGGAGATTTCCGGCAAGCCAGTCGAGGAAGTTTTTCCGCGTCTGAAAAGCGAATTGCAACACGCCTGAACTCAGCCGCTTCTTCGGCATCATCATCCGCATGTATTTCAACGATCACCACCCGCCGCATTTCTACGCTCGTTACGGCAACCAGGAAGCGGTCTTTAGCCTGGCGACGCTCGGAGTGATTGAAGGCGACCTGCCGCCCCGAATGCTGGGCATGGTGGTCGAATGGGCTGCGCTCCACCGCACGGAACTCTCCGCCGCTTGGGAAAAAGCCCGCCAGGGCCAGCCGCTGCCCACGATCAAACCGTTGCTGTAATCAATTCCCGTTCCGCCCTCCGCTTTCATCCTTCATCCTTCATCCTTCACCCTTTTCTTCCCATGTCCGTCCTCGTCGATAAAAACACCCGCCTGCTCGTGCAGGGCATCACCGGCAAATCCGGCGCGTTCCACGCGCGCGGCTGCCGCGACTATGGCACCCACGTCGTCGCCGGGGTCACGCCCGGGCGCGGCGGCGAACGCTTCGACGACACCATCCCCGTCTTCGATACCGTCGCCGAGGCGCGCCAGGAAACCGGCTGCAACGCCACCATGATCTTCGTGCCCCCGGCGGGCGCGGCGGACGGCATTCTCGAAGCCGCCGACGCGGGCGTCGAACTCATCGTCTGCATCACCGAGGGCATCCCGGTCATGGACATGATGCGCGTCAAGGCCGCGTTGGCGCATTACCCGAAGACCCGGCTCATCGGCCCGAACTGCCCCGGCATCATCACGCCCGAGCAGTGCAAGATCGGCATCATGCCCGGCTACATCCACAAACCCGGCACGGTCGGTGTGCTCTCGCGCTCCGGCACGCTGACCTACGAGGCCGTCTGGCAACTCACCTCGCGCGGGCTGGGCCAGAGCACCTGCATCGGCATCGGCGGCGACCCCATCAACGGCACGAGCCACCTCGACGCCGTCAAGTTGTTCAACGACGATCCCGGCACGGAGGCGTTCATCCTCATCGGCGAGATCGGCGGCACGGCGGAAGAGGAAGCCGCCGTGTGGATCGCGGAGAACTGCAAAAAGCCGGTGGCGGCGTTCATCGCCGGGGCGACCGCGCCCCCCGGCCGCCGCATGGGCCACGCCGGGGCAATTGTCTCCGGCGGCCAGGGCACGGCGGAAGGCAAGATCGCCGCGCTGGAAAAAGCAGGCATCGCCGTGGCGAAGAGTCCCGCCACGATGGCCGAGACGCTGATTGCGCGCATGAAGGGCTAAACCCTTGGCAGCACTGTTGAGACGTGGCATTCTTAAATGTGCCCATGCTCATTGTGCCGATACCAAAGGAGGATCTTGCCTTCCTTGAGATGTACTCGGCAGCGCACGGTACATCGGCGGAGGCTTTCCTTGCCGGGCAGGTGCAAAATCTCCGAAAGCATTTGCAAGCGCCACTACAGCCCGAGATCGCGTTGGCCAGTGGGATTGTTGACCCTGCGATTGACGCCGACGCAACCCACCGGGCGTACCTCGAAAAGAAGCACGAGTGACAGTCACGGTGGACATCAACGTCTTGCTGGACGTTTTCCAGCGTCGAGTGCCGCACTACGCCGCTTCCGCTCAAGTGCTCAACCTCGTGACCGCTGGGACATTGACCGGCGTCTGCCCCGCGCACGGATTGACGACTCTGTACTACCTTGTCCGCAAGCACGCCGCCAAACCCGACGCCGAAGTGGCGTTGGACCGCGTGCTGAGCCACTTCCAAATCGGCAACCTTGACGCTGCTGGCTGGCAGGCGGCCCGAAATCTGCCAATGGCGGACTTCGAGGACGCCGTCGTCGCTACCGTAGCTAAAGCGACTGGCTCGAGTTTCATCGTCACGCGCAACGTGGACGATTTCACGGCTTCCCCCGTGCCCGCCGTCACTCCGGCGGATTTTCTCAGTCAATTCATCCCGCCAGCCTGATGCCGCATGGGCCACGCCGGGGCGATTGTCTCCGGCGGCCAGGGCACGGCGGAAGGCAAGATCGCCGCGCTGGAGAAGGTGGGCATTGTCGTGGCGAAGAGTCCCGCCACGATGGCCGAGACACTGATTGCGCGGATGAAGGGTTGAAAGTAAACTGCCTGCAGCCGCGCATCCTGCCTAGGTTGTATGACGATCAATTCCCTGCGCGACGTGCGAAAGGCAGTGCCGTTCAAGCCTTTCACCATTCATCTGGCAGATGGCCGATTTGTGGAAGTACCCCATCCTGATTTCATCACCGTGACAGGTGCGGGCAGGACCGCCATCGTGGCCAGCTCGGTCGAAGATCATTTCACCATCATCGACCTGCTTCTCGTCACCCAACTCAAAGTGAGTGGCCTCCCGGACCCGGTAGGCAGCCCTACCGATTCTCCATCGACCCCCTTAGCGAAAGCGGGCATCGCATGTGGGTGCCTTCTCGTTCCAAGTTGCACTTGGGAACGAGGAGAAAAGAGGAAAACACCCCGCCGCCGGTGCGACCGGGGCGGGGATGGCCGGGGCGTTTCCCGGCGGGTCGTCAGCCGCCCGTTCTCAGCAGGCCCGGCGGCGGCGCAGGAACAGGATGCCCCCGAGCGCGGCGGTTCCGAGCAGGACGTAGGTCGAAGGCTCCGCCACGACGGCGAGATCCAGCACGTTGGTCCGCCCGATGAAGGCACCGGCGGAGGTCAATGCCCCGGTGGTGAGGTTGACGTTGTAAAGCACATTATCCACCAAGCCGTAGGCATTGCCCGTCGCACCGGAGATGTCCAGGTCCAAGCCACCCGAAGCTGAAGTGATCCCCGCCGCGCCGATGTTGAAGACCACGCCGCCGTTGGGCGAAGGCGCGCCGTTGAGGCCGCCGACGGTCACCAGATAATCGTGGGTAAATTCGTACCCGTAAAGGGTCGTGGAAGTGGCGCCGACAAAGTTGTTCGAATACGGCGCGCCGTAAATCAGGGGGGTCTCCGTGAAGCCGGTGGAGGCATCGAAGGTGAGCGCGGTGTCCGTCGCCGCCACGCGGCCGTCATTCGGGTTCAGACGGAAGTTTACCCCCGAGTTCTGGGTGACGCGGATACGATCTGCGACCGGATTGAAGTCGAACCCGAACCGGTTGCTCGCGTTCAAGCCGGTCACCGTGGTGGTCAGGCCGACGGCGGTGAGCGCGGCGGTGTTTTTTTCGCCCACGCTTACATGCCCCTCATGTCGGCAGGCGGTGCGTCTGCCCTGCCATTGGAAAGCTAACCGCCCGAGCCACGTTCCGGGAAGGCGACGCGCTCGTAAATCTCGGCCAGCGGCAGTTCAACCTCGACGCAGGCAAGTTTGAGGAGGTCGATGGGCGTGTCGTAGCGGCGGTAGAGCCAGCTGCCGTCGGCCTGCCGAGCGTAATGCTCCACCTGCATTTGCTCGGAAGCGACGAGGACGTAGTCGGTCAACGATTCGAGGCGCTGGTAACGCAGGAATTTGTCACCCCGGTCAAAGCTTTCGGTGGACGGCGAGAGCACCTCAAAGATGACCTGAGGGTTGAGCAGGCTGTGGGGATTGACGCTGGTATCGAATTTCGGTTCGCCACAGAGAGCCGAGAGGTCGGGGTAGGTCCAGAGGTCGCCCGGTTTGACGCGAACCTTTAGGTCGGCGGAAAACGTGTCGCAGGGTTTGCCGCGAAAACGCACGTAGAACATCCCGGAGAGGTTCTGGATGATTTTGTCATGCCAAGGCTGGACACCCGCCATCGCAAAGATTTCCCCGCCGACGTACTGGCTTTTGTATTCCGCTTTTTCTTCCAGCGCGGCGTACTCTTCCTGGGTGATGTAGCGTTTGGGCAAGGCGCTCATAACACCGACATTGAACACCTTCGCGGCAGATTTGGCAATTTGAACCGCCACCGCTGCCGCTCGTGCCGGGAGGCAAACACGCCGCCGCTCCGGGCTACGCGTCGATCTACGGAAAGACGACGCGCTCGTAGATTTCGGCCAGCGGTATACTCTTCGGGCGTAAAGTGGAGTTTCGGCGGGGCGCTCATGCTCCGGTCATTGCACACCTTCGCGGCGGCCTTGGCAATCCGAACTGCCGTCCCGGCGGGTGAGCATGGGTAAACACCCCACCGTTCGGAGGTTGATTTCCTGCTTCCCACCCGGCACGATGCCTGCCACTTTATTGCCAGTCGCGGCGCAACGGTTTAGATTGCGTGGCGGCACCGCACAGCAAGATTCCCCCCTTTGCCCATGAGCACGGACCCGAAGAAACCAGTGATCCCGCAGGCGACCCCTTTCCAGCGGTTCACGATCCGGCTGGTGGACGGACGCTTCGTGCGGGTGCCGAAGTCCGATTTTCCCGTGACGCACGGCGTGGACCAGAGCGCCACGTCCAACCAGACGGAAATCCGCGATCTGTACCAGCTGGTGAACGGGCAGTTCGTGCGGATTGGCAAAGCGGGCGCGTCCCCCGCGGAACCGATCACGGCGAAGTCGCCGCCCGTGCCGGTGGCCCCTGCCTCCGCCGAGTACCCGGACCCGACCTTCGACATGCCGGACGAGCACCGCCTGCCCGAGACGCGATAATTTTCTACAACTCCACCACCCATGCTCTCCCGAGGACTCGAAGGTATCGTCGCCAACACCACCCGCCTGAGCGATGTGCTCGGCGAAAAAGGCCAGCTCATCTATGCCGGTTACGACATCAACGAACTGGCGGGCAAGGTGAGTTTCGAGGAAACGATTTTCCTGCTCTGGAACGAGCGGTTGCCCAGGCAGGACGAGTTGGACCAGCTGAGCCACGACCTGCGCCACCAGCGCGAGTTGCCCGCCCAACTCGTCAAGTTTCTCCAGGCCGCGCCCGGGGATGCCAACCCGATGGATGTCATCCGCACGGCGGTTTCCATGCTCGGGCTGTACGACACGACCAAGGGCTACGACCACGCGAGCAACTACGCGCGCTGTCTTTCGCTGACCGCCAAGATCAGCGTCATCACCGGCTACTATCACCGGCTCCGGCAGGGCAAAGACCTGCCGCCCGTGCGCACGGATTTGGGCGAGGCCGCGCACTTTCTTTATCTACTCGACGGCAAGGAGCCGACCAGGGAAGCGGCCAGCACGCTCGACCTCGCGTATGTCCTGCACGCTGACCACGGCATGAATGCCTCGACGTTCTCCGCGCGGGTCGTCGTTGCCACGCTGACGGACGTTTATTCGGCGGTCACGGCGGCCATCGGCGCGCTCAAGGGCCCGCTCCACGGCGGCGCGAACGAGGGCGTCATCCACATGCTCAAGGAGATCGGCGACGAGGACAAGGTCGATGCCTGGGTGGAGGACCAGTTCGCGCAGAAGAAGAAGATCATGGGCATGGGCCACCGCGTGTACAAGACGCTGGACCCCCGCGCGCCGCACCTGCGCGACATGGCCGTCAAACTCACCGAGCAACTCGGTGAGCCCAAGTGGGTCCGCATGAGCGAACGCATCGCCCAGTTGGTCAAGGAGAAGAAGAACCTCAACGCGAACGTCGATTTCTATTCGGCGACGGTATATTATTCGCTCGGGTTGCCCACGGATCTGTTCACGCCAATCTTCGCCATCGCGCGCACGGCGGGCTGGACCGCGCACATCCTGGAGCAATTGGCCGACAACCGCCTGTACCGCCCGTTGAGCGAGTACACCGGCACACCCGTTGGATTGACGGTGACGCCGATTGGCGAGCGTTGATCCGTCGGCCAACGACGAAACGCCGGTTCCGCCGCCGAAATGGCGCGGTCGCAGGGAGAGCACGAATTCTTCGGCATGGGCCTGGCCGTGGACCGGGCCACGGCGGCGGAAAATTCGCAGGCGAACAACTCAAGAAGGCGTTTAGCTCCGGCGAAAAGATCAGAACCGAATAATCCCCATGCCCACGCCGCGCCCGCCATTGTCCAGAATCGAGACCAAGCAACTTTCCATCGCTTACGAGGAGCACGGGCCCTCGGCTGGTCCGGCGGTGCTGCTGCTGCACGGCTGGCCGGATGACGTGCGGGCGTGGGATGCGGTGGCACCGGCATTGGCGGCGGCCGGGCAGCGGGTAATCGTGCCGCATCTGCGCGGATTCGGGCTCACGCGTTTCCTGGACAGCTCCACCCCGCGCACGGGTCAACCGACGGCGCTGGCGCAGGATGCCGTCGATCTGCTCGACGCGCTCGACATCAAGAAAGCAGTGGTGGCCGGGCACGATTGGGGCGCGGGGGCAGCGTACGTTCTTGCCGCCCTTTTCCCCGAGCGGGTGGAGCGCCTCGTGGCCATGTCGTCGCCGTACATGGTCAAGGTGACGCCCGGCTCGGAGTTGGACTACACCCAGCAGCGTTTCTACTGGTACCAGTGGTTCCTGGGCAGCGAGCGCGGACGGGAAGCTCTCCAGGACAATCGCCGGGAGTTCGGCCGCTTTCTCTGGCGGACGTGGTCGCCCACCTGGAAGTTCACGGAAGCGGAGTTCGACGCCACGGCTCCCTCCTGGGACAACCCGGACTTCGTGGACGTGGTGTTGCACTTCTACCGGGTGCGCTGGGGCAATGCGCCGAAGGACCCGCACTACGCCCGACTCGATGCCAGGTTGGAAAAAAGCCCCGAGATCACCGTGCCCACGGTCGTGTTGCACGGGGGCGCGGAGGAGTGCAGTCTGCCCGCTTCCACGGCCAATCAGGCCAAGCTTTTCCCCGGCGGCTACCATCGCCAGGTGCTGCCCGGTATCGGGCACTTCGTGCCCCGTGAGCAGCCGCAGGCGGTGCTCGCCACGCTGCTTGGCAACGATGCGGGACCGGGGGGAGGCTAGGTTCCGGCAGTCTGCGAGGCCGCATCCGAACGGGCGGCGAATCCGTCGCGCGTGATCACCTCTGATTGATCATCCTTCGAGGCGGCGTTCATCGGGAAAAAAGTCTACCAACTCAAAAACTGCCCTTGACCATACTGACACATATTTAGAGGCAGTGGTTAGGCGGTGGACAGGGAGGCAAGGGTGTCGTACGGGAAGGCTCGCACGATGAAGCAAGACAACGAACTCGAAATCCCGGTGGGTGTGTCGCTCACCCACGACAAAGGCCATCCGGTCCTCTTCGCATATGTGGGAAGCGGTCGGGGGCGGCTGGGGATGAAAGCCAAGCGGTTCAATCCACGGACGCTCGGCGGCATGGAGCGAGCGCTCAAACAGGCGATCCGCTGGCGCAAACAGGCACTGAAGGAACACACGGCGGCGGTGGCAGCCCTGCCCGCGCCATCGAAGCGCAAAGTCGCAAAGGCACAACACGGAAACAGGAAGCATCGAACCGCCTGACGCCTCCAAGCTCAGGTGCAGCCAGGGGCGAGTCAAACGTGGAATCCACGGGGAGACCCGCCGTCCCCCGGCTGTCACCTGGAGCGTGTGGTCAGGCGAACTTGGGATGCGCCGTCCGAAGATGCCTGCATGCACAACCTGGCCACTCCCGGGCGCAACTTCTACGGCGATGTTGGGAGGAGGACCAAGTCCCTGATGCAACGAACGAACCTCCCAAACCAAGGTCTTTCAGTTTGCGGAGGATCCCGGGGAGCGCACGCGCCTCGCGTGCTGCGGACGGCGCC
>CAHJWO010000146.1 GCA_903642295.1 PVC group bacterium | reverse complement strand
TAGTTAGCGGGGAGGCTGTTTTGTAAACCCACCCCGATCACGGCGATTCTGCCACGGCTGATAAGCTCGACGGACCAAAAATCTGGCAATAATCTGGATATAGCCGCTGCTCACAACGCCCAAGACTCCAGATTTTCCCTGCTGTAACTTCGAGGTAACCTTCCGTGATACAACCACTTACAGGGGTGCCGATGGCGGGACTCGAACCCGCACGAGGATTTCTCCTCAACGGATTTTAAGTCCGCTGCGTCTGCCATTTCGCCACATCGGCTTGAATCTGCATTCTACTCCACATTAGGTACTTGCGGATTGTTTGAAATTTTGACCTTTGCCCTTGTGCTACGCTTTGTGCTACTGTTCTGCTGTGGAACGTACTGCAACGCAGAGCAACGGGAGCAAGAAGCAAAACCACGGGCAGAGTTTCCAACCTGTCTTCGACAGCCGCAAGCGTAAAATCCCCGGCCTTTGGCGGCGTGGGAACCGGTATTACGCGCAGTTGCGCGTGGACCTTGGTAACGGACAGACTGCCCCACGCCGGTTACCCCTGAATGCGATTAATTTGGATGAGGCAAAAGGCGAGCTTGAACGCAAACGTACCGAGCGGCGCGACGGCAAACTGCCGCGAACCGGGTTTCGACCAAAATTCGAGGATTTTGCGAGTGAATATCTTGCAAGCTCCATCTTGACGCAAAAAAAGGATCGTACACAAACAAGCGAGAGACAGGCCATCAAACGGTGGATCCGACATTTAGGTGGGGTGCCGTTGGATAAAATCTCCGTCCCAATCATCCACAGCTTCCGCGAGAAGCGGCTGCGAAAGGGAACCTCGCCGCGAACAGTGAACCTCGACACCATCGCGTTGCGTAACGTGCTCAAGTACGCTAGGGATCGTGAACTAATTGAGCGACTACCAGAGGTTCGTCAGTTAAAGGTGTCTCCCCCACCCAGGCGCGAATTGCTGAGGAAAGAACAGATCATTGCTTTGGTTGAGGAGGCTACAAATCCAAAGCTCAAGAACGGACCGCTGTTCCGTTTTTATTTGCGCTTCCTGCTGATGACTGGTGCGCGTGAGCAAGAAACTTTGTTCATCAGGTGGGCAGACGTGGATTTTCAAAGGCAAACAGTAACTATTGGCAAAAATGGGGTGTCCAAAAACGGACGAGAGCGAGACGTGGACTTTTCCCCTCAGTTGGCAGCCTTGCTCGACCAGATGGCGGCCCAGCGCCCCCCAGATACTTCTTGGCTTTTTCCGTCGCCTCAACGTGGGGTAAAAGATGAACATGCCAAGACGTTGCGTGAAACGCTCAAAGTAATCCGCACGAAAGTGGGCCTACCTAACGTAGGCTTCCACGATTTGAGGCATTATTTTGCCAGTGGCTGCGTCATGGCGGGCTTGGATTATATGACCATCGCGTCATGGCTCGGGCATTCCGATGGCGGCATCTTGGTGGGCAAGGTGTACGGGCACCTGGCCGAAACCCACAAAAAAGCGGCGGCCCAGAAGCTGAAATTTTTAGAGGACGCACCCGCATGAACAAAGTCCATTCCAAAGAAGACGCGCCAGCGTCAATGTCCCCAACACCGCCTTTTTCAGCGGAAGCGGTGGCAAAGATCGCCGTCCACGTCCTGCTGACACAGGGGAGCAACTTCAAGGAAAAGCTCTACTACGACGATGCCGCCGACGTGGCCGTGCGCTTGTTGCATGCTTGCCAGGAGCGTTTGGATCAGGATGCGATCCACCAAGAGGTGGATCGGCAGAACGACGAGGCTTGGCAAGCCTTGCGGCAGCCCCGCCAAGAAGAAGAGAGGTTAAAGCAGAAGTACGGCGACCCGGTCCCTTTCCTCAAAGGCGTTCTGCACATCACGAAGAAGCGCAGCGAGGGAGAGGCCATGCCTTTCTACACTCGTTGGTTGCGCTACCACATGGGCACCATCTACGACGAGGCGGAGCGACGAAACTTCTACGAGCAATTGGTGCCGCCGCGCCCGACCAAGGCAAACGCCGCCGCCCGTCTGCGTCAGCAAGCGGCGGACGGGTTTCACCCCGGAGCCTTGGTGCATCACCGGGAAAACTACCGCCGCTGGCACCGGGAGATTGACCTCCCGGAACGAAAAAATAGAAAAAATAGAAAAAACAGTAATTCGATTTGACGGGAGTTTTGTGAGACGAAGTGCGTTTTGCGTGTTCGTGTCCTCCGTTTGCGGCTGATGGCGGTTGATAGGCAAACGCGGCTCACGTCGCAAGATACCGTTTGCGGGCGGTGGTCCTCCATTTGCAGCAGGTAGATGTACAGCGAGCAGACACGCGAGAATCCTAGCGTGGCGGATGCACAATGCACACCAAGACACACCAAGCTACGTCTGCCCGTCCAACCTCTTTCCTTTTGATGATTTTCTGAGGAGCAAGGGGCTGACGCGTACCACCGGCTACCGCTACCGCCGCGACAAACTGATCGACACGGCGAACATCCACGGCAGGCTTTACATCACCGGCGATGAGATCAAGCGTTTCGAGGCGCGCGCCGTCAACGGCGAGTTCGCCAAGAAAGCCAAGGCCCCGGCGCGCCGGGCCAACCGGGGGGAAATCTTACCATGAAGAGGCGACGCACCCCGTTGCGTGCCTTGGTGGCAGGCCGCGCTCAGAGAACGCTGCTTGGGCAGATGCTCCATTCCCGAGAGATTGAGCAGACGCTCAAGGCTGCGCTGTACACTCAAAAGCATTCACTCTGGCGCGGCCTCATCGCCACGCCGCCCGCCAGTCTGCTGGAAACCATTGTAACCGAGTTTTTTCGCAAGACGGCCATTCCGTTGGAGATCCCATTCATGTTCGCGGTGTCCCTGGTCGCGCAGTACCTGGCGGAGAAGGGGGTGCGGATCGCTTTGGGCAAACATCAGTCCATCAAGCTGGATTTGTACACGGTGGTACTCGCGCCTTCGGGCAGGTGCAAGACGTTTGTTTGCCGGGCCATCCAGGAAGCCGCCGAGGCCGCCGGGTGGGCACCCCGCACGATGGATGAACCACAGAGCAGCGCGGCATTTTTCGAGGTATTGGCCGAAGCGGAGGGCCAACCTTTGTTTTGGAGGATTGATGAATGGGGCGAGTTCTGGAACTCGCTCAAGGCCGAGCACCACGCCATGAGCAAGCGGTATATGCTCATGGCTTACGATTACGCGCCGATCACCTACCGCGTGAAAAGCAAACGCCGCGACGAGAACGGCCAATCCTTGCCGGAGAAAGCCGAGGTCAAAGACGCTTGCCTGAGCATCTTCGGCACATCCGTCCTGGCGAACGTGAGCAAGCAACTCACGCCCGAGGATTGGCAATCCGGGCTGGTGCAACGCTTCGGTTTTCTGGTCGGCAAGGATGACCCTTCGCGCCGGTGGTACGACAAAAAGTACGCCTTCCTGGACGCCGTGGACGTGCCGACGTTGACCACGGCGTGGAACCGGGCGTTACAGACGCCGGTGTGTCCGCGCTACGAACTCACGGGCGCGGCACGCGAGGTCATTGCGGAAACATTTTTCTTGCTCGGACGCGACTCTGGGTTGGGGGAAGATTTCATCCGCCGGGTGGAGTACCGCGTGTTCAAGTACGGGTGTGTTTTCCATTGGCTCTTGGGCAAAACCAATCCACTGATCGACGAAGAAGACGTGGGCTGGGGAGCGCGACTGGCTTCGCTTCATGTCGAGGACCTGCGATACCTGCTGGATGCCACCGAGTACAACGAGTATTTCAACCTATACACCCGCGCCGTGCGGCTCCAGGAACGGTTGGGAGCAGACTTTAGCGCGAGGAAGATTCGCATGTATCTGCGGCGCGATGTAAAGAGCATGGATGAAGCCCAAGCGATGTACAAGTTGGTGCTGGACCGCCCGCCAAACGTGGCCGGATCGCAGGAACCTTAAGTTAGTTACTGCTCCATCCGCACCCCCCGCGTGGCGGGCTGCCTCCGGCGGCCCCTGCGCGGGGAGCGGCGACGGGGGAAGGGAAATTTCCTAGGCCGGTAGTGCCTCCAGCGTGGTTTGATGCCGCAGGAAGCCCGCCGAATGCCTCCAAACCTTGCGGTCGGGTCGATGGAGCTGACCTTTATCTCCAGATTTTATGCTGGCGGGTCGTTTTGATCATGCAAGGACTTTTCCACCTCCAAGCACGTCACATAGAGCCGCCAGAACCCGCCCTGTTGCCGGTAGTAGAGGCAGCGTTCCTCGTCCGTGGCCTTCGTGTGCAGGTAAAACTCCGGGTGCAGGAGCAGGTCCAAGGCTTTCCTGGCGCCGAGCGGCTTCGCGTCCTTTGGCTGGCAGGCCAACAGCTTCTTGGCCTTGTCCTGGTAGATTATATAATCCGCCTTGGCAATTTGCAGTTCGTTCTTCCAGCGGGCTTGGTCGCCCGCCTGTTTCCTGGCTGCCGCCACTTCATGCCACAGCAGGTAAGCCATCGTCGCCTCGGTGCTTCCCATCGGCTCAACCTTGGAGATTTTCGGCCAAGCCACGTCCGCATAATGGCGCAGCAAATTCCCGCCGATCACTCCCCGGATTTGATCTTGGTGAGAAGCGTTCTGCATCCACGACGCCAACACCCAAGCCAACGCCGCGTCGGTGATGCGCTCAGCTTTGTCGGGATAGTTTTCCAGCAGGGCTTCGGCGTTGTAACGCTCGGGAGATTCATCCCAGGCGAGATACCTCAGAGCCGCCTCCGTGTAGGACGAATCACGCTCCTGAAACAAAGTGAGCAAAGCGTGTTGAGCCGCCAGCAACACCCCGACCGGCAGGGAACGGGCGCGGCACATTTGTTGGAGTGGCAAGCGAGCCGCCTCAGCGTCGGTTGCCCGCTCTCGTGGGGCGTAGGTGCCGTCGGCCAACCGACGGCGGGAACGCGCCAGTTTGCCGATGGCGTGGATGGCTTTGAGCTGCACCGCGTTGTCCCGATCATCCAAACTGGTGATCCACTCGGAAAGGTGGCGTTCGCTGACGAGCGGATCAGCCGCCCGGTGGCACGCACCCATCGAAACGACCAGCGCGGTCACGAGCAAAAGCCCCCTGATTTTCCGTGCGACGGACGCCTTCATTTAGTTGCCGTCGAGCGACCGTTTCAGCGCCCCTGCCGCCCAAAGGCTCTCGCGGTTCTGCATCTTTTCGAGCAGGGTTTTGTCCACGGACATGAGCTTGTTGACGTTCTCGGCGGAAGCGTCTGCTATTTTCTTCGTTTCGCCCGCGAGCCTCTCCAGATCGGCTTTGTTGTCGGCAGCCAGCTTTTCGGCTACCTCGGCGCGGATTTCCAGTTCGCCCGCGCGTTCGCGCCACTTGATCGCCGCGTCATTTGCCGCCTGGTAGGCGGCCTTCCAATCCACCGGCGTGGGGGTCGGTGAGGCCGCCGGGGTTAGCGCGGAAGCCGCTGCCTCTTTCCTGGCTTTTGGCGACTGGCAATGACCGGTGGCAGCTACCGCGAAGAACGCCAGGATGAAAATCGGTTTCATGACGGGTTGCTCAAAGCGTTTCGACCCACTCTTGCACGTTCGCCATCTCCTTGCCTTGCGCCACGCCCAGCAGACTGGCGACCACGGCCTCGCGGGTCGTTTTGTCCAGGCGACCTACCAAATCGGCCACGCAATCACGACCCGCCTGGGCGCGGACCTTTTTGTCCGCGAGCGCAATCTTGGCCAGCGCGCGGGCCTCGGCTTCTCGGCCCTCCTTGATCTTTTTTCGAGCCTCCTCAAGATCGTCTTTGGCGGTGGTCTTTTTCCGCGCCACCTTCCGCTTTGGTGGAGCGGGCTTCGGGGTCAGCGGCGGAGTGGACGGCTGGGCCTCGCGCGGGGGTGAGGCGGCCACGTTGGATGGGGTTTCGGTGGACATGGTGGCGCATCAAAAAAGCAAACCCCATGCCTGCACACCCGGCCCACGAGGATCAAATCCTCGTGGGCCTTTCCGAGCCACCGCCGCGCCCGCTTTGCCGATGGCCTGGGAGGATCAGATCCTCAGGCCCCCGGCAGGGCAAAAAATTAAGCATTGCCTACCCGCAAGCGGGTCCCAGGCAACGCAATTTGGCCCTCCGGGGGTACACGTCCTGCTCCCTTTGTCTCCCAGACATGCCGACTCCCCACTACCAGGTGCGCCGCGTTTCCCGCAAGGCGGGCCGCTCCGCCCAGCGGACGGCGGCGTACTGCGTGCGCGGCGGTCCCTACGCCAGCCGCGCCGACGACGTGCTTGCCTTCGGGCGCAGCGGCCCCGACCTCGGGGACTGGAGCCAGGTGGACGCCGCCGAGTGGCGCTGGGACGCGGTGGTCGCCCGCACGCGGATCGCAGCGATTCCCTACCAGCTTTCCAAGGCTGGAATGGTGGGCGCGTGCCAGGCCCATGCCGACTGGCTCAGAGCCACTTTCGGCACGGCGGAAGGCTTCAGCCTACACCGGCCCAGCGGCAAGCGCGGTGGTGATCCCCGTGCCTTCCACGTCCATTTCTACGGCACGACCCGGATGGTCGATGACCAAGGCAACCTGGGCAAAAAGGTGCGGCGGCTCGACCTAGCCCACACCGTCCACATGGCCCGCCAGAACTGGCAGGACAGCGTGAACGCGGAGCTGCGCCGCGAGGGGCTTTCCATCCGCTTGGACCTGCGCTCCTTCGAGCGGCAAGGCCGCAAAGAGAAACCGCTTCAGCGCGTCTCGATCATCGAGTTCGAGCGCGGTCGTCGAGGTGGACGTGACACGCCGCTTTGCGACTACAATCACGCCCAAATTGCCCATCGAGCCATCGCTGCCCAAAACCGCCAAGACGCCATAGACTATGAGCACACCCGACGCGCCATCACCGCCCGACTCCTCTCCCGCCGATCCGCTCGACGCGCTGCTCGACGCGGAGGCCCAGGGCGAACGCTGGATACGGCTCGACGCCGAGAACTTGCTCCGGGCAGCGGACTTTCGGCGGATCAAGCAAGGCGGCCACAGCTACGGAACGGAACAGATGATCGGGGGTCGCAGGCACCACGTCCTTTGGCCCCTGCCAGCGCTGACAATCAACGGCGATCTGGAACTGGCTTATCCGGTCTGGACGGTGGACGAACTGCTGACCGTGATCGGGGCCGAAGTGGTGGAGCCGCCCCGCACCCCGGATGGGATGGAATGGGTGATTGGCGACCCGATCCCGCAGCCCAACCCCTTCGCCAAAGAGTAACCGTGGTGCGGATCGACACGCTCCTTGGCAGCACCTACCACGCCCGCGCCCAAGACATCGAAGACGCCCGCGCCAACGGGCAAACCAACGTGCCTCTCTGCCTGGCGGACGGCAGCCCTATTCCTACCGGCAGCTCCGACCGCAACCGGTTGCGGCTCTCTACCATTGAGGTCGCCGACCTCACCGTCCTAGAGCTGTCGCCAGCACGCGCGCCATCTGCCAACGACCACGAAAAAATGACCGACGAAGAACTCATCGAAACGGCAAAGCTCAAAGTGGATCTCGCCGGTTTCCTCGGCACGCACGGCTGGACCGCCGCACCCGGCGACACCCGCGATTGGCGCAAGCTCGAAGGCCCCGGCGGCCAGCAAATCCTCGTGCATCGTGCCGAGGGCACCAATCACTGGACTTGGTACACCCTACCCGACAAGGCGCGGACGGGCACGATCATCGACGCCTACCAGAACTTGCTGGGCATGACCTGGGGCCGCACGCTGGGCGCCCTCCGCAAAACCCTCAAGACGCCGCCGTCAGCGTTGCCCCTTTGCCGCGACGGTCGCCCCTCGGCCAAGACTGCTGCACCGCCGCCCGCAGGTTCACGTCCGGCGCGCACCCTGGACCCGCTCGGCGCGGTGGCGACCGAGTTCCTGACGACTGACCGCTGTCTCGATCCAGCCACCGTGGAGGCGTTCGCCCATTGGCTGCGTGCCGATCCTGACGACGGCCACCTCGTTTGCCCGCACAACGAGCAGGGCGATGGAGAGAATTACATCCCATTACCCGACGGCTCGACCCGCAAACGCTTCACGGGCGCGATGCGCGACGGCGAAGGGCGGGGCCGCTCGCTCTGGCACGCCAAGCCCAAGGACTACGAGCCGATCCAGGTGGTCGTGGTCAACGATACGGCGTTGGACGCGATTTCCGCTTGGCAGTGCCTGGACCCGGCAACGCAGCCCAAAACGATGGTCGTCTCCACCGCAGGCAATTTTTCAGCGGCGGGCAAGAAGCTGCTCCCGCTGCTCATCCAGCAACTCCACGCTGAACGCAACCGCACGGGGACCGTGCAGGGTAAACTTACCTTGGTGGACGCCAGCGACGTGGGTGAGAGCGGCACCGAGGAGCGCGAGGGCATTCTCCAGGCCGTCGCCGCCGCGATGGGGATGCGTTATATGCGTTGGGAGCCAACGGAAGGCTGCAAAGATTGGAACGAGGTGGTGCAGGCCGCCAAGCGCGAGCAAGAGACCCAAGAAGCCGCCTGGCAGGCCGAAAGCATGGCCGCCTACCGTGCACCCGAGGAAGAAACCCCGGAGGAGGCTCAGGACGGACCGCAAATCGGGGCGCAGGGTGGTTACAGACGGTAACAAAGGCCGGTGCCCCAATCTTCCTCCCCGTCGTCGCACCCCGCGCAGGGGCCGCCGGAGGCAGTTGTTGGTGCACGCTTCTTTCGGCTTGCGCGGCCTCACCGTTCTGCGGTCACGCAGAGCCCAGCGATTTGGAGATCATGCAATGTCGCTAAGCTCTTACCTGTGAACATGGCAAATCACTTCTGCCTGCTTCAATATCCGCACCATTCATCAGCTTGGCTGCTCCCCTTTGAACTTCCTTGACCAACGGTTGCGTTGGAGGACGATTGCAACCGCCACGCCGACGAAAATGAGCCTCCAGGTCGAAGGCTCCGGGATTGCTCCAAAAGCGAGGTAATGCGGCGAGGAAACATTGCTGGCATAGACGCTCACGGTTAACCCGTCTGGACTGACCTTGCTGATCTGGTTGATGATAGAATCCGCTACGTAGAGGTTGCCGCTCGCGTCGAAGGCCAGTCCTTCCGGGTAACTGTTGGCTGGGAGAGTCGTGAAAAGACTGAGCACACCGGCGGCGTTGATCCTGTAAATTTCGCTGGTGTCATAATCGGACACATACAGGTTGCCGAGCTTGTCGAAGGCTAGACCTTGCACGCCATTGGGGAACTGCGCTGTGGAGGGCGGCACGGTCGCAAAGAGACTGACCATTCCCGTGGGAGTGATCCGGCTGATCTGGTTGCTGTTGCCGTCCGCCGCGAAGAGGTTGCCTTGGGCGTCAAAGGCCAAGCCGTTGAGGGTGTAACCGGGATTGACGGTCGCAAATTCACTCACCGTGCCCGCCGGACTGATCTTGGCGATGCGGCTGTTAATGCGGGAGCCCGCGTAGAGGCTGCCCGCGCCATCGAAAGCCAGTCCCGCCGGGCTAGTGAAGGCAGGGGTCGGCAGTGTCGTAAAAGTGCTCACCGCGCCCGCCGGGGTGATCCGGTTGATCTGGTTGGTGGAATTGGAAGCGACGTAGAGGTTTCCGCCCACATCGAATGCCAGACCCACAGGGTTAGAGTTGGCTGTCAGCGTGGCAAACGTGCTGACGGCCCCGGCGGGACTGACCTGAGCAATGGTCTGGCTGCCGGAGGAAACGTAAAGCGTTTGCTGAGCACGCAGGAGCGAGGGGATAGCAAGGGAGGCGGCAGCGATGATCGCCGCCATGAGTTTTGTGGACACGAGTTGAACTCGCAGGAAACGGCTGCCGGAAGCGGTAGAGATGGTTGGAGCGTGCATGGTGGTGTGGATTTGGCGGTGACCATAGCGACGGCAACGGCCCCAGAGCAAGAAGAAAACACGCCCATAATGGGCGTGTTGCCAGTTTGGAGATTCGCCCAAGCTCGGCGGACGCCGAGTGAATGCTGATACTGCCAAACCTCTCTCTACCTTTGGGCGCAACTTGGCGCGTCTGCGCTCGGCACGGCAACTGACGCAGGAGCAAATGGCTGAAGGGGCGGATGTTCACCCCCGTTACGTGCAAAAGCTCGAAGGGGGCACGGCTCATCCTTCCCTGATGGTGCTTCGCAAACTTCAGCGCACGCTGGGCTGCGAATGGAACGATCTGCTCCGCGACCTTTGATGGTCTGCACCGGCCAAACCACCGTTTTGCCTGTGACCCTTTGTTAGCCGCCACCGCCGAGCTGGTCTAAACGGTCGGCCTCCCCGCGCAGTTGCTCGGCTTGGCGTCGGAGCCGCTCCGCAGAACGCCGCACTTCGACGGCGGAAACCGGTGGCGGTGATTTGGACGCTGACTTCTTGGACGTTTCTGGCCCAGTCTTTTCACCGTCGCTTACGAAATACTCCATCGGAACGCCGAAGTAGCGGGAAAGCGCGAGCAATTCCTCCGCGCCCGGCAGCTTGGTGACGCCCCGCAGGTAGTTGTTGATCGTCTGCTGGCTGACGCCGGTGCCGAGCGCGAGTTGACGCTGGGAAAGGTCACGCTCCGCCAAGAGTGACTGTAGCCGTGCCCGAAATAACAGAGATACTGGATTTTCTTGTTGCAAAGTTCAGTTTAACTGTTAAAAGACCTCATCTAAACCTACAGCTTTTCTTGAGGCGTGTCTCCCCTTGCTGGTCGCGCCTCAAGCCCGGCTGCGAGTTTACCCACAAACACCAACCGAAGGCCACTCCGAACTGAAATCCATTCTACACATGAAGAACGCGCAAACCATCACCTGCCCCGG
>CAHJWO010000145.1 GCA_903642295.1 PVC group bacterium | reverse complement strand
ATCATGGAGCTGATCAACAACATCGCCAAGGTCCACGGCGGTTATTCGGTGTTCGCCGGGGTGGGGGAGCGCACCCGTGAGGGCAACGATCTTTACGCCGAAATGAGCGAGTCCAAGGTCATCAACCAGGAAGACCTTTCCAAGTCGAAGGTCGCCCTCGTTTACGGCCAGATGAACGAGCCCCCCGGCGCACGCCTGCGCGTGGCTCTCTCGGCGCTCTCGATGGCCGAATATTTCCGCGACGAGAAGAACCAGGACGTGCTCCTGTTCATCGACAACATCTTCCGTTTCTCCCAGGCCGGTGCGGAAGTGAGCGCGCTGCTCGGTCGCACCCCTTCGGCGGTGGGTTATCAGCCGACGCTGGCCGCCGAGATGGGCGACCTGCAAGAGCGCATCACCTCGACCAACAAAGGTTCGATCACGAGCTTCCAAGCCGTTTACGTTCCCGCCGACGACTTGACCGACCCGGCCCCGGCCAACACCTTTGCGCACCTGGATTCGACCATTGTGCTGGAGCGTTCCATCGCCGAGTTGGGCATTTACCCGGCGGTCGATCCGCTGGCGTCCACGTCTAAGGCGCTTGCTCCTGACATTGTTGGCGACGAGCATTACGCGGTCGCGCGCGGCGTGCAGAAGGTGCTCCAGAAGTACAAAGATTTGCAGGACATCATCGCCATCTTGGGCATGGACGAACTCTCGCCCGAGGACAAGCAAGTCGTTTTCCGCGCGCGGAAGATCCAGCGGTTTCTCAGTCAGCCTTTCACCGTGGCCGAGATTTTCACGGGCACCAAAGGCGAGCAGGTTCCGCTCAAGGAAACGATCCGGGGCTTCCAGGAAATTCTCGACGGCAAGCACGACGACGTGCCGGAGACGAACTTCTATATGAAGGGCGGCATCGACATGGTGACGAAGTAAGCCGGGCCATCCAACTTTCTCCAAAGATGCCAACCTTACGACTCGAAGTCGTCACCCCGAACCGGAAGACTTACTCCGAGGATGTGGACATGGTCACGATCCCCGGCGTCGATGGTGAGTTCGGCATCCTGCCTTTGCACGTGCCGCTCATCACGGCGCTCAAGGCGGGGGAGCTTCGGATCGTGAAAGATGGCCAGGAAACCAGCCTGGCGACGGGTGGGGGTTTTGCCGAAGTGATGCCCGACCGGGTATCTATCCTGACCGACGCGGCCATCCTCGAAAAGGACATTGACGAATCCGCCGCCCAGGCCGCCATGGACCGCGCGAAAGCGGCGCTGGAAGACAAGGATCTCGGCAGCGAGGAACAAGCCGCGGCGGAGGCGGCGATTGCCCATTCCCTGGCCCAGTTGCACGTCAAGCGCCGCCGTCACGGCAGCGGCGTGCCGGACGCGGGCCGTTGAGCACCCCTAGCGTCCGGCGTCCGTCTTGGGCTGACTTTCAGGGGAAAGCGGCACCACTCGCCAACTGCGGAGGACTCGGAGCGCCATCGAACGAACCGCGTCGAAACTCGCCGGCGGGGCGCTGTAGGTGACGACGATCTGCTCTTTCGCGTTCAGGTCCAGGAAGATGGTGCCGCGTCGGTAGGGTTGGCCGAAGAATGCGTAATCCATGACGAACTCGTAATCCCGCCATTCGAAGAAGCCCGCCGGCATATCCCGCTCCGCCGCGACCGTGATGGCCGATGCCCCCTGCGGCAAAGCGGCCATTGCCCGGCGTCGGTAATCATCCAAAGCGGTTTTTACCTTGAAATCAGTGTCGGACGCGGAGGAACTCGATTTCTCCAGGCGGATTTGCGCCCCGGTAAACTTGGATGAGGTCAGGGTGAGCGAGTTCGGCTCGCCGGTGGCGCTCCAACTCGCGCCGGGGAAGACGAGATACACCGCGTTCGTTTCGTCGTAGTGAATGAACGGCTGTTCGGCCCGATAGCCGTCAAACATAACCGATACCGTGCTCAACCGGAAATCCAGACCTTGCGCTGCCGGGCAAAGGCGGGTGGCCAACAAGACGATCAGCGCCGCGCCGCGCCGGGGCCACCGGCGTCGGTGAACGGCGGGGGCGAGGGCGGCGAATATCTTACTGCAATTCATTGCCCGTGAGCTGGTTGCGTACCCAACGACCGCGCACGTAGCTTGTGGCGCGCAGGTTACCGGGTGGATAGCTGGTGGTAAACCGGTCGTCGAAAAACCAGTTTCGGCCCGGCGAGCCATAGACGTTTATGTCAACGCTCCACGGTGCCGTAAAATGCTGGCTGGGGTACAGCTCGCACATGGCGCCGTAATAAGTGAAATTCACGCCGTTCCAGTTTTCCAAGAATCGCGGCAGGTTGTGTGCGCCTCCGCTGCCATTATTGGAGTCGGTGAGCACCTGGCCCGTGACGATGGCGGTGTTTACCGTGGTAGGCGTGGCGATGCGAACGTTCGATGCCGGTGTCTTGCCCGTTGACGGCGTTTTACTGCTGTTGGCATCCACCCAGCTGTTGGAGAGCACCATGACGGCGTCACCGATGACGGCGGACGGCTTTTGGACGTAACCGTTGTAAGTATTCTGCGTCGGATCGCCGTTTTTCGCATCGGAGTTGGGCTGCGTGGATGTGATCAAAGCCCCGCCCGTCGTGTAGGTGGACCCCGTATTGTAGTCCCCTTGGATATAGATCGCGCCGTCGGAGACCACCGTCAGGCCCGCGGTGGGGAGGATGCCTCCGTTTACGAGCCGGATGGCGTCGGCATCCCCCATTTGGCCGATCTTTTGGTTGCCTATATCCGTGCCGTCGCTTTTCGTGATGAGGTTGGTCACGTCGGTGATATAGAGGACGCCGCTGTTGGCGGCGTAGGTGTTCAGTGGCGTCACCAATTTGGAGACATCCACGGTGCTGACATTCACGGGATTGCCCTCGCGCATATCCGTAAAGTCGCTACCGACGGAGGGCGTAACGGCGGCGATGATCGAGTCAGCGATGTTGGGAGTCAGCTTGCTGCCGGTGGGCACAATTTCCTTACTGTCAGCCACGTTGGTCCCCGGTTGATAGACATGGACCTGACTGCCCTTCGCCAGGTTACGGTTGATGAAAACGCGCAGCGCTGCGCCGTTGAAGAGGCGGTGGCCCGCCGCCACGTCCGCGTAGGCGGTGGAGGCGGTGATGGTAGAAGGCGTCCCGGTGCTCGTCGTATAAGGGCGCTCGATAATCTCGTGGGTGCCGGTGTCGTTGTAATTTTTGGTATCGACCGCGACCGAACCGAGGCCGAGAGGGTCGAGCACCTTCGTCGACGCGGATAGCTCACCATCCCTGCCACCGGGACCGGTGTAAGACGGATTTGAAAATGCGTCCCACCGTTTTTCTTCGTTGTATTGCGTCTGGGTGACTCCTTCCACGTAGTGAGTGTCCGCGCTCTCGTAGAAATTGGAGGGTCGCTTCGCGGCGGGTAGGGCGGGATTGACGGTTTTGCTGTCCAGGTAAGAGACATTGGACAAGAACGTCAGCAAGCTGCCGTCACCCGCGCAGGCGTACAGATTGGCATTGGTATGCACGAGACCGTACACGGTCATGTCGGGGCCGGGGTGCAACTCCAGATCGTTCTGAAAAAAGAACATGGCTTGCAAGAGTCCGGCCTCGGCCTGCTGGAAATAACGCGAGACGGTCACAACGGTTTGCAGATCACTCGTGGACCCGCTGCGGGCGATGATTGCGAGGGCGCGGTACGTATGGGCCTTGGCGGTCCAACCGGGAGTGTCCACGAGGGGACCGAACGAGATGTAATCATCGGAGGTATAGTCGCGGGGACGGTCTGTCTGGTCCACGGCGCGGATGGAAAGCGTCTTGACCACGAAGCCGCTGTTGGCGATGGCAGTGTTGAGTGCGGTGACGATGGGGGTGGTTACCGCGTCGAACTCGCTCGATGAGGTGTACCCACTGCTTGCGCTGTTGGCGACGATGTACCCCTGCCGTGGGATCATGTATTTTTGCCAAGCCATGAAGCCGGCCTCCAACGCGCCGTCCGCCAGTGCCTGCGCGGTCGTGAGGTCGCGTCCTCGGGCGGCTAGACGGGCCGTCGATGCCGTGTAGTCGAGTGCCAGCCCGATGAAGGTGGTCATCAAGACCACGACGAAGAGGGCGACGACAAGCGTGCTGCCGTGGTGGGAAGATCGTGAAGGAGGTCGCATGTTCGAAAGGAAGAAGCTGAATGAGGGCCGGGAAGTGGCGGGAAGTTAATTCGGTTTGATCTCCGTCAGCGACGTATCGTCCAGACGGCCTTTGATGTTCATCGTGGTGCTGCTGCGCAGGTAGAGATTGAACTCCGCGCTGGAGGTATCCGTTGCTTTTCCGCCCAGGTTGCGCTCGCCGATGGAATTGGCCCAGTCCAGGGCGCGTACCGGCAGGTTGACGGTGAGCGGGTAGCTATTGCCGAGGCGAGTGTAATAGTTGAAGGGCGCAATCGTTTTGGTGGTGATGGCGTCGATCTCCTGCGGAGCGGGGTCGAGGTCGCGGATGATCAGCTTGGGATTGGTGAGGCTGCTGACCGACGAATAATAGACGAGTTGGGACTCGGTCGTGCCGATTGAGCGGACGGCATAGACGGATTCGCGAAAGAAGTAAACCGAGTTGTTATCTTTGACGACCAAATTGCCGCCGCTGCGCAGTGGGTTTGTTTGATCGATAGTAATGAGGAATTGGCTAGGCGGGGTGCCGCTGGCGATGACCGGAGTTACCGACGTGATCAGACGTCCCGGTTTGATGACCGTGGAACCAGCGACCGCCGCCGTGACGGGCTTGCCGGTGGTGAGATTCACGTATTCAGGCATTCCGTCGGAATACGGCCCGGGCGACATGAAGAGGATGCGGTCACCCACTACCGGCAGCGGTGACGACGCGGCATACGGGTCGGCAGTAACGTTGGCGGTGCTGGCCACGTAACGGTTGATGAGGATGGGCTTGGTTGGATCGATGAGCGTCGATTTTCCCGCAACGGTCGGCTGGAGTTGGTAGGCCGGGCCGTAATTGACGTATGCGAGGATGGCCTGCGCAGACTGCGGGCTGGCAACGGTGAGCGGAGCAAGCGTGGCGACGCCTTTGCTGTCGATCGTGGCAGTGATCAGCAAGGGCGGCTCGATGGCCGTATCGATGTCGCGCTTCAGGCTCTGCAGACTGTGACGCAGAGAATTATTGGACTTATTGATGGAGAAATTGCGCGTGTAGAGACCGAGATCGCCCGCGAGAAAAGAGTAGATGAAGGAGCCGCCGATCACGAGCACCCCGAGGCTGACCAACAGCTCGACCAGGGTAAACGCGCTCGGGCGGACCCGGGGGGACGGCGGGAAAATACGGTATTCCATAAACGAGCGGATATTGACGAGGCGCCAGGGTTACGAATTAGCCTTGAACGTGGTCGCGTTGTAAAAATACGTTTGGCCGCGGTAGCTGTATTGGATGACAAAGTCCACCTGCACGAGGTCGTTCGCCGCAGTGAGTCCGAACGTGGTCCCCACGTTTTGTATCCTCCAGTACAGATTTCCGGTGACGACGGCGCCGGCCGTGGCATTGCGCCCGACGATCAATGGGATCGGTTGGGAAATGGTGGTGGCGCCGATCGTGTTGCAGGTATCGACTGGAATGCCGTTGACGGTGGCTGTGGTGGTGGTCGGACTGAGCGTGCTGCTTGTGTTCAGGACCAAACCGACGTAATTTTCCATCAGCGAGCGGGCTGCCTCCAGATTACGGTTCTTGGCGGCCCGGGTGTTAAAAAGGCTGAGCGTCATGGTGGACGAAACCGCAAAGACGGCTAGAATCGTCAAGGCAATCAGGGTCTCGACCAGAGTGAAGGCGTCCTGGCGCGAGGCGGACGTGCGATGGGTGAGCGACATTTGACGGACGGTTTGGACAGAGGCGATTCTGCAAAACCAAAGCAAACGCCGTGCCGGAGAGTTCGTCCGGTGTACATCAGCAACGACCGCTAACGGTTTATCGTATTTGATAAATCATGAATGAGAATATTCTTGGGGATGCCCGAATTTGATCCGATGTCTTAACTGAAAACTACCCCGCACCCGATGGCCCAAGGATGGATTGAAACCGACGTGCCGGCCCGGATGGATCGGCTGCCGTGGAGCCGCTGGCACTGGCTGATTGTGTCCGCGTTGGGGATCACCTGGATTCTCGACGGCCTGGAGGTGACCTTGGCGGGAGCGCTGGGCGGCGCGCTGAAAAACGCGCACACTCTGGCGCTGACGGACCAGCAGGTAGGCAACAGTAATTCCTGGTATTTGGCGGGTGCGGTCGTCGGGGCTCTCGTTTTCGGCTATGGAACGGACCGGTTGGGACGCAAGAAACTCTTTTACGCTACGCTCCTGGTGTACCTCTCGGCGACGGCGGCGACGGCGTTTTCGTGGAACTTCGCCAGCTACGCGTTTTTTCGCGCGGTCACCGGAGCCGGGATCGGGGGCGAGTACGCGGCCATCAACTCGGCGGTGGATGAACTCATCCCGGCGCGGGTGCGTGGACGTGCGGACCTGATCATCAATTCGACGTATTGGCTCGGGGCGGCGGTGGGCGCCGCAGCGACGGTGGTACTCCTCGACCCGCACTACCTGCCCGTCTGGCTGGGCTGGCGGTTTGCATTCGGCATCGGGGCGGGGCTGGGGTTGGTGGTGTTGTTCTTTCGGCATTGGGTACCCGAAAGCCCCCGCTGGTTGATGGTCCACGGTCGGCACGAGGAGGGCGAGAAGGTCGTCGCCGACGTGGAAAGGCAGGTCACAGAAGGCCATCCCGAAACGCTGCCGCCCCTGACGGGCGAGAAATCCCGCCTCCGGCAGCGCACCCACACCCCTTGGTCGGAGATTTGGCAGGCGGTCGCTTACGACCATCGCCGGAGCGCTTTCCTGGGGTTGGCGTTGATGATTGCGCAGGCTTTCTTCTTCAACGCGATCTTCTTCACCTCCGCGCAGGTCCTGGAGAAATATTATGGGGTACCTGCGGATAAACCCGGCTGGTACCTCGCCGCCTTCGCGCTAGGCAATCTGCTCGGTCCGATCACAATCGGCCACCTCTTCGACACGGTTGGCCGCAAGCCGATGATTGCCGGGACCTATGCCCTCTCCGGCGTGCTGCTCGCCGTGACGGGATGGATGTTTCGCCAGGGGATGCTCACCGCCACCACCCAGACCGTCGCCTGGATGATCATCTTCTTCGTCGCATCCTCGGCCGCCAGTGCGGCCTATCTCACGGTCAGTGAAATCTTCCCGCTGGAGATTCGCGCGATGGCCATCGCCATTTTCTACGCCGTCGGCACGCTGGTTGGCGGGGTGGGGGCACCCGCCTTCTTCGGCTTCCTCATCAGCCAGGGTTCACGCGATTATCTTTTCGGCGGCTATCTGCTCGGCGCTATGCTGATGATCCTCGCCGCCGGGGTGGAACTCTGGATCGGCGTCAAGGCGGAGGGGCAGTCCCTGGAAAGCATCGCCGCTCCGCTTTCGTCGAAATAAGTTGAGCGACCCTCAGTTGCCGGTCTCCACTGTCCTCGTTGGACCTTGCGCCTTGAACCTTCTTTGAATCTTGGATCTTTGGAACCTGAATCTTTCTTTCCTGCACGTTGGTCTTGAGTAATCCGGGCGGGTCCGCTAGGCTGCACGCTGCCATGATGGGTTTTGAACGTTCCGACGATTACCAGCCGCTCTTCTGGGTGCGTGGGCGTCCCATTCACGTGACCACCCTCCTGGTCATCGTTCACGCTGCCTCCCTGGTGGCGTGCTGCCTCGTGGGCGGGATGCTCCATGTCGGCTATCTGAACGTGCTCGATCTGCTTGGATTTTCCAGCAACGCCGTGCTCCGCCACAACATGTGGTGGCAGGTCCTCAGCTACAATTTCGCTCATTCTCCGAGCTTCTGGTTCCTGGTGAACATGGTGTTCTTCTTCATCTGGGGGCGCGAAGTTGAGCGGTTTTTCGGTCGGAAAACCTTCGCCGGCCTCTATACCGCGCTGGTGTTGACATCGCCGATCTACCTGCTGTTGCGCGCGTGGTTGGTGGGCGGCAACCAAACCTTGGCGGGCGGGTCGTACTACACGAGCTTCGGCGTCTTCATCATCTTTGCGACGATCTACCCGAACGTGCAGTTTTTCTTCGGCATCGCTTGCAAATGGTTCGCGTGGGGTTTCCTGGCCTTGGGTACTTTGCAGTTCATGGCGAGTGAAGATCTCAAGGACTTGACACTCCTCTGGCTCAGCGTCGGTGTCGCCTTTTTCGGTACGCGCTACGCGAGCATGGGTGGCAGTGGGTTTGCCCTGCCGGAAGGCTGGAGCTTGCGGGAAAAGTTCCCGCGCAAGGCGGCACCCGTCGGCGTCAAGCCGCGCCTCAAACCCCGCCGCGCGGCGGACACGGACGGCGGCGGTGCGGATGATTACCGTGGCCGCGACGTGCATGAATCCGTTGATCCGCTGCTCGACAAGATCAGCAAACACGGGTTGGCCAGCCTGACCAACAGCGAGCGTGCCGTGCTCGAAAAAGCGCGCGTTTCTCTCCTGCGCAAAGACAAGGGCGATTGAAGGTTCCCGTTCCGGTGTCGGCTTCTCACAGCGAATTTTCGGCGGAGCCGGTCCAACGACTGCGCCAGATCGTCGCCCGTCTCCGTGCGCCGGAGGGCTGCCCCTGGGACCAGGAGCAAACGCACGCCAGCCTGCGCAACGCGCTGGTCGAGGAAACCTACGAGGTGCTGGCCGCCATCGACGCGAACGACGATCCCAATCTCCGCGAGGAACTCGGCGACCTGCTCCTTCATGTCGTCATGCATTCGCAGATGGCCGCCGAGCGTGGTGCATTCGACTTTGACGCCGTCGCCACCGAGATCGGGGCCAAGATGATCCGTCGCCATCCCCACGTTTTCGGCGACGACCGCGCCGCCGACACCACGGCGGTCCTGCGTCGTTGGGACGAGATCAAGCGGGCCGAAAAAGGCGTCTCCGCCAAGACTGGCATCCTGGCCCATCTGCCTGCCGCCCTTCCGGCCCTGATGCGCGCCCAGAAGGCGCAGGAAAAAGCCGGTCGGGTGGGTTTCGACTGGCCGTCCATCGACCAGGTTGCCGCCAAGGTTCACGAGGAGATCGCCGAGGTGCAGGAAGCCGCCGGGCAGCGAGACCCGGATGCCGTCGCCGAAGAAATCGGCGACCTCCTTTTCGCGGCGGTCAACCTCGCGCGCTGGCACAAGCTGGACGCCGAGCACACGCTCCAGCGGGCAACGGACAAATTCGTGCGCCGTTTCAACACCATCGAAGACGCCCTCCAAGCGCGCGGCCAACGGTGGGAAGACGCCACCTTCGAGGAACTCGACGCCCTTTGGGAAGCGGCAAAGAAGGCAAAAACGCAGCCCGTCGAAACATCGCCCAGGACGGAAAAATCGTAGCGCGACCGCTCCGATTGCCGGACGGCTTCGACCGCGATACCCGACCGATTGTGTGAACGAAAGCCCCCGCACACGGTCTAATTCGATAACCAGAGCGCTGCCTCGGCAGCCGCACCAACACCCATGTTTCTCCTACTGATTCTCTTCACTTTTGCGATTTCAGGGCTGGCCACACTGCACGTCAAGGGCCAAATTTCCAAGTACAGCAAAGTTCCTGCTTCCAGCGGCCTGACCGGCGCGCAAACCGCCGAGCACATCCTCCGCTCGCGCGGCATCTACGATGTGCAGGTCATCCCCGCCAACGGCCTGATGGGTGACCACTACGACCCGCTCAAGAAGCTGATCGCGCTGACCCCCGACATTTATTCCGGCACCTCGACCGCCGCCGTGGGCATCGCTGCCCACGAGTGCGGCCACGCCATCAAGCACCAGCAATCCTACGCGTGGCTCGAACTCCGCTCGTCCGCCGTGGGTCTGACCCACTTCAGCAGTTCGCTGTTCATGTTTCCGATTCTCTTCATGTTCATGCACCTCATCACGCCTTATACCGGCTACATGATCATGGCGGCTGCCGCGACGATCATCATGGTGTTCAACCTGATCACGCTGCCGGTGGAATTCGATGCCTCGGCCCGCGCCAAGGCGATCCTGCCCGAGTTGGGCATCATCCGCAGCCCCGCCGAGTCGGTGGCGGTTAGCCGGGTGCTCAACGCGGCGGCGCTGACCTACGTGGCAGCCTTCCTCGCTTCCCTGGCCAATGTTCTTTATTACCTGACGCTGGCGGGCGACCGTCGCCGTTGACAAGGTAGGGACGCCTGTCCCAGGCGTCCGTCGCGGGCCGCAGGCCCTTCTTCCCACCCGCCCCGCGAAACTTCCGTTGCCGGTTCATGCCGGTGCGTTTACCCTGCCTTCCCGATTTTCCGGGGAGGCAGGATTTTTCATTTTTCAACGAAGCAGCCGCGATATGTCACAGCCGAACTCCACCAACAAGACTGACCCGCAACTCATGGAAAAGATTGTCAGCCTGTGCAAGCGACGCGGCTTCGTCTTTCAATCGAGCGAGATTTACGGCGGACTGAACGGTTGCTGGGATTACGGCCCGCTCGGGGTCGAACTCAAGCGCAACCTCAAGGACTTCTGGTGGCGTCGGATGACCCGCGACCGTGACGACGTGGTCGGCTTGGACGGCTCCATCCTCATGAACCGCCGCGTCTGGCAGGCCAGCGGCCACGAGGCAACGTTCTCCGACCCGATGGTAGACAGCCTGTTGACGAAAAAGCGTTACCGGGCCGATCAGGTCGAGCCGCAGAGCGGCACGATTTGCCATTACACCGGTGCGGAATCCCCTGCGAACAACTGGAAAAACCAGAAATCGTTTTCGGTGTTGCTCAAAAAAGGGGATAACATCGAACGCGCCCGCAAAGTGGCGC
>CAHJWO010000144.1 GCA_903642295.1 PVC group bacterium | reverse complement strand
TTGGACGTGCGACGGCCAGGGAGTCATGAATTTTTACGATCCGGCTGGATCGATCAAACGGTCTAAACTCTGCCCGAAATTCCCGGCGCGGATTTCGCAGGAGTAGGGGACTTTTATGCGTCTTGTAGCCCGGCGGTCGAAAAGTATTTCGAGGTGGATGGCGACCTCCGGGCATCGTCGTGCGAGGGGTTGGCTAATGACGCTCTAGGGCAATCCGAGGTCCCCATGCACATCCCCGACGGCTTCCTCGACCTGAAGACCAGCGTGGCGGCGGACGCCCTCGCGCTGGGCGCGCTGGCCATCGCGCTGCGCGATGCGCGGCGGACGCTCTCCCCGCGCCGGGTGCCCTTGCTGGGGTTGGCGGCGGCGTTCATCTTCGCGGGGCAGATGCTCAATTTTCCGGTGGCGGGCGGCACGTCGGGCCACTTGGTCGGCGCGGTCCTGGTGGCGACGCTGCTCGGGCCGGGCGCGGCGGTGATCGCGCTGACGGCGGTGCTGATCGTGCAGTGTTTCGTGTTCGCGGACGGCGGCGTGCTGGCGCTGGGGGCGAACGTGTTCAACATGGGCGTGGTCGGTGCGCTGGTGGGTTATGCGCTCTACCGCGCGGTGCGGAAGTCACTCGGCGGCGGGTTGCGCGGAGCGGTGGCGGCGGCGGCGTTCGCGTCGTGGGTCAGCACGGTCCTCGCCGCCGCCTGTTGCGCCGGGGAACTGGCGGCCAGCGGCACGGTGCCGTGGGCGACGGCGTTCCCCGCGATGGCGGGTGTCCACATGCTCGTCGGCGTGGGCGAGGCGGTCATCACGGCCTTGGTGCTGGCGGCGGTGGGTCAATCGCACCCGGAATTGATCTACGCGCCGGACGGGAAATCGTCGGAGCGCAGTTCGTACCGGACATTACTGGGTTACGGTCTGGTCGCGGCGGCGGGACTGGCGCTGTTCCTGTCGCCGTTTGCCAGCAAGCTGCCGGACGGTCTGAATGTCGTCGCCGAGCAACAAGGTTTTGCCCACGCGGCCAAAAGCCTGTGGGCCGCGCACACCCCGTTTGCAAAATATGTGGTACCCGGGATGCACTCGGCGGCGGGGGCCACGGCGCTGGCCGGATTGTTCGGTACGGCGTTGGTATTCATCCTGGCGCGGTGGGGCTCTCGGGTGCTGCTGGCTGCCGGAGGGTCGGGGCCGGACGCCGGAGGTTAACGAGCGTCAACGCCGGGGATGTGTTTTCAACCAGACTGCCACTAGGTTGCTGTAGTCGTTGAAAGTGAGGTCGGGCTTTCTGAGGCGAAGCTTGCTGCACAACGCAGGAAGTCCAGCTGTGAAGGTGAGGTATCTCCGGAAGATCACTGCCGGGCCTGGAATGATGACGCCTTTCTGCATGTTGCCGAGAAAATTCCGTACGGTATTGACGGCCGTTTCAACTTTGCCCTCATGGGCTGCAATATCTTGCCCGGAAATGTCAGAGCAGAACTTTTGGTAGCGAAATCGCTCCCGGTCAAACACGAGGCAGATTTTCTTCCGCTGTTTGCCTGTCCCATACTGTTTCGCCCCGAGGAACATCCCCAACTCCAGCGGCATATTAAACCGCGGCAGGCCGGAGGTTTTGTCTGCTTCTGTACGTGAGATGTCATGGATGCCGATTCGGCATTCCGCGATGATCTTGAGAATCTTGCTGACTCTTACTTCGCTGCCGTCATCGACTTCCTGGGCGCATCGTGCGATAAAACCACAGTCGGTTACCGCAAAGACGACCGCATGGAACAATTTCTTGTACTGATCATCGAAGGGGCAATTGATAAAAACGCTGCTGTCGTACTCGGCGGTAGTCGGCGCTGACATCGTACGCTGGTTATTTGCTTCTCCTCCTCTGGGCTAGATCCGACCCAGCCAGTGTCTTGGCGGCAAAACGACCGGTATCCGATTTTCCGCTCCTGCTGCCGGGTTTTCCTTCGCTCAAGCTGCGGATCGCCGTCGCGATCTCCTCCCGGCTGACGGAGCCGACATGCTTTGGAGATTTAATGGTTCGGTATTCTCTGGACATGCTGATTTCCTCTGATGATGCAGTGAGCGGTTCCGGGTGCCGACAAAACCCGGACGATGTCGAACAATAACTCCGTTGCCGCGGACGTGGCAAGCACCGGAAATGGCGCGTTGACCATCGCCCCTTCAATGGTTGAACCGCCTCTTCCGGCTGGAGCTTCGCTTTATCACGCGCTTGCTCGGGAAGTTCGGCTTCCGAGGACCGGCCGCCACTGGCTCTTGTTCAAGCGCATCACTCCTTCCCGCTCGACGATTTTCCCTTTACCACCGCCCGTGCTTTGGCCACGAGCAGGTTGCAGGCTTCCTGGCACAGCAGTGGGACGAAACTGGCAAACTGCTCCCGGGTTTGCCCGCTCTGGTCGTGCGTTGGATCAAACTTTTCTGATGGCAGGAGGCTGGACGGCGCGGCGCCTGCCGTGTCGCGCTTCCAGAGGATCGTGCGCAGACAACCGCCGTCCGAACGGCAGAAACTTCCCACCAATGCGTCAATTTGTTCCTCGGTAATCTTCTGCGTCACGCGGTACATGCCGGTCTGCCGTCCCAGTGTTTCGCGCAACGGCGTGGGATGAAGTCTTCCCGCTTGGAAGGCGGCAAATGCTCCCCGCCGCCCCGGATAAAATGAATCCAGCGCCAGCCGTGCCGCCGCCCCGTCCGCCAGCACCATCCGCCAGCCATGCCGCAGGTTCGGCGCGGTCTTGAGTGGTCGATAGGCTCCCGCGTCATCGTAGAGCGCCAGACCGACCGCATCTTCCGGGTCCGTATGCAGGGTCAGTTCGCCATCGGCGCATTTGAGATCGTCACGGTGGCGAAGCTCGCCGCCCCCGTTCGCCGACTCGCGCACGATGATTTGCCCGATGATCATACGGACCCCGCACCGGCCTGCTCGACGATCACGTCCGCGAACTGTGCTTCCGTGCCGATGGCGCTTGCATAATAGAGATTGCGCCCGTGCAGGTGGCGCGGGTTTTGCATGAACACCTCGCCCTGGCGCAACCGCTCGCTGGCGCTGGCGGTAATCTCGCTCTCGATCCCCAGCAACACCGGAATGTCCTGGTAACTGTGGAGGCCGTCCGAGATGAAGAACGGCACCACCACCACGTTGGGTGTGTCGGTCAGTTTGGCCCAGTCGGCGATGAGCGGCGGCTCCTCCATGTAGGTGCTCAGGACCCGGGCGTATTGTCCCATCGCGCCGATGCGCGCCGCCTGTTCCTTGGCGGCCACCGCCGAGTTGTCGTTCAGCCCCGTGCCGTGTCCGACAATGAGCAGGCTGGTCTCCCGTTCTGGCACACTTGGCGCAACCTCCCGGGCGCGGCGCAGCAGCAGTTCGGTCATGGACGGGTGGTTGCCCACCGGCTCGCAGTAATGCCAACGCTGGCCGGTGTCCGGGCGCGGGGTGACCGCGCCGGGCGCGCCGTCCATCTCCAGTTCCCGCGGGATCACCGTGCGGGTAAAGTATCCCTCGCTGATGAAGTTGGGCACGACGTACACGTCCCGAATGGATTCGTCGAAGAGGAAGGGCCAATCGCGCATCCCCGGCTCCTCTTTCCAGAACGCGCAGGCCACCTGCCCGAAAATTCTCCGACGGCGGATCGCGGCGGCGTGGACCAGACTCGGCGCGGCGGAGTCCGGGTTGACCGTGGAACCGTGGCCGACGATGAGCAGCGCGGAGGTGGACGGGTCGGTGGAATTCATGTCGTCAAGTTTACGAACGCTAACGGCAAAAAGGTTTCCGGCAACTGCGCCTGCGACGCCTGCGACGCCTGCGACATAAAACTCGAATTTGCGCGATTTTCCGCGCGGTGGCTTTCCCCTCTGCCTCCATCCTTCTGCCTTCTGCCTTCTGCCTCCGGTTGCGCCCCGCCCGGCCCCCGCTAAGTTAACCGCTAATTATGCAATTCCGCACTTACCGCAATACGGACCTGACGGTCAGCGCCGTGGGTTTCGGCTTGTGGACGATTTCGACCGGTTGGTGGGGTCAGTTCACCGAGGGCGAGGCCATCGCCCTGATGCACCGCGCGCACGACCTGGGCATCACGCTTTTTGACGCCGCCGACACCTACGGCAACGGTCTGAGCGAGGAGTTGATCGCCAAGGCGTTTCCGACCGGGCGCGATAACATCGTCATCGCCACCAAGATCGGCTACGATGTGGCGACCCACGGCAACTCCGAGCGCCGGGGCCAACGCGCCATCCCGCACGATTTTTCCCCCGAGGCCCTGACCCTGGCGACCGAGAACGCCTTGCGGCGTCTGCACACCGACCGCATCGACCTGCTCCAACTTCATAACATCGGGATGGAGGAGGTCGATAACGACGCGATCTGGGAGACGATGGACAAGCTGGTTGCCTCGGGGAAGGTGCGGTATTCGGGGTTCGCGCTCGGGCCGGCCATCGGCTGGATGTACGAGGGCATCCGCGCCGTCGAACGGCGGGCCGTCACCAGCGTGCAGCACATCTACAATCTGCTGGAGACCCATCCCGGCGCGGCCTTGCACGAGACCGCCGAGCGCACCGGCAAGGACACGATGTTCCTGATCCGGGTCACCCATTCCAGCGGGATGCTGGAGGGACACTATACACCGGAAACCGTGTTTCCGCCGACCGACCACCGGGTGCATCGCCCCCGCTCGTGGCTGCTCAACGGCATCAGGAAAGTGGACACCTTGCGCTTCCTCGAAGGCCCGGACCGCACGCTGGGCCAAGCCGCCTTGCAGTGGCTATTGGCCGACGAGCGCGTTGCCTCTACCCTGCCCAACATCTACGACGAAAAGCAACTCACGGAATTCGCCACCGCGACGGACGCCCCGGCGTTGTCGAGCGACGAGATGGCGCGCATCGCCGAGTTGGCGAAGGAAAACTTCGGCGTCGAAGAGGAGCCGCACAAGTACAAGGGGACGATGGAGCCGCCGGTCGTCGAAGAAGAACTGGCCAACGCCTGAGCTTTTACTTTTCCACACTTTGGCTGTATCTTCCGGATCTCCATGAGCCAAGACCTCAACGATCTCTTGCAAGGCTGGCCGCACGAACCCGGCCAGATCAAGGTGCGCAAAATCAACGGCAGCGACGGCCAGGAAAAGGTGCAACTGCGGCTCGACCTCGGCTTGATCCAGATGGAGATGAACGGGCGTCCCGACGGCCAGCGGCCCAAGGGCTACGAGTCGCTCCTCGCCTGGCATCAGCATCGCGCTCGCAACGAGGAAGGCGGCAGCGACGAATACAAGCTTTCCCCGGACGAATGCGGCGAGTTGCAGCAGGAGGGAATCCAGTATTACCACCGCTACCTGAGCCTGTTTCAATTGGAGGATTTTCCGTCCGTGGTGCGCGACACCCAGCGGAACCTGGACCTCTTTTCCTTCGTGGGAAAACATACCGACCGCGAGGACATCGTGTGGGCGTTCGACCAGTTCATTCCATACGTGCAGATGATGAACACCCGCGCCAAGGCCAGCATCGAGCTGGAAGGCAAGAACCTCGAAGCGGCGTTGCGCGAGATCGACAAAGGCCGCGAGAAGATCGTCACTTTCTACAACGAACACGAACAGGCGGAGTCCGCCGATAAGAGTGCGGAGCTGTCATTCCTCGACGAGTGGCGCGAGGAGCTACAGGCCAAGCGACCTATCAGTAAGATCGACAAGATGCGCAACGAAATGAACGCCGCCATCCAGTCCGAGGCTTACGAAAAAGCCGCGCAGTTGCGCGACGCCATCCGCGCGCTCGACGACAAGCAGCAGGCGCGGCGGCTCAGCCGGACGCGCGGCGCGGCGGAAGAAGAGTGAACCCCCGGCCCGAGAGCCGGGAAGTTTCAAGATTCAAGAACCAAGCTTCAAGGAAGATTAAAGTTCCAAGGTCCAAACGGAAGTGAGCGGAGCCCCGACCGTTGCATGTCGAATCACGCGGATACGATCATCGAACGCAAGGAACGCTGGGCGCGCAAGCAGGCGGGCAAGGAGCGGCCCGCCGTGCGCTCGGTGGACCGGTTGCCGCCCGGGCAGCACCTGGCCACGGGATTCCCAATTCTCGATTTGGGGATTCAGCCGGTCGTCAAGCTGCCGGACTGGCGGTTGGAGGTAAAGGGACTCGTGGAGAATCCGGTGACGCTGACCTGGGAAGAGTTTCATGCGCTGCCGCCGTTCGAGGACGTGAGCGATTTCCACTGCGTCACGACCTGGAGCAAATACGACTGCCGCTGGGCGGGCGTGGCGTTCTTTACGCTGGTGGACATAGTGAAACCCAAGGCGGAGGCCCGGTTCGTTTATTTTACCAGTTATGACGGATATTCGACGAACGTCCCGTTGGAGCATTGCCTGGACGACGACGTACTCGTGGCGACCAGCTTCGACGGGAAACCGGTGTCGAAGGAACACGGGGGTCCGGCGCGGGTGATCATCCCGAAACTGTACGCCTGGAAGGGTGCGAAGTTCGTGCGGACCATCGAATTCCGCGCGGAGGACAAGCTGGGGTTCTGGGAGGTGCGCGGCTACAGCAACACTGCTGATCCGTGGACGGACGACCGGTTTGCGTGAAGGAGCGGCATGACGGGGAACGGTTCCGAGATCGTGGCGAGTTTTCGGCTGACGCCGGAACTGTGGTACGAGGCGAGCCGACTGCTTTTGCAGCGGCAGCACCGGTGGCTGTCGTGGAAGGTAATTTGGCCGGTGGTTTTGGGCGGGTGGGTCGGGTTGGGCGTGCTGGATCATTCGCGGTGGTTTGACGACGGGTTGCTGCCGGCGCTCGTCCTCCTGAACGCTGTGGGCGTACTCGTCGCGGCGGCCTTGTTACTGACTCCCGCCTTGATCCGCCGAAAATTCCACGCGGCCTACCGGCGGCTGCCGGAGAGCAACCGGGATGTGGTCTGGCGGTTTTCGCCGTTCGGGGTGTCGGCGGAAGGCGGGATGACACGTTTTGAGGGCGGTTGGGATGATCTGAGCGAGATTATCGCCACGCCGGAATTATTCCTGATTTTTCGGAAGGCGAAGTCAGCGAGCGTGATCCCGGTAGCGGCGTTCGGCGGTGTTGACGCCATCGAGGATTTCGTGTTCATCGCGCGGACGCACGCGCCGAGGTTTGTGCGACTGCCTTGAGGCGGAAGACATCCCGTCAAATGGCGTACACCGCGCTGCTCGGGCAAGGTGGATGGCGACCTCCGGGCGCCGTTCGGTCCGTCGTCAGAAGGGGCGGCACCCTCTTTCCACGCGCAAAACGGCGCCCGGAGGTCGCCATCCACCTTCAAGGAAGTCATTCCTCGCGCGATCCGACCAGAGGGTTGCAGTTATCCAAAGTCGGGCTTTCGTTCGTAATGAACTAGCGATGACCTCCGACCTCCAATCCCTCCAACAGCGGCTCAGTTCGTTTTCCGTCGCGCAGAAGTGCGAAGCTCTGCCCGACGGCTCGTTCCGCATCGTCACGCCGCTGCTTTACCCCAGCGGCACGCGCGTGGAGGTGTTTTATCAGCCCGAGATGGACCTTTTTGCCTCGACCCGGCTCTCGGACAAAGGCCAGACGGCAGCATTGCTCGCGGAATTGAATATCTATATCGAGGGCTTCGAGAAACGGCGGCAAATTCTCGCGGACATCTGCCGCACGTTGCGCGTGGGGGATGCCCACGGCGAGTTGTTCGTCGCGGTGGAGAACGACGAGCACCTCGCCGACGCCGTGATGCGGCTGGCGCAGGCGTGCGTGCGGGCGGCGGATTTGCACTACACGCAATCGTTCCGGGCGCAGTCGGATTTCAAGGCGATCTTTGCGACGTTCCTCCACCAGGAACGGCAGGACAACATCGAGGATTATACGATTGAGGGGCGGTTCGGACGACGGATCAAGGTGGATTTCTTCACGCATCAGGGCAACGGGAAGGACTGCCTGCTCATCACGCTGTTCTCAGCCAACGAGACCAGTTCCCACAGCGTCGCCAACGACGTGTTCTGCCGCTGGTACGATCTGGAACGCTACCGGGACCGGTTCCAGTTTATCACCGTGATGGATTCCAGCAGCCGGGCGTTCCGGCAGGCGGATGTCAACCGGGTGGGCAGCATCTCGCGGGTGCTGAGCTACCCGGCGGATTCGGAGGAGTTGCGCTCGCTCATTGCCCGTCCGAAGCCGTAGGGTGGTCCGCAGCTTGCGCTGCTTTCCGCCGATTGAAAGGCAGAGAGCAAGCAGCCCGTTCCGAACTTCTTCCCCCATCTGCGGAAACCGGCGTAATCTGCGGACAATTTTATGCCTGACGCCGCCCTGCTGCTGGAAGTCCGCCACCTGACGATCCGTTTCGCGGCGGAGGGTCGTCCGGCCGTGGACGACGTGAGTTTTGCCATCGGGGAAGGGGAGACGCTGGCGGTCGTGGGCGAGAGCGGCAGCGGCAAGAGTGTCACGGCGCTGGCGCTGACGCGGTTGCTGCCCGAGCCGCCGACGCGTTACGCGGGCGGAGAGATTTTGCTGGGCGGGCGGAACCTGCTGGCCTTGCCGGAGCGGGAATTGCGCGCGGTGCGCGGCGGGCAGATCGCGTATGTTTTTCAAGACCCGATGACCTCGCTCAATCCCGTGCTGACCGTGCGCCGGCAAATGGCGGAGGTGCTGAGTCTGCACCGGCCTGACGTGGGGCGGAATCGACGGGCGCAAGATGCGGAGATCGTCCGCGCGCTGACGGAAGTGGGCATCACCGAGCCGGAGAAACGGCTGCGGGCGTACCCGCATGAACTCAGCGGCGGCATGGCGCAACGGGTAATGATCGCCATGGCGTTGGCGTGCCGTCCGAAGTTGCTGGTCGCCGACGAGCCGACCACGGCGCTCGACGCCACCGTGCAACGGCAGATCATGGATTTGTTCCGGGAACTGAAGGGGCGGCTGGGGATGAGTATTTTGCTCATCACGCATAACTTCGGCATCATCGGCGGGCTGGCGGATCGGGTGGCGGTCATGTTCCGGGGGCGGTTGGTCGAGGAAGGCCGCACCGAAGACGTGTTGCAGCATCCGCAGCATCCTTACACGCGGGCGCTGATTGATTGCATCCCCCGGCTCGGCGCGCACCGGCACCGGCTGGCGACGATTGACCACGCGGCGCTGGAGAACATAAGGTCCTGACGGCTGTCCCAGCCGTCCCTGACTGTCTGGAAAACGCCCTTGCCAGACGGAGCATCCTTCCGGACCGGAAACAAATGGGACGGCTGGGACAGCCATCAGGACCTCCATGCAATCCGAAATTGAGCAATTCATCCGGTACCTCGCCACGGAGCGCGGGTTGTCGGATAACTATCAGGTTTCCGTACGGCGTTCGCTGGAGGGATTCGCCGCGTGGCTGCGGCAGACGCACGGAATTGCGACGGTGGACGGCATCTCCCTACCGCTGATCACGGAATATCTCGGCCACCGCAAGAAAGCGCGGCTGGCCGCCGGGTCGATCAAGCTGGTGCTCGTGGCCATCAAGATTTTCCTGCGCTACCTGCACATTTCCCGGCGGCTGGAGACCGACGTGGGTGAGACGCTTTCGCTGCCGCGCATCGAGCGATATCTGCCCGAGACGCTAAACGAATTGCAGGTCGAGCAACTGCTGGCGGCGCTGCCCAACGTGCCGGATGATCCGCTGAACCTGCGCAACCGGGCGATGCTCGAATTGTTGTACGCCAGCGGGCTGCGGGTGTCGGAGTTGACGGGCGCACGGCTGGAAAACCTGCACCTGGAGGAGGGCATTATCCGGGTCAACGGCAAGGGCATGAAGACCCGGCTCGTGCCGGTCGGCCGCAAGGCGCGGGACGCCATCCGCACCTATCTCGATGCCGGACGGCCCCGGATGGTCAAACGACGCACGGGCGGCGAGTTGTTCCTATCCAACCGGGGGCGCAAGCTGACGACCCAGCGCGTGTATGACATCGTCAAGGAAATCGCGGCGCTCTCGGGGTTGCCGGTGAACATTTATCCGCACCTGTTGCGGCATTCCTTTGCGACGCACCTGTTGACCAACGGGGCGGATTTGCGCGTCATCCAGGAGATGCTCGGCCACGCGGACATTGCCACGACGCAGATTTATACGCACGTTGATCAGCGGCGGCTCAAGGCCGTGCATCATAAATTTCATCCCCGGGCCTGACAAAATACAAAAATGCAAGTAAGGATGAAGGGTGGTTGGAGTCTGCGAGCAGTCGTCCGGGATGATCGTGATGAACGGTAATGGCAGAGGAAATCTGATGAAGCGCGTCCTGACGTTCGTGGTGGCGCTGGGATGGGTCAGCGCGTGGACGCCCGAAGCGTGGGCGTTTCTGGGGGATGATTTCGCGGCTATCGAGGCGCATTATGGTGCGGCGCTGAGCCGGTCCCAGCTCGTCCCCGGCCTGGAAATGAGCGTCCATGAGTCCACCGGCTACCGGATTCTGGTGCTCTACCGGGACGGGAAATCCAACCGGGAAACTTTCGCCAAGTTGAGCGGTCCGGGAAGTTTCACCGAGCAGGAGATCGGCGCTTTTCTGCTGGCGCACGCCGCCGGGGAAAAGTGGCAGGACCAGAGCGCGGTCACCGGCGCACGGTTGTGGGGACGCCAGAGCGCCGTCGCCTCGTACGTGGATGACGGCAGCAAGAGCACGCTGTCGTTCGAAAAATCCGGCGGTGGCGTGGTGGTTTCCGCCGCCGGACCAGCCGGGCCGGAAGCAGCGGAGAAAACCAGAGACACGACGCTTTCGACCGGTGTGCTCGACATCGGTAAATTGGAGATTGGCAAGGTGCAGACGGGTAAACTGCAAACGGGTCCGTTGAGCCTCGGGCACCTGGAACCGGCCAAGTAATGCCGGAGCGTTTTGGACCACTTGGGTTGT
>CAHJWO010000143.1 GCA_903642295.1 PVC group bacterium | reverse complement strand
CCGGGAACACAGGGCGCTCTGAGATCGCCATCCACCGCGATTCCATTTCGCAGATGCTTAGAAAACGCAAAATTCGCAAATCCAGCCAGCAAGGTCCCGTCGAGAAAGATTTTCGTCGGAGGTCCCCGCTTGAACGCCACAGCCACCCTACCACGCCTCGGAAAAGTCCAGATAGCCCCATTCTCCGACCGACGGGAATGGTGGCATTGACCGCGTCTGTCTCGCAGACGCGGTTGCGCTCGTACCTCGCTCCGCCCAGGCCGACAGAAATTTACTTTTCCGCCGTGCCGGGCTCGGCCATACCGCGATGCTGTTCGGCCACCATGCCGGCCGGGAGAATGTTGGCGATGGCGGATTGGAGCTTGTTCATCCATCCACTGACCACGTCTCCCTCGCCTTTCATCATGGCGTCGAAACCCGTTTTGGCCACCATCGCAGGATCGTCCTTCTTTTGCGTACCGACCTTGGTATCGAGCATATCCGCGCGCTCGAAGAAGTCGGTTTCCGTCGCACCGGGCATCAGGCAGGTCACCGTCACGCCGGTGTCTTTCAATTCATGGCGCAGGGCGAAGGAGAAGGAATCGAGAAATGCTTTCGTGCCGTTGTACACCGCCTGAAAAGTGCCCGGCATGAAGCCCGCGATGCTGCCCGTAATGAGGATGCGCCCCTCCCCGCGTGAACGCATCTCGCGGCCCACCTTCTGGAGCAGGTAAATGGTGCCGGTGATGTTGGTTTCCACCACGTGGCGGGCAGCCGCGAAATCCTGGTCGAGAAAGCCTTTGCCAAGGCCGCGTCCGGCGTTGGCGAGCAGCGCGGCGACGGGCCGCCCGGCGGCGGCGGCGAGGAGCTTGTCCACGCCTTCCGTGGTGGCAAGATCGGCCTCCACGGCGTCCGCCGAGACGCCGAGCGCGCGGATGTCCTGCGCGGCTTGCTCGATGGCGGATTCGTCGGCGGCGATCAGCAGGTCAAAGCCGTTTTGGGCACAGAGTTTGGCGAGTTCGTAGCCGATGCCGGTGGAAGCGCCGGTGACGATGGCGAGGGGGCGGGAAGGAGTAGTCATGGAAGTGAGGGTTGATTGCTTACCAGGATGATTCGCCGAAAGACGGGGCGGCGGATTCGCTGGATTGGCGGACCGCAAACCGCGCGAGGGGACCGTCGTGGATCAACTCCAAGGTTGCGTTTCGTTCAAAAATCGAATGGCGACACTTGACGGACAGCCCATTTTTACTCTAACCTTTGCGGCAGAGCCACATGCACGACTCGCTCCAGCAACCCGTTGCCAAGGCCACCGCCACGCCTGCCAGACCGGCCTCAGGCCAGAAGGGCGTCACGGCGAATCCGCTGCGGGCGCATCTTTATCCGCGCATTCAGGAAGGCAGCAGCCCCCTTTGCACCGGTGATTCCGGCGCGCGTGGGACGAGCCGGTTCGATTTTTCCCGCGTCGCGGCACCGGCACCGGTCCAGCGCAGCGGCGCCTCGGAGGTGAGCGGATCGCTCCCGGACGTTTCCGCGGACCAGATTCGCTCGGCGGCGGCGTTGGGAACCAGCGGCGCAAGCCAGGCCTTACCTCACCAGGCGACGATCCAGCAATCGTTCGGGCGGCACGATCTTTCCGGGGTCAGGGCCCACACGGATTCGGCGGCCCGCGCCGGGGCGCAAGGGATGCAGGCGCAGGCTTTCACCCAAGGCAGCCACGTGGCGTTTGCGACGAGCCCCAGCCTGCACCTGGCGGCGCACGAAGCGGCGCACGTGGTGCAGCAACGGGCGGGCGCGCAACCCGGCGGCGGGATCGGGCAGCGGGGAGACCGCCACGAGCAGCACGCGGAGGCGGTGGCGCAGCGGGTGGTGCGCGGCCAGTCCAGCGAGCACCTGCTGGATGCTTATGCGGATTCCGAGGGAGGCACACAGGAAACCGTGCAACGCTTCGAATCGGAAGAGCATCAGCACCTGGGTGACGTGGCAACGGGCGGGAGGAAGTACGACCTGGGGGATAAGAGCATCCCCGGGGACCACTTCGAGTTGACCCACGGAGACATCATCGCGCTGAGCGGTGACGTATTCGAGCCGCACGAGCTGTTCGACCTGGCGGGAAAGAAGGGAGATAACGGCAAAAACGTGGGGACGCGGGACGAGGTCATCTGGGGTCTGGCCGACCCCACCATCTGGGAGATGCGGGACGGGAAGACCGGACCCGGCCCCTACACCGGGACGACCGACCCGCGTTTCGGACCCGGCGGCATCTGGGAAAAATTCACGTTTTCGGATGCCGTGAAGAAAGCCGTCATCGAGCGGTACCAAAAACTGGCCGCCAAGAATACAATTCACTTTGCCGCGCCCCAGGGTCGGGACAAAAAGGGAGATCCGGTGCCTGCCACGGAAAGCGCCGTCGGCAGTTACCGGACCTTGCATGAGGAGGCGATTTCCGGCGCGTACAAGCTGGGGGTGGCCGGCGGCTCCGTCGACCTGGGTTTGGCCCGGGAAGCAGCGGCACAACACTTTCTGACGGATTCATTTTCGGCGGGCCACCTGAGAACTCCCATCGCGTTGATCCGCTCCTATTGGGCGGCCAAATACCCGCTGTTCTGGTACAACTTGCGGCACAAGATTGCGCTGGATACAGCCATCGAGGCAACCAGGGGCACGGTGGTACCCAACTATAACGCCTACAAGTCGATTCTGGAAGCGGTGGAAGCGATGGCACCGAGCCTACCCGCGATCACGTTGGGCGACCTGCTGGCCCTGGTATTTCACAACCTGGACAACGCGCAGGGTGTACACATCCGGGGCGGCGGCAAGGTCATGGGAGACGCCCACCTCGACGCGGAGACCGAGAATCTGGCGGTAGCCGCCATTCGGGCCGGGAACAAGGACATCGAGGAGGCGTTCAACCTGGGCGCGCAGACCAAAGCCCCGATGGCCGATGCCGATCTCTGGGCAAAAGTGCGGCCGCTCAACGGAGGGACGAAAGACAAGTACGCCGCCGAGTTGCAGATGCCGAACCCGGACAAGAAGGAGCCACCGCAGAATTGGAAGGCCCCGAACATCGAGACGCTCTGGGACAAGCCCATGCTGGGCAGTAAGGGCGTCACGGTTGGAGCCACGATCAGCGCGGCGGTGGGCACGGGCGCGATGGCCACGCAATTGACCGATCTGGCGGCCAAGTTCCCCGTGGATGGGCCGCTTGGCGTGAAGCCGCGGAGCGGCTATCTCACCGGCTTCGTCGGCAAGTTGCAGCAAGATCCGAAAGCAGGCGTGCTGGACATCGTGAGCTGGGCGCCGCACGACATGTCGACCGGCTCCTCGTCCCGCGAGATGGTCGAAGATCTGACCGCCAAAGGAGCAGCAGGCACCAAAGCGGATCAGGCGGCCAACAAGGAAAAGATGAGCAGCATGTCGATGGCTCAGAAGGCCAGGGTCGTCCAAGGTCTGATCGATGACGGAAAGCCCGGCCTCGTCAGCAATCCACAGGGGGACCCGAAAGACCTGGAGGTAATTTTCACCATCTTCGGGGGCTTTGGCCACACGGGCCGACTGCAACTTTACGAAATGGTGGAAGGGCATTCCTGGACGGGAGATTTCCAGAAAACCTTCGGTTTCCGCGACGAACTGTTCAAAGCGTTTGAAAAACAGCCCGCCATGCTGGCCCGGATGAAGAAACTCCTCAATGGCAAGTGATCAAACCCAGACAGGTGAAAAGGCGCCCGGCGGCCTGCTGGGAATTGCGTGGGGAGAAGATGCCCAGGCAGCCGCAGGGAAACTCGGGCTGGAGTGTGGACGGTGGACGCCCTGGGAAGGTGGATCGGAGTACGAAGCGTGTTTCGACACCGATCATCCCGTGGAGGCGTTCGGCAGCCAGGCAATGATCCGGCTGTTTCGCAAGGAGGGACGATTACAGGGAATGTCGCTACGTTATCGGCAGGGCGGCATGAAGCGGAGCGCGTTGACGGACGCGGTGGGCAAGGAATTCCAAATGACGACCACCGAGGGAAATCCATACAAGGTCTTTGACGATGGCTCGGTGGTGAGACTGGATTACGACCGCGGCGATGATACGTGCGAATTAACTGTGACCGGGCCGGACTTTGGAAAAGTGTTCGCCGGATACGTGCTGGGTGTTGGTTTGCGAGGTATGGCGGCTGGATTAAGGCCGTAAAGCAGGCCAAACCCACAGTTTGAGACCCGGTTATTCGCAACGCTACCCGACTGGATCACCAGCCGGGTAACGTTTTACGAATGGGTGGAAATCCAGCGGATGCTTCGCCAAACTTCCTATCAGCCAAGGGCTTGAACTCAACGTCGTGTTGTACCCCGGCTTGTATTTATGCATCGGGGCACAGGATACTGCCGGTTGCCTTTGCCGTGGTTTTGACATCATCGGCCCCCACGAATGAGGCGTGATCAGCGGGTGGCGGCACGGGTGGCGTTGAAGCCACCGCCAAGAGTCGTGACTCACATCAACAGATCGGCGAGCGTGGATGGCAGGGAGGATCATTAGACTTCCGGCAACAATCGGAAACCGTCCGCAGATTACGCAGATTTCCGCAGATGGGAGGGAGGAAAAGACGACCCAAGCAATTCCTCTGCTAAGCATCTGCGAGATAGAATCTCGGTGGATGGCGATCTCCGAGCGCCCTGTGTTCCCGGCGGCGCAGCCGCCATGCTGCCAAGCCTTTTAGACCGCTGCGCGGTCACGAGAACATGGCGCTCGGAGATCGCCATCCACCTGGAAACCTTCTCGTTCATCCTTAGTCATCTGTGGAAATCCGGGGAAATCTGCGGACTTGTGCCGGAGGTCTATTCGACGTGACCCGCGCTGGCAAAGACCCCTGCGAATGCCGCTTCGACGAGGCAGCCGAAGAGAGGGTTTTTTGTGATCCGGGCGCGGGCCGTGCGCGGAGAGGATAGGCCACAGGCAAAACGAGTGCGCTGGCGTGGGGTCCTCAGCGCGCCGGGGTGTTGCTCGGCGAATTTGGCAATCTCGGCCAGCCTGACGTGGATCGTCTGGTTGGAGGGAGTAGAGGCGGGCGGCGCGATGGGGGCGGCGGGGTCGCCCGCGCATTGCGCGCAGTGTCCACAATCGCCGGGAAGAATCTCTCCGAAGTAGCCGACCAGGCGGCGCGTGAGACACCCCTCCCCTTCCGCGAAATCGACCACCTGGCGCAAGCGGGCGATGTCGTTTTGCTCGCGGGTCTGGAAACGCGCCGCCAGCCTGGTGTGCAGGGCGGCCAACTCCTCGCTGGCCGGACGGCGCAGGCGGCGGTACGCCTGGCGCAGACCCGTGGGCCGAACTTCCAGGTCGCCCTTCTCTTCCAGAAAGCCAAATGCTTTGACCAACCGCTCGCGGGTCGCGCCCGGCAGATTGGCGGCGGCTTCGTCCAGGTCGAGCTTGAACCAGCGGGTGCCTTTCCGGGCGAGACGGAACACGCCGCGCAGGAAGTCCGCGCGTTCGCCCTCGAAGCGCGCGAGGATTTCCGCGCTCGGGCGCAACGGCACGAAGGAATATTCGCGGTAGAAAGGTGCGGTCGCGGCGATGACCCCGGCGAGTTCGAGGTACGTCAACAAGGTGCCGACGACCAGCGGGCGGATGTCGTTGAAGTCGGAAAGTTCGATGAGCGACACGTCGAAGGTCTCGCCGTCGCCGGAGAGCAGATGGTCGGTCAGCGCGGCGATGGCGGCGGGCTCGGGGGTGTCGCCGTAGGAAAAATTTTCCAGGGTGCGGAGGTCGTCCGCGCACGCGAAGAGTTCGCATTCGGCGGGCAGACCGTCGCGGCCGGCGCGACCGATTTCCTGCGAGTAATTTTCCAGGCTCTTGGGCAGGTTGAAGTGATAGACCGCGCGCAGGTTGGATTTGTCGATGCCCATCCCGAACGCGATGGTCGCCACCACGACGGGCGAATTTTCACGCATGAACCAATCCTGCGTCGCCGCCCGCTGCTCACTCTCCAGACCGGCGTGGTAGGGACGGGCGTCGACCCCGGCTGCCGTCAGGGCGGCGGCGATGGTTTCGGCGGTCTTCTGGAGTGTGACGTACACCACGGCGGCCCCGGGGGGGCGACGGTCGCGGAGGCGTTCGATGAGCAGCGGCAACGCCTCCGCGCGCGGGGCGGGAGTCACGCGCAGAAAGAGATTGGGCCGATGAAAGCCGGTGTGGACCCGGTCGTCCGGGGCGATGCCGAAACTGCGCGCGATGTCGGCGGCCACCGCCGGGGTGGCGGTGGCGGTCAGGGCCAGGACGCGCTCGGCGCGGAGGGTTTTCGCCAGCCGCGCGAGCTTCAGATAATCGGGGCGGAAGTTGTGGCCCCACTCCGAGATGCAGTGCGCCTCGTCCACGACGAGCAGGGAGATGTCGCCCGCGTTTTGCAACGTGGCGAGGAAACGCTCGTTGCCGAGGCGTTCGGGCGAAGCGTAGAGCAGTTTGAGGCGGCCCCCGCGCAGGTCCGCCGCGGTTTGGCGCAGGGCGGCGGCGTCGCGGGTGGAATCGACGCGGGCCGCCGGGACGCCATGCCGTTCCAGAAATTCAAGCTGGTCCTTCATCAAGGCGATCAGCGGAGAGACGACCACGGTGAGCCCCGGCAGGTGCAGGGCGGTGAGTTGGTAGCAGAGCGACTTGCCCGCGCCCGTCGGGAAAATGGCCAGCGCGGAGCGACCGCCAAGGAGCGCCCGAACCACCTGCTCCTGCCCCGGACGGAAGCCGGGGAAGCCGAACGTATCGCGTAACGTGGTCAGCAGTGGGTCGGCGTCAGGCATCCGGGCGTTATACCACAAGGGTGGCAAGAGCGCATCCGTCTCGTCTGCCCGTCAGCGCACGCCAAGCCGGGGCGCGACGCAAGCATCGGGTTGCGATCCCCACGCGGTGGGCGGACCAGTAACCGCATGAAAGCACATGCGGACACCTGGACGGTCGCCACGCGGGGCAAGGGCACCTACGAGATTACCCACGCCGTCGAGCGCATCGTGCGCGACAGCGGCGTGACGACCGGCACAGCGACGGTGTTCATCCAGCACACGAGCGCGTCGCTGGTCATCTACGAGAACGCCGACCCGAGCGCGCGCGCGGATCTGCACGCCTTTTTCGAGCGTCTGGTGCCCGAGGACGGCGGCGGGTACATTCACACCGCCGAAGGTCCCGACGACACCACTTCACACCTGCGCATGGTCCTGACGCGCACGAGCGAGACCATCCCCGTGGTCAACGGCCGGCTCGCGCTGGGGACGTGGCAGGGCGTTTACGTGTTCGAGCATCGCCGCGCCGCCCATCGCCGAACTGGCGTGGTGTCGGTCGTCGGCGTCTGATGTTCTCTCAACGGCGAGGCATCCCGGGCCGATTTCTTCAGGCGACTTCCACGGTCATCTGCACCTCGGCGAGGACGCCCTTGGGCAGGGAGGCAGCCCCGACCGCCGCGCGGGCGTGTCGGCCCACATCGCCGAAAACCGCCACGAGGAGATCGGACGCCCCGTTGATCACGGCAGGCACCTCCACGAAATCCGGCGCGGCGTTGACGAAGCCGTTGAGCATCACGATCTGCTTCACGGCGTCGAGGGACCCGACCGCCAGCTTGATGACGGCCAGTTGATTCAACGCGCACACCCGCGCTGCCTCGTAGCCTTCTTCCAGCGTGCGGTCCGCCCCCGCCTTGCCGGTGATGAGGCTGCCGTCCGCGCGCACCGCGATGGAACCCGACAGAAACAGCAAATTGCCCGAGCGGCGGAAAGGGAGATAATTTCCGGCGGCGGAGGGTGCGGGCGGGAGTTCATGGCCCAGCGAGCGGAGTTTTTCTTCGGTTTGGCTCATAGGAAAAGGAGAAAGCTCCGGCAAGTTTGCTCCGGTCTGCGGCGGGAGGCAAGTGCCAGAACCAGGGCCGCGTTTCGTGGCAAACAGCAATTTCCGCGCGGTAGACTCGCGCCCAAAAAAAGCGCCAGCCGCTCTCCGGGGAGCGGCTGGCGTCTGAAACGGGGCCGGGCGGAGACTACTTGATCGCGCCGTTCACACCACCGGGGAAGAATCCGCCGCTCGCGGCTTTGGTCGCACCGTAAACGATGTTCAACACCTGTCGCGGGGTGCGGGCAAAGGCGATGCTGTTTGCGTCGGTCGGCACGAGGTTGGGGGTGCCGTCTGCGTTGACCACACCCTGGTCCAGGTCCTTCTTGCCGTCGAGCGAATCACGCAGGTTAGACACCGCCTGAGCCTTCGTCTGCGCGGCGGCCCCGGCCCGGAAGACGGTCAACCGCAACACCGCATCATGATAGGACTCGGTGGCGAGAATACCAGCCGAACCCGAAAGTACCGTCTTGTTATAGAGGAACGGGGCTGCACCGTGATAAGCCGTCACGCCCACGTCCGTCAGCGAAAATCCGCCCAGGAAGAAGCTGGTTTCGTCCGCGAACGGATCGAAGGTTTCCGCAATCCCCGCGTTCTGGGCGACGGCGTTAAAGCTGTTGAGCAAATCGATGCTGGGTGCCGGGACCGGCGTACCGCCGAGCTTGGTGATCGTAGTCTGAAGGAAGTTGATGTGGGCGATCTCGTCGGCCGCAATTTCCGCCGCATATTGCGCCAGCGCCGAGGTCTGGAAGGGCACGAGCGGACTGCTGGACTTGACCGTCAAAGTGCCGGCGGCACCCGCACCGGTGCTGGTCACGACGCCCATCGCGGCGAGGGATTCGCCGGTGGAGCCCAGGCTGTAATATTCGCCTTCCAGGTATTCCAGGTTCAGCGCGAAATTGAGGATGGCGATGTCCAATTCAGGACCCACGGGAAACGGCAGGGCCGCCGCGGTGGCGGTGCGGTTGCCACCGAGCAGCATGGCCGCGAAGGGCGTCATGGCGGCGAGCAAGCCGGAGCGCCGCAGGAAGGAACGGCGGTTGAGACCGATGAGTGACATGGGAAGGTTAGCAGCAGGATTCATAGTAAGGAGCGGTATTGCGACAGGGTGTCAGGAGCTTGAGGCCGGCAACAGTGGGACGAAACAACCTTGCCGTACGAGTGACTGATTCGGAAGAAGGTGGGAAAGCAGGCGGGTAATTTTTAAGAAAAACAGCATTTTCCCCGTCAGGGTTTGGTCGGACCGCGTCCGGCAGGGGTCCCGCCACCTACGTAAACCGTTCTTTTCAGGTGAATGCCTCGCGGAAAGGAGGCAGTCCGGTCGCACGCGCCCAGCGGATTCCGGCGCGCGGCACTTTGCCATGCGCCATTGGGGATGCGATGCTGCGCGCCCCCGATTTGTCATGCCCCCACCCCGCGCCATCGTCCAGGAGGCCCGCCGCACGCTGGCCCTCGCCGTGCCGGTGACCGCCGGGCAGTTGGGACAGATGCTTCTGGGCTTCTCGGACAGCCTGATGGTCGGCCAACTCGGGGTGGTGCCGCTGGCCGCCGGAGCGTTCGCCATCGGGGTGTTCAACGTGCTGTACGTGACCGGCATCGGCCTCGTGGTGGGGGTGTCCGTGCTGGCCGCGCAGGCGCACGGCGGCAACCGACCGCGCGAGGCAGGCGAGACGTTGCGGCATGGCCTAGCGATCAGCCTGGCCGCGAGCGCGGTCATGATCGGGTTATTGACGCTCGGCTTTCCGTTGCTCAACCGCGTGGGCGAGCCGCCGGAAGTGCTCCGGGCCGCGCGTCCTTTCCTGTACATCATCGGCTGGTCGATGGTGCCCGCGCTCGCGTGGCAATGCCTCAAGCAATACTGCGAGGCGCTTTCGCGCCCGCTGCTGCCGATGCTGGCGATGCTCGGCGCGGTGGTCCTCAATATCTTCGGCAGTTGGGTCTTGATCTACGGTCACCTGGGTGCTCCGGCGATGGGGCTCGTCGGCGCGGGCTGGGCGACTTTGGGCTCGCGCCTGCTGGTGCTGGCGGCCACGCTGGCGGCGGTGCTGCGCTCGCCGCACTTCCGACCCGCCCTGCCTGTGCGGTGGCTGGCCCGGCTTTCGTGGACCCGCCTGTGGAACCAGGGGTGCATCGGCGTGCCCGTCGCCCTGCAACTGCTGCTGGAAGTGGGCACGTTCACCATCGCCGCCATCATGATGGGCTGGTTCGGCGCGGCCTCCCTGGCCGCGCACCAGGTCGCGGTCTCTTACGCGGCATTGACGTTCATGTTCCCGCTGGGCATCGCCACGGCGGTAGGCGTGCGCGTGGGCCAGGCCGTCGGCGCGCAAGATTGGCGGGGCGTCCGTCTGATCGGCCTCGGCGGGATCGGGATGGCGATAGGGTTGATGAGCCTCTTTGCCGTGAGCTTCCTGCTGGGCGGGGGACGGCTGGCCGGGTTGTTCATCCACGACGCGCCAACCGTTGCCCTCGCCGCGAAGCTGCTGCTGGTGGCCGGGGTGTTCCAGGTCTTCGACGGCACCCAGGTCGTTAGCCTGAGCGCCCTGCGCGGCCTGCCGGACATGCGCGTGCCGACCCTGCTCGCCTTCGTCTCGTATTGGCTGGTCGCCCTGCCCGCCGCGTATTTCCTCGGGATCGTCGGGCACTACGGGCCGCTCGGAATCTGGTGGGGTCTGGCGGCGGGGCTCGCGTTCGCGGCCACCACGTTGCTGGCGCGCTTTCTGGCGCGGACCCATCCGGGCGCCCCCTCCGCCGCCGTTGTCGAGGGCGCGGCGCGGCGCGAACCGATCCTTTCCAGAGACCGTTAAGTGCTTATCGGGTCGCTTGGAAAATGACCAGCGATTGTCCACGGTGTTGCGATTGACATCGCGTTACTTTGACGTTAAACGCCTGCCGTGATGAAAATCATGTTCGCTACACAACTAGGGTTGATGGTGGGAGTGTGTTTGCTGGCCTCGGGTTGCAATACAACGGATACCAACCAACCGAAACGCGGTTCATATACCGCCACGCGCCATAAAATGACCGGCTCGAATATTCCGCAGCCGTCGAGCGTGGACGACGCCAATAACACGATGACTACCGGGGAGATGGAGCGAGAGGGGAACAACTCGAACATGGGGACCATGCGTGCAGGAGGTGGAGGCGG
>CAHJWO010000142.1 GCA_903642295.1 PVC group bacterium | reverse complement strand
CCGGCGGCGAGCATCTGCATCATCAGCGAGGTGCCCGAGCGCGGCAGACCCGAAACGATCACGAACGTCCGCCCGGAGCTTCCCGGCGGCACCGGCAGCGGGCGGGCGTCGTTGCCCAGGCGTTCGCGTTCCGGGGCGGGCGGAAGGTCGGGGATCGGCCGCCGGGATTCCGCCAGCGCGCGCCGGGCTGCCGTTTTCTGGGCCCGTTCGCGGCTGAGCCGCTCGGCCAGGTGGCGGTGAACGTCGGCGCGCAACGGGTCAGGCCGACGGACGGCGTACATCGCCGCGAGCCAACGGTGCCCGTCCACCATGTCCGGGACCATTTGCACGGCGCGCTGGAACGCGATCAACGCTTCGTCGTCGCGGCCTTCGCGGGCCAGGGCCACCCCGAGGCAAAGGTGCGCCCGGGGCAGGTGGTAGAGCCGCTGCACCGCCTGGAGCGCGGCGTCGATGGCCGCGAGGTTCTCGCGGCGGCGGAGGTGGAGGTGCGCCAGACCGTGAAAAGCCGCCGCGGCGTCGGCGTCGAGTTCCACGGCGCGGCGGAAGGAACGTTCGGCGGCCTGCAACGCGCCCAGGTCCAGCCACAGCCAGCCGTTTTCGACCCACAGGGCACTGGAAAGCAGCATCCGCTCGGTGGCGAAGAGCAGAAACTCCGCCGCGCCCTGGTGGTCGCCTAGGCGCTGCTTGGCCCGGGCCCACAGGTGCATCACGACGATGGGCGGCGGCGCGTCGAGCGTCCCTTTCGGGTAGGCCCGGTCCAGCAGATCGTGCGCGGCCCGGAACTGCCCGGCTTTGAGGTACGCATTGGCGAGTTGGTGGATGTAGCGCGTCTCCCAGGGATAGCCCGCCACGAGGGGTTCGAGCAGCGCGACGGCCTGCGCCGCGCGGCCCGTGGACAGATAAACTGCCGCCAGGTTGTAATGGTTTTCCCGCTCGGCGTCCGCGGCGGACCGTGCCCGGTCCGTGCCCGGGTCATTGATGTAACCCAGCGCGGCGAACTGGCGCAGCACTTCCTCGGCGCTTTCGTCGGCGTCCTCCGGGTCGAAGCCGGGCGGATGGCGGCCGTCGCGCCCGGGCACGTCGTCCCACGAGGGAATCGGCTCCGGGGCGACGGGAGAAACCAGGGCCTGCAGGAGCGGCTTGCCGTCCATGTCGCGGCCCACGGGCAGGCCGGCCAACGTGAGCAGGGTCGGCGCGATGTCGAGCAGGGTCGCCCCGTAGATGCGCTCGTCACGCTGGAGGCCCGGCCCGTTCATGACGAGGATGCCGAACTCCCGGTGCCAGAGCACGGGCCCGGCCGGTTCGCGCGGGTTGCCGATGGGCCGCAGGACCCCGCTCTGGAAGCCGTGGTCGGAACACAGGACCACCGTGGCGTCCGGTCCGGCCAGTGCGACCAGGCTCCCGAGCATCATGTCGTGGAATTGATACACGCCCGCCATCACGTCCTTGTACGTCTCGTAATCCTCCGGGCTGACGTGTTCCATCCGGGGCGGGTGGAAAGGCATGAAGGCGTGGGCGAAATGATCGATGGAGTCGAAGTAAACCGCGGTGAAATCCCAGTCGTCCCGTTCCATCAAGCCCGTGGCGACCCCCTGGACGCTGCAGCATTCGGCCAGCAGCTTGGCGAAGGTTTCCAGGCGCGAATCCTTTTTCTGGTCGATCTCCGCGGCGCGCGGAATGAAGGGGAGTACCATGGAAGGGTCAACTTCATCGATCCCCAACAACAAAGGCAGCAGGTCCCGGGCGGCTTCCGGCGGATGGATGGAGTGGGGAGGCACGCGCCATTTGCCGTTTTCCTTGCGGCAGCGGAAAAACGGGTTGGCGACGGTGACGCCGTCGAGGGGTTCCGCCGGGTGTCCGGCCCACCAGGCGACCACGTTGCAACGCCACCCGAGGGATTGCTGGAAGATGTTCCAGAGCGCCTTGGTGCGCCGCGAGGTGGAGGTGGCCATGCGGGCGCTGCCGCTGTGCGGATCGCGTTCGGTGAAGCCGTGGATGCCGTGTTTGTCGGCGAGTTTTCCGGTGGCGATGCTCGTCCAGAGCATGGGCGAAACGATGGGGTGCAGCGTGGCCACGCTGGCCATCACCCCGCCCTCGATGAGCCGGTTGAGGTTCGGCATTTTTCCCGCCTCGAGGAGGGGATCGATGATCTGCCAGTCGGCGGCGTCCCACCCGATGAGCAGCAGTCGGCGGAGGGAGTTGGGAGACGGTGCGGAAAGATTCATGTCGGGTGGCCCTGGAAAAATACTCTGCACGACGGAAACAGGCGGAACATGGCACCAAAGTCCGCCGGGACGAACCAAGATCGCACCGCGCGAAAAAATTTTATTTTATTCTTGCCTCGAAAATTTCGAGCGGCTATATCGACGCGAATTAAACCGAATCGCCGCGACCAATCGCTCACAGGGAAATTCAAATTTATGGGAAAAGTCAATCATCGACAGTTGAACGCCGCACAGGAAACCAATCTCCGTCGTTACGCCGCGCTGGGTCTCGGCACCGCCGTGCTGGCAGGCGCCGTCACCACGATGGATGCCGCGGTGGTTTACACCAATTTCGGCAGCACGGTGCTCGCCGACACCACGACGACGGACACTACCCCTGCCGAGTTTTCACTCTACCTGGCCAATAACGGAACGTTCAACCTCACCGGGACCGGCATCAACGTGCTGAATTTCTTCATCCGCAACGAAGGGGTGAGCGCTACGGGCAACTACTCGGTGATCACCGCGGGTGTCAACGGCGGAGTCACTCACCCGCTCAATTTCATCGGGGTTACCGCCGCCGCCGCCAGCAGTGGGTTGTACCGCTATCCTTCCCGCCTCGCGGTGGGAGCGACGGTTGGTCCCACGCAAACCTATGTCACGGTTTCCGGTCCGCAGTCGAGCCTGGAAGGCGGCACCCTTGCTTTCGGGAACGGTTTTACGGGCAGCAAGTGGGCCAAGACCAACAAGAACTCCGGCTACCTGGGCATCAACTTCCTCGGCGCGGACAACGCCACCCATTATGCCTTTCTCCAGATGACGGTCGCCTTGAACACCGCCGCCAACGCCCGTGCCGTCACGCTGATCGGTGGCGGTTACCAGACGACGGCCACGACGGCGATCACGACGGCCGTGCAGCCCGCCGTTCCCGAGCCCTCCACGCTGGCGCTGTTGGCCGCCGGTGGCGTGGGCGGCATCGCCGCCTTCCGTCGCCGCAAGGCTGCGGCCAAGGCCGCGGTGGTGTAAGTTTTTTGTGGTTCAGCCAAGCGCGTCGCGGATGAGTCCGCGACGCGCTTTTTTTGTGCGCCGCAGCCTCGGGTGTCCGGCAGGCAGCGTACTGGCCGGGGATTGCGAATCCCTCCTAAGTATATACGAGCAGGTTTCCAGGTGGATGGCGATCTCCGAGCGCCATGTGTTCCCTGCGGCGCAGCCGCCATGCTGCCAGGCCTTTTGGACCGCTGCGCGGTCACGAAAAGCATGGCGCTCGGAGATCGCCATCCACCTGGAAACCTGCTCGTACATACTTAGCCCGCCAGGCAGCCGGTCCGGCGCAACACGTGCAGAAAGGCGTCCACTTGTTCTCCCGTCCAGCCGGTGGCAGCACCCAATTCCGCCCTGCCGTGGGTGCCGTCGAGCCGCGCGCAGCAAGCCTGCTCGGGTTGACCGAGTTGCGCGGCCTCCTGAAAGGCGGTCGCCAGGATTCCCCGCTGCCGCGCCAGGGCCGCGTTCAGAGCAGTCAGCCGCGGATGGGTGTGCAGAGTCGCGGACGGGAGGAAGGGCGACGCGGAAATCTCCACGTTCCGCCCCCCGTACAGCGAGAGCAGTTTTCGGCAGAGCAGCGCCTTCTGGTCGTCGCTGAATTCCCGCCCCACCGCGGCCTGCGCCGCCCGCAGGATTTCGGCGAACGGGGTGAAGGCCATGGGGTGCTCCGCCAGCGCGCGTAGAAACGCGATCAGCACCGGCGCACGCAGGGCCACGCGTTTGCCCCCGGTCGTCAGAAAATATCCTTCCGGATCGCCCGGCTGCCACGGACCGTCCGGCTGCAAGCGCGCCTGGAAACAAAGCCGGGCCAGCGACTCCGGATGCAACGCTCCGTCCGTCGCCTCCACGCCGGCCAGCAAGGTGGCGCGGAAGGAGCGGTTGACGACGTAGTCGATCATCTGCTCGGTTTCCAGGTGGCCGAGCTTCATCGCGGCGAGTTCCCGGGCCGTTTCGGCCGGCAGGTTTTCCAGCAGCATCGCGTGAAACTCGGCGTCGCCCAGGTAGCGGAGCCCGTGCCGGCCGGCCCAACTCGTGAATTGCAGCAGGTAAAACGGGTCGCGGTTGACTTCCAGGTCGTCGTGCAGCAGGAAGTGCCCTTCCTTTTGTCGAATCCGTCCTACCTCCGAGCGCAGGAATCCGGCGTGCGCCATCTCCGGGGGGAGCGTGGCACAGGCCCGGTCGAGGAAATCGAGCGTCTGGTGCGCCGCCGCGATCTTTTCCGACGCTCCGGCGCAGCCTGCCGTCCGCATCAGCAGGAGATCCCGCAAGGTTTCCGACTGCTTGCAGCCCGGGTAGGTCATGTAGGAAATGCAGGCGATCCCCTGCGGGGCGAGGCATTCGCGGCAAAGCGCCAGGAGCCGATTCTTCACCTCGTTGGGCACCCACGAGAAAACCCCCCACGCGATGAGGTAGTCGAAGCGGGCATCTCCAGGCTGCCAGGTCAGCAAATCCTGCTGGCGGAACTCGACGTTCTTCAACCCGGCTTCGGCTGCGAGTGCGCTCGCCGAGACGATGTCGGGGCCGGCGAAGTCCAAGCCCAGGAACTGACTGCCCGGCAGGCGCGCTGCCATCGCCAGCAAGTTGCTGCCCGCGCCGCAGCCGATCTCCAGCACGCGCGCCGCGTGCGGGGCGGCCGGCTGCATTCCAAAAATCTGCCCGAGCGCGGCCAGACGCGCCACGTCGGTCAGCGGGTGGATGTAATGCGGGTAGGGAGTGTTTTCGTATCCTGCCTGGACGCTGGTCATGGGGTCGGCTGGTGGAGATGAGCTTGGCCACGATCCGGGTCGGCAAACGGCGCTGCGGGCGCGCGACGGATCGGCCAATTCAGGTGGACCATCGTCCACGTTGACGCGGGCAGAGGCAAGCAGTGCCTGTGTACCCACCCGCAAAAAAACTGCCCCGCGCGAGCGACGGCAGAGAGCGTAGCTCCGCCGTGGTCGGCTCCAGGTCGGCCCGAGAAGCGGCCACCCGGTGATTGTCAGTTTTTGTAAGCTCGTAAATTTTCATTGACTTCCGTTCTCGAAAACGGATAAATCACGCCCCATGAGGAAAAACACGGTTATCAAGGGGCTGGCTGGGGCAGCGGCAATGGCAGGGGCATCACAGGCTTATGGCGCGGTGGTCAACGTCACTTTACCGGCGAACGTTGTCGGAGCGGCACCTACGACCTCCTCCACGATCACCGCGGCGAATACTCGCAATATTGATCTGAATGGAGACGGAGTACGCGATATCTCCGTCCGCTTTCGTGATTTCACCGCCACAGGCGGGACCGTCCTGCAATCCTTCTTCTACGGCGGCACCTCCACGTCCCCTGGTGCGCCGGTCGGTTATTACATCGCTGCCACCCACAACCAGACCTACGCGTTCTCGTTGAAGACCAGTTATGTCATTGGGGGGGACTCCAGTTTCTACCAGACGGCTGGCTATCTCGGCCACATCGTCACCAACTATAAAGGCAAGAATTACGGGTTTACGGCTTACCTCGGCCAGGCGGGGGTGGCGGAAACGATCGGGTTCAGGTTCACGGCTGGCACGGACCAGATCGACTACGGCTACCTCCAGTTGGAAACCGACCCCTATGTCAGCGCGACCAACCCGGGCGGCATCAGATTCATCAGCCTCGCCTACGAAAACACCGGGGCAGCGATCACCGTTCCCGCCATTCCGGCCGCAGTGCCTGAGCCTGGTTCGCTGGCTGCGTTGGCTCTGGGTGCCGCTTCTTGCGTGGGTCTCGGCTTGAAGCGCCGCCGCGCCGCCGCCAAAGCGGAGTAAGTTCCGTCTCCCACGCAAAGCTTCGTGATTTTCCCGGCACCATGATCGATGGTGCCGGGAATTTTTTTGTTTTCATCCTTTCGCGAACATGGGCAAACGATTGACGCAACGCGTCTTGCTGATCGGTTGGGATGCCGCCGACTGGCACCTCATCCACCCGCTGATGGAAGCCGGGAAGATGCCCGTGCTCGAAAAGCTCGTCGAGCGCGGAGTCAGCGGCAAGGTCACGACCCTCCAACCGATCATCTCCCCCATTCTCTGGAACTCCATCGCCACGGGGAAACATGCCGACAAACACGGCATTCTCGGCTTCGTCGAACCCATCCCCGAGCAGGAAGGCGTTCGTGCCGTCAGCAGCACCTCCCGCAAGGCCAAGGCCCTCTGGAACATCCTCAGTCAGCGAGGGATGCGATCCGGTGTCGTGAACTGGTACGCTTCCCAGCCAGCCGAGCCGATCAACGGGACGGTCTTTAGCGACCGTTTTGTGTCCTTCATGCCCGAGGAGCCCGGCAAGGTCCTCCCGCACCTTCGCTCGGTCCATCCCGCCGAATTGCGGGAATGGTCCGACGACCTGCGCGTTCATCCCACGGATTTGAGCCTCGAGCAGGTGTTCGCCTTCTTCCCGGGAAAAAAACCGGTTGACCTGGAAGACCCGCGTCTGGACACGCTGGTCAAGCTCCTGGCGGAGTGTGCGACCACCCACAATGCCGCCACGCATCTGGCCGCTCAGGATGACTGGGAACTGCTGGCGGTTTATTACACGACCATCGACCACGCGTGCCACCAGTTCATCGAATACCATCCACCCGCCATGGGCCACGTCAGCGCGGAGGACGCCGAACTCTACGGAGAGATCGTGAACTGCTTTTACCGCTATCACGACATGATGCTGGGCCGTTTGCTCGACATGGTGGGCCGGGAAACGACCGTGATCCTGCTTTCGGACCATGGGTTCTACAGCGATCACCTGCGCCCGCACGTCGAGGAGCACACCCGGGAGGCAGCCGTCAAGATCGGCGTGGACCGCAACCCGGTCGCGTGGCACCGGCCGCACGGCGTGTTCGTGGCCGCAGGCGAGGCTATCAAGCGCGACGAATTGATCCACGGCGCGAGCTTGCTGGACATCGCACCGACGGTCCTGACGCTGCTCGGACTGCCCGTGGCCGACGACATGGACGGACGGGTGCTCACCCGAATTTTCCAGGAACCCGTCGAAGTCGAGCGGATCCCCTCCTACGAGCCGCCCCATCCGCAGGACGGCATGCACCGGGATGCGACCGCCGAGGAAGCCGACCCTTGGGCCGCCCGGCAGGCGTTGCTGCAACTGGCGGAGTTGGGCTACATTACGCTGTCGGAAAACGACAGTGCGGCCAAGTTGGTCGCCGACGCCGAGTGGGACCGGCGCAGCAACCTGGCCCAGGTGTACTTTTCCACCGACCGCCTGGCGGAAGCGCTGCCGGTCTTGCAGGAACTGCTGGACTCGGGAGAGCGTCCGAACGTGCGCTGTCGGATCGCCCTCTGTCTCCTCTCCCTGGGCCGCATCGCCGAAGCCGAGGAGGCCATCGACGCCGTGAAATCCGACGAGGCGGGCTCGCCGCTGCCGCGGTTGATCCGCGGGCAGATCCGGCTGGCCCAAGGCCGGATCGAAGAAGCGATTGCCATGCTGGAGCCCTTGCAGAATGAATCGCTGCCTCTTTCGCATCTGCACACCGTGCTCGGGCAGGCCTACCTGCGGCGCGGTCTGGTCGCCGACGCGGAAGCGACCCTGCGCAAGGCGCTGGAAAGGGACGAGGAAAACGCGGAAGCGCACGATGCGCTGGGTGTCGCCTTGCGTCGGCAGGGTCGGTACGAGGATGCCATCTACGAGCATACCCGCTCCGCTGCGCTGCTGCATCATCGCCCCCAAACTCACGTGCATCTCGGCCTGGCCCTGATTGCGGGCGAGCAGATCGATTGGGCCATCCGGGCGTTCGAGGTTGCCGCCGAGGTGGCACCAAAGAACCCTTACCCACACCGTTGCCTGGCGCGTCTTTACCGGCTCGTGAAGCACGATGAGGAACGGGCGCGCCAGCACATCGCCGTTGCCCTCGAACTTCGCCGCAACCTGCGTAAGGGCGCGGGGAAGAGGACGCCGACCGCTGGCGCAGCCGCCCCGTCAACCCCTCTGCCAACCCACTAGTGCCATCGTCGAACGATTTCATCACCGTGGTCAGCGGGCTGCCCCGTTCGGGTACCTCGCTGATGATGCAGTCCCTCGCCGCCGGGGGCGTCCCGCCGCTGACCGACGCCCGGCGGGCCTCCGACGATTCCAATCCGCGCGGCTATCTGGAACTGGAAGCGGTCAAGCGGCTCAAGGCGGACCGCTCCTGGCTGCCGGAGGCGCGGGGTAAGGCGGTCAAGATCATCCACCTGCTGCTGCCGGACCTGGCCGCGCCGGGCGGCGGGGAGAATGAGTTTCGGGTGATCATGATGCGCCGACCGGTGGAGGAGGTCGTCGCCAGCCAGCGCGCGATGCTGGCACGGCAGGGCAAGGCGAGCGCGTCCTTGCCGGACGCGCAGTTGGGCAAGCTGTTCCTCGACCAGTTGGAGCGTGTGGAGCGTCTGCTGGCGAGCAAGCCGGATTTCAAAGTCTTGACGGTGCAGTATCCCGCGCTGGTGGCGGACCCGGCGGCGGAAGCGGCGCGGGTAAACGCGTTTTTGGGCGGTGGTCTGGATGAGGCGGCGATGGCGCAGGCGGTCGATCCGGCGCTGTACCGGGAGAGACGGTAGGGAGGGCTGTCCCAGCCGTCCATCTGTTCCGTCGGTGGGGCGTGAGTTGACCGGGATGTTTTCCAGACAATAGATTTCCGACGAAAGAGCTCCCAAGAGAGAAAACTGTCCGCAGATTGCGCAGATTTTCGCAGATTGAAGAGAGAAAAGGGGACAGGCGGTCCCTCCCCTTCTCCTCAATCTGCGAAAATCTGCGCAATCTGCGGACAGTTTCCAACTTTTGTCGGAAGTCCAATCACGGACGGCTGGGACAGCCGTCCCTACCTTGAGGGGGCGGCCATCGCCGCCAGGTCCGGCGGTAACGGTGCTTCGACCATGATGCGCCGCCCGGGTTCGGCGTCGAACTCCAGGCGGTGCGCGTGCAACGCGTGGCGGTCCAGCAGCAGCACGCGGGCAAGCTCCGGGGTCCAGCCGGTTTCGATGAAACGCAGGTAGCAGCCTTCGTCCGGCCCGTAGATTTTGTCGCCAACGACCGGATGGCCCCTGGACGCCAGATGCACGCGAATCTGGTGGGTCCGCCCCGTCTCCGGATGCGCCCGGACGAGGGCGAAACGCCCACCGTCCCGCTCGAAACGCCGCACGATTTCCAGCCGGGTCCGGGCCGCCGCGCCGTCGGGATGGACCATCTGCTTGAGCCAGATCGCGGAGGGCAGGCGCGTCCCCTGGCGCAGCAGCGGGGCATCCACGGTGAGCGCGTCCCACTCCGGCCAACCCCACACGAGCGCGAGGTATTCCTTGGTGATGCGCCCGCGCATCATGTCGAGCGAGAACCGCCGCGCCGCCGCCGGGGTCTTGGCGACGAGGACGGCGCCGCTGGTCTCGCGGTCCAGGCGGTGGATGAGCGAGACCTGGGTGCCCGCGCTGGCGAGTTCACCGGCGAGCAGTTGGCGCAGGAGATCGAGCAGGGTGACGGGTCCGCCGGGCTTCGTCGGGTGGACGAGCAGATGCGCGGGCTTGCTGACGACGAGCCAGTCCGGGCCTTCGGCAAGGAGAAGGATGCAGGAGGCGGGATGCGGGATGCAGGAGGCAGGATGCAGGAGGCAGGAGGCAGGATGCTGGATGTGAGATGTGCGATGAGGGATAGGGGATTGAGGGATGGGGGAGGTGGATGAAAGCGTGCAACAGAATACGGTCGTGGTACGTATCTGAGGAGGGCACGCAGGAATCAAGCACGGGGGGCTGAAAAGACATGGATGAGATGGTGGTCGGCCCAATCCCTGCCTTCTTCGCACCTCGTACATCCCGCATCCTGCCTCCCGCATCCTGCCTCCTGCCTCCCGCCTCCCGCATCCTGCATCCTGCCTCCTGCCTCCTGCCTCCTGCCTCCTGCCTCCTGCATCCTGCATCCTGCATCCTGCATCCTGCATCTACTTTCCCATGTCCTCCGCTATCCGCCTCCAACACGTTTCCCGCCACTACGGCCCGCCCGAGAGTCGGGTCCACGCGCTGGACGACGTGTCGCTGGAGATCGCGGACAAGGAGTTCGTCGCCATCATGGGCCCCAGCGGCTGCGGCAAGAGCACGCTGATGCACCTGCTCGGCGGGCTGGACACCCCCAGCGCCGGGGAAATCTTTATCGGCGACCTACCCCTGCACAGCGCCGACGAACGGGCCTTGACTCAATACCGCCGCCGGGACCTGGGCATCGTCTTCCAGTTCTTCAACCTGCTGCCAACGATGAATGTGCTCGAAAACGTCAGCCTGCCGCTGTTGCTGGCCGGCGAGCCGCCCTCGCGCACCCGACCCAAGGCGATGGCGCTGCTCGACCTGGTGGGCATGACTCCGCGCGCCGGACATTTCGTGCATCAGCTCAGCGGCGGCGAGATGCAGCGCACCGCGATTGCCCGGGCACTGATTCATCGGCCGCGTCTGCTGTTGGCCGACGAGCCGACGGGCAACCTGGATTCGGTCGGCGCAGGGCGGGTCCTGGACGTGTTGCGGCAGGTGGCGACGCAGGCGTTGACGACGTTGGTCATCGTCACGCACAGCGAGGAGGTTGCCGGGATGGCGAGCCGCCGGATTCGGTTGCGGGATGGGCGGTTGGAGAGAGCATGAAGAGTAGAGGCGGGCTATTCGCCTTGTTTTACGATTTTCGTTCGCCTAAGCATCTGCGAAATAGAGTCTAGGTGGATGGCGATCTCCGAGCGCCATGTTTTCGTGACCGCGCCGCGGTCTAAAAGGCCTGGCAGCATGGCGGCTGCGCCGCAGGGAACACATGGCGCTCGGAGATCGCCATCCACCTGGA
>CAHJWO010000141.1 GCA_903642295.1 PVC group bacterium | reverse complement strand
CAGAACCTGCTCGGCAAGCGCGTCGATTACTCGGGCCGCTCGGTCATCGTGATCGGGCCGGAACTCAAGCTGCACCAGTGCGGCCTGCCCAAGAAGATGGCGCTCGTGCTGTTCGAGCCGTTCATTATCCGCCGCTTGAAGGAGATGGGGTATGTCCACACCGTCCGCTCGGCCAAGAAAATGATCGAGCGCCAGACGCCGGAGGTCTGGGACATCCTCGAAGAGGTGACCAAGGGCCACCCGGTGCTGCTCAACCGCGCCCCGACCCTGCACCGTCTCTCGATCCAGGCTTTCGAGCCAATGCTGATCGAGGGCGAGGCCATCCGCATCCATCCGCTCGTTTGCACTGCCTACAACGCGGACTTCGACGGCGACCAGATGGCGGTCCACGTTCCGTTGTCCATCGAAGCGCAGATGGAAGCCCGCATGTTGATGCTGGCTCCCAACAACATCTTCTCGCCTTCGAGTGGCAAGCCGATCACGACCCCGTCGCAGGATATTACCTTGGGCTGCTATTACATCACGCAGAACCCCCGGGCCGTTGGCGGCCTGAAGCCGGTGGACGGCGCGCGCCTGCCGCTCTTCGCGGAAGCATCGGAAGTCGAGTTCGCCACCACGGAAGGCTCGCTCAAGACGCACGACCGCATCCGGTTCAAGAATCCGGATTACGGCAAGACGACGCTCTTCGGTGACCCGGAAAAGAAGATCATCGAGACGACCACGGGCCGCGTGCGCTTCAACCAGATCTGGCCGGAGGGCATGGGCTTCTTCAACAAGGTCGCCAGCAAGAAGCAGCTCTCGGACATCATCCTGAAGACCTACCAACTCGCCGGCCAGCAGGGCACGGTCGAGACGCTGGACCGCTTGAAAGAACTCGGGTTCACCGAGGCCACCAAGGCCGGGATTTCCATCGGGATTTTCGACATGATCATCCCGGGCGAAAAGAAGGTCGAGCTGGAGCGCGCCTACAAGCAGATCGGCGAGGTGGACAAGCAGCGCCGCCGCGGCATCATCACGGACGGCGAGCGTTACAACAAGATCATCGACATCTGGACCCACGCCGGTGACGAAATCTCCAACGTGCTCTTCCGCACCCTCGAACACAACGACGGCCGCAAGGAAGTCAACCCCGTGTTCATGGCCGTCGATTCCGGCGCGCGCGGCAACCGCCAGCAGCTCAAGCAGTTGTCGGGGATGCGCGGTTTGATGGCCAAGCCCTCGGGCGAGATCATCGAGCAGCCCATCACCTCGAACTTCCGCGAGGGCTTGACGGTGCTGGAATACTTCATCTCCACCCACGGCGCGCGGAAAGGTCTGGCCGACACCGCCCTCAAGACGGCGGATTCGGGTTACCTCACGCACAAGCTCGTGGACGCCTCGCAGAACGTCATCATCACCGAAGACGACTGTGGTACGGCCAACGGCATCGCGGTCAAGTCCATCTACGAAGGCGACGAAGAGGTCGTGGACCTCGGCACCCGTATTTCGGGCCGGGTGAGCTGCGAGACGGTGATTGATCCCGTCAACAAGCAGGTCATCATCAAGGCGGGCGAGTTGGTGGACGAAGGGCCGGCGGCGCAGGTCGTCAAGCTCGGCATCGAGCAGCTCAAGATTCGCTCGGTGCTCACCTGCGAAAGCCTGCGCGGCGTCTGCGCCAAGTGCTATGGCCGCAACCTGGCCACCGGCAAGATGGTCAAGCTCGGCGAGGCCGTCGGCATCATCGCGGCGCAGTCCATCGGCGAACCCGGCACGCAGTTGACCATGCGGACCTTCCACGTCGGCGGCACGGCCAGCCAGACGTTCAAGCAGCCGATCATCAAGGTGAAGAACGACGGCGAGGTGCGTTTCCACGACTTCCGTTCCGTGCAGTCGCTGGAAGGCACGCACATCGTGTTGACCAAGAATGGCGCGGTGTCGATCAACGGCCCGGACGGGCGCGAACTGGAACGCTACAACATGATCATCGGTTCGGTGGTTTCGTTCGGCGAAGGCCAGACCGTCAAGAAGGGCGATACCCTCGCCCAATGGGACCCGTACAACGTGCCGATCCTGACCGAAAAGGCGGGCCGCGTGGAGTTCCGGGACATGATCCCGGGCGTCACCATGAAGCGCGAAACCGACGAGGCGACGGGCGTCATGGGCACAGTGGTCATCGAACACAAGGAAGACCTGCACCCGCAAATCGTCCTGCTCGGGGCCAAGAAGACCGTCATCGCATCCTATTCCATCCCGGCGGGCGCGCACGTCATCGTGGACGAGGGCAAGGAAGTCCAGGCCGGTTCGCTGCTGGCCAAGACCCCGCGCAAGATCGCCAAGACGAAGGACATCACGGGCGGCTTGCCGCGCGTGGCGGAACTCTTTGAGGCGCGCCGTCCGAAGGATGCGTGCGAGATCGCCAAGATCGACGGCATCGTCGAGATCGGCGGCAGCGTGCGCGGCAAGCGCAAGCTCATCCTCAAGGACGCCATCACCGGCGCGGAAGAGGAACACCTCATCCCGTTGTCCAAGCACATGGTCGTCACGAAGGGCGACTTCGTGAAGAAGGGCAGCCAGTTGACGGAAGGCTCGGTCGTGCCGCACGAAATCCTCGACATCTGCGGGCCGCAGGAACTCCAGGAACACCTCGTCAACGAGGTGCAGGAGGTTTACCGGCTACAGGGCGTGGAAATCAACGACAAGCACATCGAGATCATCGTCCGCCAGATGCTGCGCAAGGTGAAGATCACGGAGCCCGGCGACACCACGCTCCTCTGGGGCGACCAGGTGGACCGCCTCGACTTCGAGGCCGAGAACAAGCGCGTCGGCGAACAGGGCGGCAAGCCCGCCGAAGGCGTGCCGGTGTTGTTGGGCGTCACGAAGGCCTCGCTGGAGACGGATTCGTTCATCTCGGCGGCGAGCTTCCAGGACACGACGCGTGTGCTGACGGAAGCCGCGACCCTGGGCAAGGTGGACAACCTGCGTGGGTTCAAGGAGAACGTCATCATGGGTCACCTGATCCCGGCGGGTACGGGCTTCTTCACCCATCGCGGGGTGGAGTTGGTCGAACTGGGCGAGCCGATTGGCGAGACCATGAACGAGGACCAGTTGGTTCCGGCGTAAAAGTTGGTTCCCCACGGAACTGAGAACGCTGCAAAAATCCGGCATCTGACTGATGCCGGATTTTTTGCGTGGTGCTTCCGGGTAGTTCGAACCACAAATTGCATCAATTGCCTGCCTGCATTATTGTTTCAAGCTGTCCTCTTTGTGCCACGTAAGATTCGCCAACTGATCCGGGAGCTCAAAAAAAGCTGGCTTCGTTGACCGTGGGGGCAAGGGCAGCCACCGTAATTTCACTGACAGCAAAGGCAATTTGGTGACCATCTCAGGTCACGAAGGCGATGACGCAAAGCCTTATCAGGAAAAAGAGGTGAGAGAAAAAATCACGCGAAGTCAGGAGGAGCCATGAGCAAAAACCAAGCATCCAAAACAATGGGAACTCCACCATGCCAGGTGTCTGATTACCTCGAAGTAGCGGTGTGGAGTGATGAGGACAACTGCTATATTGGCAGCGCTCCGCCTTTGGTTGGACAATCTTGCGACAGATCACTCCGTGACGTCGCGGAGCTTTTTCGTGAACTTGACGAGATCGCGGAGGAGCATCTGCGCATCTATACAGAAGATGGTTGCGCACCTCCCTCACCGTTGGAGGCCGAGGCTTACGAGACACAGTTCATCAAGACAGCAGGCAAGCACATCCTCCGCTGCAGATTATTAGACGCTAAGCAACGGGTTGTAAGCGATGGAATGTTTCAGAACGAAGGTGGCGTTCACGAGCCGTGCTACATGCCGTTACCCCGCACGGCAACGCTTAGCAGCGTTGAACAATCACGAGGAGTTTACTTGCGCTTCAGCAGCACTTTGGTTGTGCCGATTGGAGGATTGGAGCCATTGGGCAACGGCGCTTTCAAAGTCATCGGACATCTGGGAGGGGCTTTAGCCAAAAATGTATTTTTGCCCTCAAGTGGAGAGACACGCGAAACGGCTTTGCACTTGATTTAACCCAAGGCCGACTGTTAGGGAAAGGGTAGTTCCACCTTGCTGCACTCGCGGACAGTTTGCGGAGGCGGCAGGACCTTTCGTCGGCGTTGATTCGACCCATCGCCCAAGGCATCCTTTGTCCATGAGCATCACCGCCGTCGTCGAGAACGATTCCATCAAACTCCCGCCGGGTGTGCATGTGCCGGATGGGACAAAAGTCGAGATTACGGTACCGGAGAGTGCTGCGGCTGAATCCAAATCCAGCGGCACACCAAGTTGGATGATGAAACACGCTGGTCTCATCGAGGGGCCGGAGGATTCCACGGTGGAAAACGATCATCCTATCCACGGAACTCCGAAACGAACTGACTCCGGCAACGACTCCCACCTCCCTGATGCGGCAGAGCAGCAGATTGAACGTGCCGCTTGGCTCGCGCAATCGGAACGCCGACTGCGCGAGGTATGGGATAACGACGCCGACGACGTGTACAATGAACTGCTCGCGCGATGATGTCGTGCTGTTGCCTATTCCGTTCACGGATTTGAGCAGCCGCAAAGTTCGTCCCGCGATTGTGATTGGCTGCGGTAATTATCCCGGGGGACCTTTTTGTGGTCCCGCTAACCTCCCAACTGACTAACGCCACCTTTACGCTGGCGAACTGGAAAACCTCCGGGCTGAATGTTCTAAGCGCGGTCAAAGCTCAGCTTGCCACCGTGAAATCATCCCTCGTTTTGAAAGTGATTGGCCGTTTAACACGCCACGACCGCGCCACCCTCGATGGACATTTGCGTCAGTGGCTGGAGCTTTGAACGGAGGCGCGATTCGGCGCATTGCTGGCGAGATAGCCGTGACTTTGGCCATTCCGGCAGTTGCATCCCCGTGCAAACCTGCCATATTTGTTCCTCTCCGGCGTCCGACCGACGCCGGTTTTTTGTCCCTAACACCCAAACGCAAACCAAAAACTCAAGGCCGAAGCAAAGACCATTTCATCGTCTGGGAGGACGACCCGGGAACCCATCCCACGCCTTTCTGACTTCCGCCTGCCTCTGACCCGTATGAACGAAGACACGCAGCCCACCGAATTGATGACCGAACTGCTCGAAGCAGGCGTCCATTTCGGCCACCAGACCAAGCGCTGGAACCCGAAGATGAAGCCGTTCATCTTCGAATCGCGCAACCAGATTTACATCATCAACCTGGGCGAGACCGTCAAGCAGCTCCAGGACGCGACCGAGTTCCTGACCTCGGTGGCCCGCCGCAAAGGCAAGATTCTTTTCGTCGGCTGCAAGAAGCAGGCGCAGGAAGCCATCAAGGAAGCCGCGCAGGCCTGCGGTCAGTACTACGTCAATCAACGCTGGCTGGGCGGCACGCTGACCAACCTCTCCACGATCCGCAAGTCGATGCAACGTCTCAATTACATCGAGAACATCGAAAAGGCACCCGAGTACAAGATGATCGGCAAAAAGGAACTTGCCGCCCTGGGCCGCGAGGGCGCCAAGCTCATGCGTAATCTGGGCGGCATCCGCGAGATGGACAAACTGCCCGACGCCATCGTCATCATCGACACCGCCCGCGAGATCAACGCGGTCGCCGAGGCCCGCCGCCTCAAGATCCCGACGGTGGCCATCGTGGACACCAACGCCGACCCCACGCTCATCACCCACCCCATCGCCGGCAACGACGACGCGATCCGCGCGATCCGCGTGGTCCTGGCCAAGCTGGTGGACGCGGTCATCGCCGGCGGCGGCGAGGGCTCCAAGAGCGAGCAGCGCGACGCCCTGACCGGGGTGTCCGCCTGATCCAAAGGCGGAAGTGGGAAGTCGGAACGCGGAAGTGAGGGACCTTTTCTGGTGCCTTTGCTTCCTCTCCCTGTCGTTCCGGCTCCTTCTTTACTTCCGCATTCCCGATTCCCATTTCCCACTTTTCTTATGGCTGACATTAGTTCCCAACTCGTAAAAACCCTGCGCGACAAAACCAACGCGGGGATGATGGACTGCAAACGCGCCTTGACCGAAGCCAACGGCGACCTCGAAAAGGCCGAAACGATCCTGCGCAAAAAAGGCATCACCAAGGCCGAAGGCAAGGGTAGCCGGGCCGCCAAGGAAGGCGTCGTGGCCGCGTACATCCACCTGCAAGGCAAGGTCGGCGTGTTGGTCGAGGTCAACTGCGAGACGGATTTCGTCGCGCGCAACGAGGGCTTCCGCGAGTTCGTCAAGGACATCACCCTGCACATCGCGGCCTCCAGCCCGCTGGTGGTCAACCGCGAGGACGTGCCCGCCGACAAGATCGAAAAGGAGCGCGACATCGCCCGCAGCCAGATGGCCGGCAAGCCTGCCAACATGGTCGAGAAGATCGTCGAGGGAAAGATCGACAAGTATTACAGCACGGTCGCCCTGATGGAACAGGTGTTCATCAAGAGTACGGACAACCAGACCATCAAGGACCTCGTGAAAAGCAAGATCGCGGAGCTGGGCGAGAACATCGTCATCCGCCGCTTCAACCGCTACATGGTGGGCGAGGAGATCGGCACGGACAAGACGGCGGCTGCGCCCGAAGAAGCGCCCACCGAAGAAGACGTGAAGGTGTCGTAATCTTTCGCCGCGCAGCGGGCGGCAGGAGTTTTGAATTGGCCATCGGACCGGGTTGAGTTAACCTGGGTCCGATGGCCAATTCTTCTTTGCTGGATGAACCGGTGGTCCGCGAGCAAGCGATGAGGTTTACCGTCGAGCAATATCAGATTCTAGGCGAAGCGGGTCTGGTGGGTACGAACGTGGAACTGCTCGAAGGAATCATTGTCAAAAAGATGTCCAAATCTCCGCTGCACAGCGCGGTGACCCAACGGGCAGCAGACCGGTTGAGAGCCGTTCTCGGCGAGGAATGGAAGCTTCGGCAGGAACAGCCAATCACCCATGACAATTCCGAACCGGAACCGGACATGGCGGTGGTGCGCGCCCGGGAGGATGATTACGCGCATGGGCATCCTGCCACGGCGGAGTTGGTGATCGAAGTCGCAATTTCCAGCGTTGAACTCGACCATCGAAAGCGTGCCATCTACGCGGGGGCAAAGGTGCGCGAATATTGGATTATCTTGCCTGAGGAACGGCGCGTTGAAGTTCATACGCAGCCCATTGGTCGTGAATACGGAGTGCAGCGAATCTACGTGGCTCCCGAAGTTATCGCCTCGGAGGCATTCCCCGCCTTCCACCTGGACTTGGCGACGTTCTTCCCTCGCTGATTGCTCGTTCTCAAATCCGGAGCGACGCGACACCGGATTCCACCGCACCCCGATACCCGGCGTGCACCTGTAGGGTCGCCGTCGTGAGCGGCGCGGGCGGCGGCTCGGCGGGTTTCTCCTGCAATTCCAGCCCCCACCAGCCCACGTCGTGCCACGCGCCGAACTTGTACCCGACCTGCCGGTAAACGCCGATCAACCGAAAGCCCATCGCCTCGTGCAACCCGACGCTCCCGGCATTGGGCAGCGTGATCCCGCCATACGCATTGTAGAACCCCTGCAACCGCAGCAGCGCGAACAGCGACGTGTACAACGCGCGCCCCACGCCGCCCCGGCGTTGGCGGGCGTCGATGTACACCGTGACGTTCGCCGACCACTGGTAGGCTGCGCGCGTCTGGTGGCTGCTCGCATAGACATACCCGGCGATCTCTCCGGCGCGTTCGCAGACCAGCCACGGATGCGTGGCGGTTGTCGAGACGATGCGCCGGGCCATCTCCGCCGCGTCGGGCGGCTCCAGCTCGAAGGAGATGACATTCTCCGTGACGTTCGGGGTGTAAATGGCGGCGATGCCCGGCGCGTCCCTTGCCTCCACCGGGCGGATGATGGCGTTCCCTTCCACGGATCGGCACGCTAACAGGCCGACCCGCGGCCCGGCGAGCGGATTTTGCGGCGCGTGGCAATTCACGGAATTTCGTGGCATGTTTCAAGTGGCTTCCAACCGTCCCGCGCTCTGATTGCCGTGGCGACAGCGCCTGCTTGAGTGAACCGGATCGGCACCAAACTTCTGCCTTCTGCCTTCTGCCTTCATCCTTCTGCCTTCATCCTTCTGCCTTCTGCCTTTTCCGCAATGCTGCCTCCCCTGCTCTACGAATCGCACATGCACACGCCGTTGTGCGGTCACGCCGTCGGCTTGCCGGGCGAGTACGCCGCCGTGGCGGAACGCAAGGGATTCAAGGGCATCATCGTGACCTGCCACGCGCCGATGCCGGACGGCTACGGCAGCCACATCCGTATGGCGATGGCGGAATTCGACCGCTACGTGGACCTGGTGCGGGCCGCCGCCGAGCAGTGGCGCGGACGCGTGGATGTGCTGCTCGGGTTGGAAAGCGAGTACGTGCCGGGTTACGAATGGTGGATCTCGGAGTTGCACCAGAAAGCGCATTTCCATCACGTCCTCGGGTCCGTCCACCAACACGCGGGAGAATACCTGGCGGAGTATTTTCAGGGTAGTTGGCCGGACTTTCAGCGCACGTACTTCCGGCATCTCGCCGAAGCGGCGGAGACCGGTTTGTACGACACGCTTTCGCATCCCGACCTCGTCAAGAACCAGAACCCCCGGGAATGGAACCGCGAGCGCATCATGGACGACATTCGCCGCGCCCTGGATCGCATCGCCGCGACGGGTACGGCGATGGAACTCAACACCTCCGGCAAGAACAAGCTGGTGCGCGAGATGAACCCCGGCCCGGAAATCCTGGCGGAGATGCACGCGCGCAACATCCCCGTGGTGATTGGCGCGGACGCCCACGAGCCACGCCGCGTCGGCGACCTGTACACGGAGGCCCTTGGGAATCTGCGCGCGGCGGGCTACGAGGAGGTCAGTTATTTCATCGACCGCCAGCGTCGGAGCGTGCCCATCGCGGACGCGCTGGCGACCCTGCGGTAAGTCCAACTCGGGATGGTGAGCCCGAACGAGCAAAGCTCAATCCCCCGCCTGCGCCTTATCGGCGTTCAACGCCCGCTCGACGCTCTCCATGAGCTGATTCAAATCGTACGGCTTCGGCAGGAAACCCGTCGCCTTGCCTTTCAGGATTTTCTCCGCCTCGATGTCCAGGCTGTACCCACTGGAAATCAGCACCCGCAACTCCGGGTCAAGTGCCCGCAGCCGCTGGAAACACTCGGGCCCGCTCATCTTGGGCATCGTCAGATCCATGAGCACCAGGTCCACCTTGCGCCCGGCCCGCTCGAACTGTTCGAGCGCTTCCACGCCGTTGCCCGCCGTCAAAATCTTCGTGGCAATCTCGCCCAGCGCCGTCACGCAAAAGTTGCGCAGGTCCGGCTCGTCATCGACCACCATGACCACCAGGTCGCGCTGGCGCAGTTCGCGCACGGTCTCGCGGCTGATCGCCTCGCCGACCTCCGAGCTTTTGTGCGTCACGGGCAAAAACGCCGAGAACTTGGTGCCCTCGCCCAGCGCGCTCGTCACCTCGATGAACCCGTTGTGCTTCTTGATGATGCCGTACACCATCGCCAGCCCGAGGCCCGTCCCCTTGCCGACTTCCTTGGTCGTGTAGAAGGGCTCGAAGATGCGGTGCAACACATCCTTGGGGATGCCCACCCCGTTGTCCTCCACCTCCAGGATGGCGTACTGCGCCAGCGCGGCCACGCCGTCAACCGCCTGGGTATCCTCGCCGATGCGCGTGGAAATGGTGATCGTCCCGCTGCCGCTGAGCGCGTCGCGGGCGTTGAGGATCAGGTTGATGAGGATCTGCTGAATCTGCGTCGAATCCGCTTCGATGTTGGGCACCCCGGGCTCGGGCAGGAAGCGCACGTCGATGGAGGTCGGCACCGTGGAACGGATCATGTCCATCGTCTCGGTCACCAGGCCGTTGAGGTCGAACACGTCCAGCACCGTGGGATGCCGGCGGCTGAAGGCCAGGAGTTGGCCGGTCAGTTCGGCGGCGCGGTTGGCGCTGCGCTCGATCTGCGTCAGCTTCATGGCACTGCTCTCGTTGTCCTTCAACTCGCGCTTGAGCAATTCCGTATAGCCGAGGATTGTCGTGAGCAGGTTATTGAAGTCATGGGCCACGCCGCCGGCCAGGGTGCCGATGCTGTCCATCTTCTGCGAATGGACGAGCTGGCGCTCGACCTCCTTGTCGTAGGTGATGTCGCGGAAGAAGAACATCCGCCCGAAGATGTTGCCCTGCGCATCGCGCGCCGGGGTGGCGAAGCGGTGCAGGTGGATGGGCGCGGCGTCCTCCGCCGTGGGCACCAGCGTGATCTCGTCGATGCGTTCGGCGGTGGGATCGGCCAGCAGGTCTTCGATGATGCCGAGCTGCGACTCCCAGTCCGGCAGGATGGGCTGGACCAGATCCATGAAGTGCAGGTAGCTCTCCGCCTCCACCTCCGCGTGTTCCAGGCCGAATAGCTCGCAGAACGACCGGTTGACCAGCGACACCACCGCGGGCACCGGCGCGGGCGGCTGCTCGATGACCATGACGGCCACGTCGAGCGAGTTGAGCATGTTGGTCAGGTAACTCGCGCGCTCGGCGGACTGGGCGGCGAGCAGGTTGTTCTCCAGCGCCATCGCCAGCAGGCTGCCGCTGTCTTCGAGCAACTCGCGGTCGAAGTCCGTCCACGGGGCGGCCGGGGTTTCCGCCGCCCCGTAGCGTTCCAGCAGGAGCAGCCAACTGTGCCCCGGACGCCCCCGGAAGGTGATGCACAGGTACCGCGCGTAGGCGGAGGCATCCGGCTCGCCCTCTTTGGGGGGGTTGAAGGGCGCGCCGGAAAACAGGGTTGCCCCATCGGTCTGGAGGGTCGGCTCCAGTGTGGAGCGGGTCCAATCCTCGGGCGGGGTATCGACCGCGTAGCCGACGAGCGGATAGTATTCCGCCACGGCCTCGGAGACGATGGTCTGGCGGCTCCAGTCGTTCGCCTCGTCCGGTCCGCTGGGCAGCATCCACAGGCAGGCGTGATCGGCCCAGAGTAATTCGCAGAGCTGGCAAACGATGGTGTCCTCCGTGGACGACGACCCGCTGAGCAACCCCTCGCGCAGGGAGGCTTCCAACTGGCGGCGCAGGCGGCGCTGCTCCGCCAGCACGGCGGCCTCGCGGCCCGCCTGGGTGGCGGGTGCCGGCCCGGCGGGTG
>CAHJWO010000140.1 GCA_903642295.1 PVC group bacterium | reverse complement strand
TGTCGGTGAAGCCCGAGATCAGCAACCGCATCGGCGATCAGGTGTTCAACTTCGCCGGGGCGCAGGTTTCCAGCCCGATCATCGACACCCGCACCCTCGAAGCCAACGTGCTGATCAAGAGCGGTTGCACGCTGGCCATCGGCGGTCTGCTGCAGGATCAGGTGACCAAGGGCACGACCAAGGTGCCAATCCTCGGAGATATCCCCATCGTGGGCTACCTGTTCCAGGAACACCTCAATGCCCGCGCCAAGCGTGACCTGCTGATCTTCGTGACACCCACGATCATCAGCCAGAAGTACGGCACGGGGTTGGAAGATCAGATCACCGGTCTGAAGAACGTCAACAACCGCACCGACGTGGCCGACATCAATGGCTGGCGCAACAATGCAAAGGGCGCGTTGCACCTCAAGAAGCCGAAGGATGCCCAACTCTCCGGGGAGTACCCCGCCCCGGGGAATTGCAATACCCCGGTCTCCTTCAAGGAGACGGCGACGGATCGGAGCAACTGAATCGGCCCGGAAGTCAGAAAGTCCTAAACAAGCCCGGAACCTGGGAGAAATTCTCCCGGGTCCGGGCTTTCAGGTTTTTGGTGGGATGTAGGATATGGGATGTGGGATGCGGGAGGACGCGCACCTGCAAAAGATCGTGCCAAAAAATATCTGTCATCCTGAGCGAGCGTAACGAGCCGAAGGACCTTCCAACGGGGCGTTCGGGGAGCCGCTCAAAGTACAACCAACGTCTTTCTATTTCTGGTATTCAGGCATTCAATCGGACCATGCTGGTGGAAGGTCCTTCGGCTCGTTACACTCGCTCAGGATGACAGATATTTTTTGGCATAATCATTTTGAATGAATGCGCCCCGCATCCCGCATCCAACCTCCTGCCTTCCGTGTCCCTGGCAATCGTTTGATCTTTCCTCGACTGTCCGCCATTTTGCTCGTCCATGTCCTCCGAATACCAACTCGCAGTGCTCGCCGGCGACGGCATCGGCCCCGAAGTCATGGCAGAAGCCCTGCGCGTGCTTGCGGCGGTGGAAACGCGTTTTTCCCTCCGGTTCCGCCAACGGGAGGCGCGGGTCGGCGGCGCGGCCATCGACGCCGACGGCCATGCGCTGCCCCCGGAAACGCTCGCCGCGTGCGAAGCGGCCGACGCCATCCTGTTCGGCAGCGTCGGCGGCCCGAAATGGGAATCGCTGCCGCCGGCCCAGCAACCCGAGCGCGCCGCCCTGCTGCCGTTGCGAAAACACTTCGGCCTGTTCGCCAACCTGCGCCCTTCCGTCTGCTTCCCGAGCCTGACGCACGCCTCGCCCCTGCGGCCCGACATCGTGGCGGGCGGCTTTGACGTTCTCTGTGTGCGCGAATTGACCGGTGGCCTCTACTTCGGCCAGCCCAAGTACACCGACTACGAAGCCGCCGACCCGGTGGCCGTGGACACGATGGTTTACCGGCGCAGCGAAATCGAGCGCGTGGCACGGATCGCCTTCGAGGCCGCGCGCACCCGGCAGCGGCGGCTCGTCTCGGTGGACAAGGCCAACGTGTTGGAAAACAGCGTCCTGTGGCGGCGCACCATGATGGACCTGTCGCGCGACTACCCGGACGTGACGCTCTCGCACCTCTACGTGGACAACGCGGCGATGCAGTTGATCCGCCGTCCGCGCGAGTTCGACGTGATCCTGGCGGAAAATCTCTTCGGCGACATCCTGAGCGACGAACTGGCGATGTTGACGGGTTCGCTCGGGATGCTGCCCAGCGCCAGCCTCGGGCAAGGGCGCGGCGACGAGGATGCGGCGGGCAATGGACGCCGTTTCGGTCTCTACGAGCCGAGTGGCGGCAGCGCGCCGGACATCGCGGGCCAGGGCGTGGCGAACCCCGTCGCGCAGATTCTTTCGGTGGCGTTAATGTTGCGGCATTCCTTCGGTGAGGAAGCGGCGGCCCGTTCCATCGAGGTCGCCGTGCGCGGGGCCATCGACGACGGCTTTCGCACCGGCGACATTTTCGCGGGCGAGGGAAAGCAGGTTGGCACGCGGGAGATGGGTGCGGCCATCGTGGAACGGTTAAGGTAGGGAGGGCTCGCCGAGCCCTGCCCTTGCTTCTCTGGAGGACGGTTGCTGGCCAAGCCACAGCCGCCGGACAGTCAGGGCAGGGCTCGGAGAGCCCTCCCTACCTTAACCGGCAGCCCTCACGCGCTCTCAGCCCCGCTCCCTGGCCCGCAGCCCGAGAAATGCCGTCAGATACCCCAGGAGTGTCCACGCCAGCAGCTTCCCGGCGGCGATCCAACCCACGTCCCGACGCTGGTAAACCGCCCCGATCCGGAATTTCTCGGCGGCCAGCGCGCGCAGGTCGCCCTTGATCATGTCCGGTTGCGGCGGATGGGCAACGTACTCGCGCAGCAGCAAATCCCGGAGATGATCGCCCGCCTTCTTGTGGACGCCGTACAAATCCCCCGTGACGGGCCGACCAACAAACGCGCCCACGTCCGTCATGGTCTGCGCGGCGTAGCTGGGCATCGGTGCGGTGAGCGCGTAAACCACGGGCGAACTCATCTGATTGGTTTCCACGACCAACCCCGAAAAAAGGATCTGCGGGATCAACACCAGCGGCACGACCATCACCGCCTGCATCGTGGACCGCGCCAGCGCCGACACCGCGAACCCGATCCCCACCGCAGCGAACGCCGTGCAAACGAGGCTGCCGAGATACCAGCCCGCGGCCCCGTCGATCCCCCGCGCGATGCCCTCGCCCGGGTCCGGGTAAAGCACCCAGCGCGCCGCCCACAAACACGCGTACAGAACGATCCCCTGACCCGCCGTCAGCGCGCCCCAGAGCGCGAACTTGCTCAGCAAATACGCGTGGCGGCCCAGGCCCACCATACGCTCGCGCCGGTAGATCGGCACCTCGCGGACGATCTCCTGCGCGGCGTTGGAACAGCCGAACCAGAGCGTCGAAAGCGTGGCGAAGAACAGCGCGAGCGCCGCGTCGTCCGTCGCCCGCGCCACCAGCAGCGCGATGACCAGCGGTTGAACAAAGAGCAACGCAAAATTCTTCCAGTCGGCGCGGAGGATGGTCCACTGCCGGACCAGCAGCACGGGCAGCGCGGCGGTCGGCGGCTCCTTCGGGTGGCGTCGCCGCGCCTGCCACGCCGCGAAGGAAGAGTAATTTTCGTCGTTGCTCGCCGCTTCGCGCGCTTCGGCTGCGGCCTGCTGTTGGCGGAATCGCTCGTTCCACTCGGTGGGGCTGCGTTCTTCCAACCGGTCGTAGAGGAGGGTCAATTTCTGCACGTCGAACGCCTCGCGCGCCTCCTTCGCCGTCCCGGTGAACGCCAGCCGCCCGCCGGTCATCACGAACAGGCGGTCGGACAGATAAACGTTCTCCACGACGTGCGTCGTACACAGGACTGTGCAGCCGCTGTCGGCGAGGTGGCGCAGCAGCTCCATCAGCTTGAACTCGCTCGCCGGATCGAGCCCGCTGGTCGGTTCGTCCAGGAACAGCACCGCCGGACGATCCAGCAGTTCCACGCCCACGTTGACGCGCTTGCGCTCGCCGCCGGAAAGACGGTGGATGGGCGTGTCGCGGCGCGCGCGCAACCCCAGGCGATGAAGTGTCTGCGCGACGAGCTTGTGGATTTCCAGGTCCGGCGTCCCGGCGGGCAGGCGCAGGCGGGCGCTGAACTCCAGGGCCTGCGTGGGGGTCAGTTCGCGGTGGACGATATCATCCTGGGGCACGTAGCCGAGCAGGGAGCGCAATCCCTCCGGGTCGCGGGAGAAATCCTCGCCGTCGTAGCGCACCTCGCCCGCGTCGGCGCGGCGCAGGCCGATCAGCGTTTCGAGCAGGGAGCTTTTGCCCGCGCCGGACGGCCCCAGGATCATCACGAACTGTCCGCGCTCGACCCGCAGGCTGATGTCGTTGAGGATGGGTACGCCGCCGAGGTCCTGGCGCAGGTGCCGGGCCTCGATGGAAACGCTGTGCAGGTCGGTGGTGCGTTCGAGCACGCGGCCATCGAAGCGGAAGAAAAACGGCCCCATCTGGAGCTGGTCGCCGATGACGAGAAGATGCTTCTCGAAACGCCGACCGTTGACGAGCGAACCGGCGCTGCTGCGCAGGTCGCTGACCTCGTAGCCCGCGGGCATCGGTTCAATGGCGGCGTGCTGGCGCGACACCCCGGGGTCGGACAGCACCACATCCATGTCCGCGCCGCGTCCGAAGGACAGCCTTTTTTTTCCGAGCGAGACGACCTCCGTCTCGGTGCCGCCGACGAGCATCTTCGAGTTGCCTGCCCGGCGCTGGGCCGGGTGGCCGATGATGGCGTTGGCCTCTTCGGCGGAGGGGGCTGCAAATCCATAAAAGATTGACACGGGGCCGATGACGAGGTGGTCGCCGGACCGCAACGGAACGGGCGTTCCTTCCTCCAATGCCACCCCGTTGACCCTGGTGCCCCAGTGGCTGCCGAGGTCCTCGACGGTGCCGTCCTCCGCGCCATCCCAGAGGAAGCGGCAATGGCGGCGCGAAACCTCCGGGTGCGCCAACTGCACGTCCGCTTCCGCGGAACGACCCACCACCGTCTCACCGATCCGCAGCGTATGGCTGGCGGGCGTCAGCCCGGCGAGGATGGTCAGCCGGGGCGGGGGAGTGGCGGGCGGGGCGTCGGCCACGGGGGTCTCCTGGGCGGTCGGAGAGGGGTCGTCCATCCCGGGAAGGCTCATCGACAGCGGGAAGAAAGGCGAGTCAAAACAGTCAGTGTAAACACGCTATCCTCTCCGCGTGTCCTCAGTCTGCCAACAATGGCTCAAATTTGCGAAATTAGATCTCCGACAAAAGTGCTCCCAAGAGAGAAAAGTGTCCGCAGATTGCGCAGATTTTCGCAGATGGGAGAGAAAAGGGGACGGGCGGTCCCTCCACTTCTCCTTAATCTGCGAAAATCTGCGCAATCTGCGGACACTTTCCGACTTTTGTCGGAAGTCCATTGAATGACCTTGGCAAGCGGAATGTCCGCGTGGCATCACGAGATCCACCGTGCGGAAAGTCACGGCAGCACCGCCCACACTTCCACCACGCGGTTCTTCTCCGCCTGGTTCGCGCTGAACAGCGTCGAGCCGCCCATCGCCACGGTGTGCATCACGTTCTGCACGCCGCACCGGTCCCGCAGCGCGTCCATCACCGCCTTCGCCCGGCTCAACGACAGGTCGGCGTTGATCTTGTCGCTGCCCTTGGGGTCGGCGTAACCGAGGATCACGAACACCGCCGTCGGATCGTCCAGCGTCGCCCGGATCGCCGGGGACGCGATCTGCCCGCGCAGGCGGTCCACGTCGGCGGGGCGGACAGCCATCTCGCCTTTGACGAAGGGGATTGTCAGCACCCGGCCCATGCTGCGGGCATGATCGACGCTGGCGTAGAGCTTGTCCTTGTTGGCGGCGGTGACGCCGGGCATCAGGTCGATGCGCCGCAACACGTCGTCGCGCACCTGGGCGTTGCCGGGGTCGCGCACGTCGAGGTTGAGCGGCGCGTTGGCGTCGGGCACGGTCGGCGGCAGGTCGCCGGCAGCATCCACGGGCAACGCGGCGGCGACGCGCACCGCGCCGATGGGCGTCGCGGGCGGCGGGATCGTCCCGACCGGCAAAGCCGACCGCACGGGTTTGGACGCGTCAAAAGGCACGGGCGTATCCACGGCCTGCGCGCGGGGAATCACCGGCTGGGCGCGTGGGGCGTTTTGCGGGGCGCGGACCTGGTCGGTTGTGAGGATGGAGCGGTCGTCCGGGTGGGTGGCAGACGTGGCCTTTGCGCGCTCGGCGGCGGCCTTGTCCGGCTGGGTGAACGCCCACACGATGAGCGCCCCGCTGCCGAGCAGCAGCACGCAAACGACGATTAGCGGCAGCAGGTTGACGCTCTGCTTGCGGCGTTGGAAAAAGAGCGTCTGGTCGGGATCGAACTCGTCCGGCGATTTCTGAAAAGGGTCTTCCTTCGGCATACAAGATCCAAGATTCAAGAACCAAAGCCCAAGGACGATTCAAGATTCAAAACTCAAACGGAAAGGACAGGACGATCCTAACCCCTCAAGTCTTGATTCTTGGGTCCTGGATCTTCCGCCGAAGGCGGGGTGGTCGGGCTGGTGGGATTCGAACCCACGACCTCTGCGACCCGAACGCAGCGCTCTACCAAGCTGAGCCACAGCCCGTCTCCACTCTTCGGCGAACGACGGCCCGGAGATGCGTTAACATCCCATTAGCCGTCTGGCCGCCGCCGTTCATTATGCCTCGCTCCGGCCTCATGGCAAGTGATTTCGCGTGCCGTGGGCGTTCGGCGGGCTAAAAACGTCGCCCATACCCCCGGTCCGGGTGCATCCCGGCATCGAGAACAGAGATAGCGAGATCGTTCTTGACCCGATGTAGGGTCCAGCAGAAAGTCAGGCATGATGTGCCTCCTTCCGCCGCGCGGTCCGGTGTCGGGTTTTCGTCGCCGTCGGCAAACGGAAGGGGACGGCGGCCTCTTTTTTTCCTCCCGTGTCTGACCATGCCACCGGCACCCGCCGGATCCTCAGCTTGCTGGCCCATAAGTGGACGGCCCCGATTATTCGTTGCCTGGTGGATGGGGGTAAACGACCCTCCGAATTCATGGCCCTGATCGAAGGCATTTCCCAGAAGATGCTCATCCAGACGCTTCGCCAGATGGAGCAGTACGGGCTCGTCACCCGGAAGGTCCACGCGGTGGTCCCGCCTCGCGTGGATTACCTGCTGACGCCGCTCGGTTTGTCGTTGACCGAAGCGCTCAAGATCCTCTGGCGCTGGTCGCAGGACCACCACGCGGAAATCGCCGCCCTGGAAACCCGCCGCCGCCCCCCGACCAGACGCGACAGCCCGAAGCTACCGATCCTGCGAAAGGAAACCCAGCGCCGCCGGGGCAGATAAGGCGCTCGACCCGGCACGAAAGCTGCCCCATTGGGGAGGATGGACCCCGCCCGCCGCCGAACCCTCCTGTTCCTGCTCAGCGCCGTCGTGTTGCTGGCGACGGGCTACGCCTGGGGGTCCACCACCGCCTACAACCGTTTTTATTCGCCCGATGCCTCGTTGGACCGCGAACTGGTCCACCTGGATTTCAATAATCGGGTGTTGCACTACGTCAACGTTGGCCAGCGCGACGCCTGCCGCCGCGAATTGGTGACGCAACTCACCCAGGAGGTGGCTTACGTCAAAGCGCTCCAGAGCGGCGCTTCCACCGACGCCCGGACCGATGCCGACCGCAAGCTGCGGCGGGCGGAGCGGGTGATCGCCGGTCAACCGCTCAACGCCGCCGCGTCCCTCACAGCGTCTCCCGAAAAGCCGCCAGCGCCGCCAGATCGTCCGTGAACGGACTGCCCTCGGCAAAGGTTTCCAGGCGACCCAGCAGCCGCGTCATGAACCGTTCCGCCGGGCCGAAGGGGGACTCTTCCACGCATTGGCCGAACACGTCGAAATCCATCCGGGTCCCCGCCGGATTGACCACGTCGTAGAAACCGTCCGTGTACAGGAGGAAGCCATCGCCCGGCGCGAGCGTCAGCGTCGTGTCGGCGGCGACCAGGTTGGCGAGCAAACCGAGGGGCGGACACTGGGAGCGAAACGTCTCCACCGTGCGGTCGGCGCGCAGGACGAACAGCGGTGGATGGCCCGCCCCGGCCATGACCATCTCGCCGGAGAGGATGTCCAGCGTCGCGCACATGGCCGTCAACAGCGACCGGCCCTTGAACGTCGCCCGGAAATCCAGGTTGACCGCCCGCAGAATCTCCGACGGGCTGTCGTTGCTCGCCGCCGCGTGGCGAAAGAGCAGCTTGGCCAACGCCGTCAGCAGCGCGGCGGATGCGCCGTGCCCCGTCACGTCGGCGATCCAGAGGAACAGCCGCCCGTCGGGCAGCCGCATCCAATCGTAGATGTCGCCGCCCACCTGAATCACGGGTTGGTAATGCACGCCGATGTTCCAACCCGGCACGGACGGGGGCCGCTGTGGGATGATGATTTGTTGCGTGAGCCGCGCGGCCTCCAGGTCGCGCTCCAACTCCGAGCGCCAGTCGGCCAGCGCCTGGGTGCGGTCTTCGAGCTGATGCCGCAGCGTGCTCAAGCGCAACTGGGTGTCGATGCGCGCCTTGAGCACCGCCGGATTCACCGGCTTGGCCACGAAATCGTTCGCTCCCGCCTGGAGGCAGAACACCTCCTGCTCCTCGCCGCCCATGCCCGTGAGCATGATGATGGGCAACTGGGCGACAGATGGATCGGCGTGCGCGCGCAGCCGTTCGCAGACCTCCGCGCCGTTGAGATCGTCCGGCATGGAATAATCCAGCAGCACCAGCGCCGGCGTTTTTTCACTGATCAACTGCAGCGCATCCATCCCCCCGCTGCTTTCCCGGCAGGCGAACCCGGCGTTCTCCAGGGTGCGCACCAGCACGCGACGGCTGAAGCGCTCGTCGTCCACGACCAGGATTTCCGCGTTCGTCACCGCTTCGTTCATATCGGGGGATGGCTCGCCGCACACCGGGCGAGGCTGCCCCGACGCGAGGTTTTCAGTTGCTCACACGGGCAGACGCGGTAGATAAACATTGTCAGCGGCAGGCCGATGCGATAATAGAGCCTGCCGTCGCCAAAGCAACCGGAACCGGCGGCCCTGGCGATTTTTCACCGACTTCCATACCTTATGATGATTCTGCGCCTCCTGACCCTGGCTCTCGGCTGTGCGAGCCTGCTCGCCGTCGCCGCCTGCACCCACGACGATGAACCGAACCAGCCGGTCGGTTTCCATCCGGTCCAGAGGAACCGCCCGGTGGCGCAGCAGACCACCACGCTGCCGGACGACGGCGAGCCGCCTGAGCCGACCCCGCCGCCTTCGCGTCACCAGACCACCACGGTCACCGAGAACGCCGCGCCCACCAACGCGCCCAGCGGCCCGGTGGATTATCCCTACGGTGTGCCCGTCAAGGACAAGCCGGGCTTTGTGACCAGTCCCTACGCGCCGGAGTCCGGCTACGTGGACGTGCATGGGTTTGCGACCGGCCAGGAGGTGCGCGATCCCTACACGCAGAAGATTTTCCTCGTACCCTGAGGGGAAATCGGAAGTCGGAAGTCGGAATGCGGAAGGCGGAAGTCAGAGGATCTTCCTGACCGCGCACTTGCTGCTTCACAACTCGTCTTCTCTATCATTCCCCGCTTGGACAAAGGACGATTATTCCTGAGACGGGAAATGAGCGCTTCTCAGCGGAATTTTTTCCGGCACTTCTGCATCCTGCGTTCTGACTTCTGATTTTTCTCCTCTGCACCTCGCCATCTTCGGCCCTGGCCTGATCGGAGGCTCGCTCGCCCTCGCCGCCCGCCGCGCCAACCTCTGCACCCGGCTCTCCGTCTGGAGCCACGACGCCGACGAACGCGACCGCGTCGGCGCGCTCGGCTGGGCGGACACCGTCACCGCTGACCCCGCCGAAGCCGCCACGGCGGACCTGATCCTCCTGTGCACACCCCTCGCGGCGATGCCGCCGCTGGCCGCCCGCCTCGCCCCGCACCTCCCCCCGCACGCCGTCGTCAGCGACGTGGGCAGCATCAAGGGCGGCCTGGTGGAGGAACTGACCGCCATTTTCCGCCCCCCCGGTTTTCCCGCCGCCGGCAGCCGCTACGTCGGCGCACACCCCATGGCGGGCGCGGAACTCAGCGGCCTCGCCGCCGCCCGGGCCAACCTCTTCGACCGTCGCGTCTGCCTGCTGACCCCGCTGGACGGTCAGACCGATCCTGACGCCACGGCCCTCGTCCGCCGCTTCTGGCAATCGCTCGGCGCGCGGGTGCGCGAGATGACCCCGCAGGCCCACGACGAGGCCGTTGCCCTCGTCAGCCATCTGCCGCACGTCGTGGCCGCCGCCCTGGCGGGCTACGTCGGCGTGCAACCGGGCTCCCCCCTGGATTGCGCCGGGCCCGGCTGGCGCGATATGACCCGCCTGGCCGGGGGAAGCCCCGATTTGTGGACAGAAATCTTGAGCCGCAACCGGCTTCCGGTTACAACTGCCCTGCGCGGCACCATCGAAAAATTACGGGAGGTGCTGGCAGTATTGGAGACTGGCCGCGACGCCGACCTCGAAAGATTTTTAGACGAGGCGAGACACCGCCGGGGAGACCCCTTGCCCTGAGCCGTTGCCGGTGAAAGATTTAAATAAAGTAACGTGAGCGAGAAAGACCAACCGACCGAACTGAAAGTCAGACGCGCCCCCCTCATCGACGCGGAAATCCACGTGCCCGGGGACAAGAGCATCAGCCATCGGGCCGTGATGTTTGCGGGCCTGACCAACGGCGTTTGCGTCATCCACGATTTCTGCCCCGGCGACGACTGCCAGCGCAGCGTCGAGGCGATGCGCGCGCTCGGCGTGAAGATTGATCAGCCCGAGAGCGAACCGACCACGCTGGTCGTTCACGGGCGCTACCGGCAGCTCGCCGCCCCGGCGAAAACCATCGACTGCGGCAACAGCGGCACCACCATGCGCCTGCTGGCCGGGGTGCTCGCCGGGCAACCTTTCCCGGCGCGCCTGACCGGCGACGCCTCGCTGACCTCCCGGCCCATGAAGCGCGTCATCACGCCGCTCGCGGAGATGGGCGCGCGGATCACCGCCGAGGGCGCGAAGGAAGGCTGTGCCCCGCTGCTCATCCAGGGCGGCGACCTGCATCCCATCGATTACCACCTGCCGATGGCCAGCGCGCAGGTGAAAAGCGCCGTGCTCCTCGCCGGGCTTTACGCGGAGGGCGAAACGAGTGTCACCGAACCGGCCCAGAGTCGTGACCACACCGAGCGGCTGTTGCGCTATTTCCTGGTGGATGTCGAGCAGGACGAAGAGATGCGCGCGCTCGACGGCGAGGCAAACCGCCTCACGATCCGCGGCGGGCAGATGCCGGAATCGCGCAACTTCCGCGTGCCCGGCGACATCAGCAGCGCGGCCTTCTGGCTGGCGGCGGCGGCGGCGCAGCCGGGCGCGCGGCTGCTGGTCAAGAAAATCGGGCTCAACGGCACGCGCACGGGCATCCTTTCCGTGCTGCTGCGCATGGGCGCGCACGTCCACGAGGTCGTCGAGGACACCGAGCAGATCGAGCCCACGGGCACCGTCGAGGTGCAGGGCGCGCGGCTGCACGGCACGTCCATCGAGGGCCGCGAGATTCCCAACGTCATCGACG
>CAHJWO010000139.1 GCA_903642295.1 PVC group bacterium | reverse complement strand
CACGCGGCGAAAGTTGGGACGAAGGTGATTTGTTCCACGCCAAGGGAAATCGCGCGGCCACCGGAGACCGGGTTTCCCGGGCTCAGGCCTTCGGAAGCGCGAAAAGATCGAGTTGCTGCTGCGCCGCCGGAAGCTGTGCCACCACCTTGGGCACATGGTCCGCCGTGACGATAAACGGCAGCGCCTTGGCCAGGGGCACGCGCAACTTCGTGAGGTCGGCGAGCGTGAGGCGGTGCCAACGGCGCATCCCCAGGATGCGGTCCACGTTGCGCACGCCCAGGCCCGGCACCCGCAAGAGCAGTTCGCGCGGCGCGCGGTTCAAATCCACGGGAAAGCTCGCCACGTTGCGTAGCGCCCACGCGAGCTTGGGATCGATGTTCAGCGGCAGGTCCGGCTGCGCTTCGCTGGTGATCTCGCCCACGTCGAAGCCGTAAAAGCGCATCAGCCAATCAGCCTGGTAGAGCCGGTGCTCTCGTACGAGCGGTGGGGCAATGAGCGGCAGCCGACTGGACGCGCTCGGGATGGGGCTGAACGCCGAGTAGTACACGCGGCGCAGCCGGTGCGCTCCATAAAGCGTGGAAGCCTGGGCCAGGATCGCGCGGTCGGGGGTGGGCGTGGCCCCCACGATCATCTGCGTACTCTGACCGGCGGGCGCGAAGCTCGGTGCCTTGACGCTTTCTCGTCGTTCCGCTTTGGACTGCTCGATCTTCTGCTGGATCACGGTCATGGACCCACGGATGCGCCCGATGTTCTTTTCCGGGGCCAGGGTTTGCAGGTCGGTCTCGGTCGGCAGCTCCACGTTGATGCTGATGCGGTCCGCCCAGCGGCCCGCCTCGGCAATCAATTCCGGGGCGGCTTCCGGGATGGTCTTGAGATGGATGTAGCCGCGAAAGTGGTGCTCGACCCGCAGCGTGCGTGCCACCTTGACCACCTGTTCCATGGTGTAGTCGGCATTGCGGATGATCCCAGAACTGAGGAACAGGCCCTCGATGTAGTTGCGCCGGTAGAAGTCGAGCGTGAGTTGGACCACCTCCTCGGGCGTGAAGCGCGCGCGGCGCACGTCGCTGCTCTTGCGGTTGATGCAGTACAGGCAGTCGTAAATGCAGAAGTTGGTCAGCAGGATCTTGAGCAGCGACACGCAGCGGCCATCGGGCGTGTAGCTGTGGCAAATACCCGCGCCGGTCGTAGAACCCAGCCCTTTGCCATCACGCGAGTGCCGCTTGTTCGTGCCGCTGCTCGCGCACGAGGCGTCGTATTTGGCGGCGTCAGCGAGGACGGCGAGCTTGGCGGAGAGGTCCATAAGAACGGTTCAAATCACCACAGAGAATGTACGCGATTCAGGCAACTTCGGACGCCAAGATACCGCCATCGTCATCCGGGAAGATCGCAGAGTTTTTCGAGCGACCGCACGCCTTCCGGGCGGGTCGCGCACACGACGAGAGCGGTTCTCCCCCTTCCGTCATAGAGATCCTGATGGCCGAGGCCGCTGCCTTTCTCGGTTTTGAAGACCATCTCTGCGGCGCTGTAATTTTCCCAATCGGCGGGTCGTGCGATCACCTTGAGCGGTAAAGCCTGTTCGATGGCTTGGATCTGAGCGTGGTGGGTCGTGCAGATGATCAGCAGCGTGCGAACGCCTCCCTCCGAGTTCATGGCTCGGAACGCGAGGCCATCGGCGGCGGCCGAGGCTTCCTGCCGTAAAATCTCCAGAGACGTGCCACCCCACTTGGCCCAGATGATGGGGGCGACGGCGTCGAGTTTCGGCATATCGCAACGTAGCACTTCGTCGGATCGATATCCGGCGACTCGGTGCCGTCCAGAGAAAACGATCACCCTTCCCACAAACCAAACCACCAGCTAACCCATCATGCCGAAAATACTCACCGTCACGCACCTTCCACTTGACACCTTTCATAGGCGTTAGGCGACCGGGGGTGGACGACGCCAAACGTACAGCCCAGAGTACAGGACGACCAGGACCAAAGACGTGCCTGCGCCCAGGTAAAGAGGCTGCACGCTGTCGCTGAGCATCTGCTGCGCGTTGGCAATCCCGTCGATGTGGTAGAAGACCCGGGAGAGCCGAAGAACGGCAGCGGTGAAGAGAATCAAGAAAGGGCAGAGCGCCAAAAAGAGGAGGCCAGAAAAGCAAGTCGGCACACGCCAAGACCGACGCTGGAGGACCAGCAGGAAAGCAGCCACCGACGCAGCGTAGAGCAGGATGAAGAGCAACTGCGCCCAGGCCCAGACGAGCCGCCAGAAGTAATCGCTGTCCATGTGGGATGGGCGTGCAGTCGCCTAACCTCCCGCGATGGCAGGGACGATGCTGATTTCGTCACCGTCCTTTACCACCGTCGCGTTTTCATCGAGAAAACGGATGTCCTCGTCGTTGAGGTACACGTTGACGAAGCGGCGGACACTGCCGTTCTCGTCGCAGATGCGTTGTTTCAGGCCGGGATAGGTGCCGTCGAGGGATTGCAGAATTTCTCCGATGGTGGAGCCGTCGGCCTGGACGACTTCCTGTTCGCCGGTCAGTTTTCGGAGCGGGGTGGGAATACGGATGCTGGTGGACATGTTAGTAGAAAGAATAGGAGAGATTAGACGACGACGGTAGTGAGTTCATCCTTCACGAGAAGTTCGAACTCGCGCAGGCTGGGATTGATCAAACGCGGTGTGCCGCAATGCTCGGCGACGGCTTCCGCCGTTTTCAGGCCGTGGCCGGTGATGCACAGCACCGTGCTGGCATTTGGGTCGAGCTTGCCGCTCGCCACGAGTTTCCGGGCGCACGCCACCGTGACGCCCCCGGCCGTCTCGGCGAAGATGCCCTCGCATTCGGCGAGCAACTTGATGCCCTCGATGATTTCCTCGTCGGTCACGTCCTCGGCGCTGCCCGCCGTGTCGCGCATCGCATGCACGGCATAGTAACCATCCGCCGGGGTGCCGATGGCGAGGGATTTGGCGATGGTCCTGGGCTTGGCGACGGGCTTCACCAGATCGGATCCCTTCTTCATTGCCTCGGAGATGGGTGAGCACCCGCTGGCCTGCGCCCCGTACACGGCGAAGTGCGTGTTCTCGATCAGGCCGATGGCGGCGAGTTCCTTGTACGCCTTGTGGATTTTCGTCAGCAGCGAGCCGCTGGCCATCGGGACCACCGTCTGGCGCGGCGCGCGCCAGCCGAGTTGCTCCGCGATCTCGAAGCCCATCGTCTTGGAGCCTTCCGCGTAGTACGGGCGTAGGTTGACGTTCACGAACCCCCAGCCGTATTTCCCGGCGATTTCCGAGCACAGGCGGTTGACCTGATCATACGCGCCGTGGATGCCGATGACGTTCGTGCCGTAAACCAGCGAGCCGAGCACCTTGCTAGTTTCCAGGTCGGCGGGAATGAGGACGTAACTCTTGAGCCCGGCGGACGCTGCGTTGGCCGCGACGGAGTTGGCGAGATTGCCCGTCGAGGCGCAGGCGACGGTCTCGAAACCCAACTCCCGCGCCCGGCTCAATGCCACGGAAACCACGCGATCCTTGAAGGACAACGTCGGGTAATTGACCGTGTCGTTCTTGACGTACAACTCGCGCAGTCCCAGCTTGCGCGCCAGCCGGTCCGCCCGCACCAACGGCGTGAAACCGACCTGCGTGCCCACGGTCGGCTCGCCGTCGATGGGCAGCAGCTCGCGGTAGCGCCACATCGTCTGCGGACGCCGGGCGATGATCTCGCGGGTCAACGCCCGGCCGATGGCGGCGTAGTCGTAGGCGGCCTCCAGCGGTCCGAAGTCAAACTCGCAGATGTGGATGGCCTGTTTCGGGTATTGGTGCCCGCATTCGCGGCAGCGCAGATGCGTAAAGAAGAGATTGTGGTTGGTGTCCATGTCGATCCTCGGAAAGGCTCCGGCAAGGAGCGGAGGAACGCCGGACGCGATAGCTTCCAGCCGGAAAAGACTCGGGAAAGGTGGCACCTGCGACGACAGCCCGGGCGAAGAAAATGCCCCGGCCACGCGCCACCTTTCTCTCATCTTTCCCTTGCCGCCAACGATTGCTCGTCGGCTGCGAGGCTGGAATTGGCACCTGGGCCTGTCGGGTGCGCTTGTGAAGCGCACCGTTCAGCGGTTGCCGTGGCATCGTCGGGCCAGTCCCTCCGCCACTCTTGATAAGAGCTTGGGGGCTACGTTTAGAGGCGGTGGGGGTTGGCGTCAAACGAAATTTTCGAGTGCGCGTGCATTCCGGGGCGGCTATGTTAAGATTCAAGATTCTGCCATCCGCCACCAAGCATATGTCCGCTTTCACTTCCACCGCCACTTTGGGCGAAGCGCTGGAACATTATCGTGTCCGTTGTTTCTGGTGGGTAGCGCCGACCGTGCCGCTTTTGAACTTGTCACGCGACACGCTGGTTCGGGGGCTGCGGACTTACGGCGGCTGGGAAGGGATGCGGCTGGCCGCCCGCCTGTAATCATTTTGCCCTGCGTTCGCGCCGGATGGGTCCATGCCTCTCACCGAATTCCAGCGCGTGGTTTTGCGGTTGTTGGCGGTCAACCGTGGATCGGCCAGCTTTGTCGCGGGCGGCGGCGCCATCAACGCCGCGCCGCAATCACCGCGTTACTCGGTCGATGTGGATATCTTTCATGATGCTGTGGAGGAAGTGGCCGCAGCTGCCGCTCTGGATTTTGCCACGTTGGAGCAGGCGGGCTTCGTGACGAAATGGCTGCTCCGGCAGCCCGGCTTTCAGCGCGCGTTCGTCACCTGCGAGGGACAGGGTTTGAAGTTGGAGTGGACTCAGGACAGCGCCTTTCGGTTTTTTCCGGTGCAAGCGGATGCGGAGTTCGGCTGGCGATTGCACATCGCCGATCTGGCCACCAACAAGATGCTGGCTTTGGCCGGGCGATGGGAAGCACGGGATTTTGTGGACGTGCTTTATCTGGACGCCGGCTTTGCTTCGCTGGGTTTGCTGGCGTGGGCGGCGGCAGGAAAAGACCCGGGCCTGACACCCGATTTCATTTTGGAACAGGCGAACCGGTTCAATCGTATGAGGCCCGAAGGGTTTCTAGAGGTTTTGGGGACGGACCAATTCGATTTCGTGGCCATGAAAACGCGCTGGCGCGAAAGAGTCGAGGCCGCCCGCGAACTGGTGGAGAACCTACCGGTGGAACAGGTCGGCGCGCTGTACCTGGATGCCCGGGATCAGCCGGTCGATCCGCGCCGGGTCGCCGACGCGCGCGTGCATTATGCCAGCCTGGGCGGCTCGGTGCCGCAAATCGTTGGAAATGCCAACCCTTTGCCGGCCGATCACGAGCGTCAATCGGACGATCAAATCCGGCAGCGTTACGGGCGGGATCGGTGATCACCCCGCCGTGCGCTCGGCCTTGCGCGCCAGGATCGCCGGATCAATCGGCACGGTGGCCAACGGCAGGTTCTCCACCGCCGCGTGGCCCTCGGTGTCCACCACCGCCCCCTTTTGCCCGAAGACCAGCGTGCGCTGTTGCCGCGCGAGCCGATCCAGCACCGGCTCAAGCCCCGCCGCGGATTCGTCGTTGACCAGCGAAACATTGCTGCCGTCGGGGCCGATCACCCCCGCGTGGGTCTTCGTGGGATCTGCCCCTTCGGCGCGGGCCATGAACAGCGTGGCCGCCAGCGTCAAGCCCCGCCCGGATTGCACCTTCGCCGCCGTCAGGCTGCCGGGAGCGGGAGCCGCGCCGGTGCGGATGTCGAGCAGTTGGCAGGCCGCGCCCGCCATCTCCGGGCGGTCAAGCAACACCAGATCACAACGCGCCTGGAGGCGCAACGGACCCTCGTGCGTGCCAAGCTCGGCGCGGAACGTGCGGTTGAGGCTCAGCCAACGCTCGGTGTTCTCGCCTTCGCGCAACGCGGTTTCCGCCAGCGATTCCAGACAGCGGGACGCCGCCCACCCCGTCTTGCGCAACACGCCCTGCCACCAAAGCGGCAGTGGGGCGTCTGCCTCCGGCAAACGGTGCGAGCGCGCGAGCGAGATCCGCAACGCCGCTTCCGCTTCCGAGCACGCCCGCGCCAGACCGGGGCCGATGGCGCGGCTCCAATCGTCGGCGCGAAAACGGCGCGGCTCCCGCGAAAGCCCCAGCGCGGCTTCGACCCAACGATGGACCAACCGCCCCACCATCCAGCTTTCCCCGCGGACCAGGCCGCGCCCTTTCTCGCGCCACGGCTCCACCCCGAAGATCTGCGCCACCGCAAACGTGGCGGGCTGGTTCCAGACGGCGTCCAGTTCCCCGGCGGACCAGGCGTCCGCCCAGGGCAGTTCGTCGGGACCGGTCAGGGATTGGAAATTGAAAAAAAAGTCGTCGAAAGGCGCTTCTGGATCACGTCGGCGGGTATGGATTTTTTGCAGATGGGTCCGCTCTGAGGCGGCCAGCCTGGGCCGGGCGCGCACCGTTTGCCGGATCGACCCGCGCCAGCGGTCGAGCAATTTTTCGTCCCGGGCAGGGCCCCGGTCACTCTCCACCAGGCAACGCAGGAGCCATTCGTTGGGATAAAGCTCGCGGTTGGTCTCGGCTGGGTCGGTGGTGAGGGACGCCAACGCGAGCGGACCCGTGCAATTTTCCAGGGTTTCCAGAAACCGGAAATGCTCCAACTGCGCGCGGTCGGCGGACGTGAGCAGATGACCCGGCCGGGTGCCGTCCCCTTCCGGCTCCTCTTCGGTGCGCCGGGCGTTGAACCGCGCGCGGACAGCATCGTCGAAGAAGGGATTTTCCGGCGGATAAAGCGGCCACGAACCCTCGTTGGAATCCAACAGCACGACCCCGCCCCACGTCTGCCCGGCGGCTTTTTCCAGGGTCGTGACGACCACCCGCGCGAACCGGTGCGCCGCCTCCGGCGGACGCCGCGCCGACGAGCATTCCAGCATGGCGTTCAGGTAGCGGAAAAACGCCTCCGAAGGCACCGGGTCCGCCACCGGCAGCGTCTGCAACTGCGACCACCGCGGCTCCAGCGCGTCGATGGTGACGCCCAGCCCGCCCAGGCACTCGCACCAGCGGCGCAATGCCTCGCGCCAGGGCAAGGTCTCCGCCCAACTCTCCAGGTGGGTGATCAAACGCCGCAGCGGTCGCGCCACCACCGCCCGCGCGAAAGACCCGGCATCGCAGAGCACGCGCGCGTCGTGGTGTTGCACCTCGGCGAACGCCCCATGTAGAGCGCGGCGCACCTCCACCGGATCGAGCGGGAACACGTCGCGCAGCACTGCCCCTTTTCCGGATTTTTCCTTCGTCGCCGCAGCGTGCCGGTTCAGCAGCTCCACTAGGGTCAGCAACGGGTCCATCCCACCCCGGTTGAGATGGTAGTCGAGCACGGCGCGCTGGATTTGGAGATCCAGTCCCGGCTCGGCGATCTCGCCTAACTCGTCCTCGACACAGATGCCCGCCCGCGTCAGCGCGCGCACGACCGCCACCGCCGAAGGGTTGCGGGAAGGGCAAAGAATCGCCAACCGCTCAAAGGAGGGAGGAGGGTCCGAGGCCTTCCCTATTGGGCCGCCCGCCCCCCTGCTTCCGGCGGTGGCTGGCGACCTCCGGGCGACGGTGGTCCCGCCCCCCACCCCGCCACGATCTTCCTCCGTGCCTTCTCCCTCCAACAACCACCGGGCCGCGAAATCCCGCACCAGCACCGCCACGTCGTCTCCATCGACACCCGTCAGCAACTCGGGCGGCGCGGGCGCTTCGTCGGCGGACGGTGCGTCCAGCGACGCCCCCTCCAGCCGCTCGGCCAGGCCCGCCTGCGCCGAGACAAAATCGCTGGCATCGCACGTCTCGAAACCGGTCCCGAACACCGCCTCGCACGCCTCCAGCCACCCTTGTTGCAGACCCTCGGAAGTCCCCCGGGGCGACGGCATGAACAGGTACGCGGACCCGGCGCTGCCGACCGCCGCGCGGAGCAGGTCGAATTCCGGCCAGGCGTTGGCATCCCATCCGAACACGCACACCGAGAGCGGCGGCCACGCCGCTCCGGCAGCTTTTTCCGGCGTCGTCGCGGTCCGCCGCAGCCGGTGGTCGATGTCGGGCGTCCAGGCCGCCAGGGCGCGCAAATCATCCGGAAAGCCCCCCAACTCCTCCGGTAAAATCTCTTCGAGCAAGCCGGGATCATCGAGCCATCCGGCGGCGGCATAGTCGTCCAGGGCCGCGAGGCAGGTGCCGGGGTGTCGCGCCGCCGCCGCGCACCGGGGACTGCCGCCCTCGCGGGCCGCGGCGAGCGCCCGCAGCCGCAGCAGAAATTCCAGCGTCTCCTGACCCAGCGCGAGGGTGGCTAATCCGTGGCGCTGGCAGAGTTCGCGGCGCAGGGCGCGGGCATCGAGAAATTGCACGCCGAAGAGGCTCACGTTCGCCCGCAAGAGACGGCGTTTGACCCAGTTCGCCTGCCCGTCGCTGGCCGTGACCATCCATGCCCGCCCGCCGCCGAGCACAAAATCCGGCGCGGCGCGGCACCATGCTTCGATCCCGTCGCGCCAGGCGTCTTCGATCCGTTGGTAGGATTTGAGCGAGATCAAGGGGGGGGAAGTTTCGCGGTCGGGCAACGGGAGGGCACCGCAGATTACCACCGCGCTCCCCGCGTGCGAAACTTTTCCGCTTGAGGCGACGCCCGAAGCGTGACAAGGTCCCGTTCACGAAAAGCCGGGTGCGCGCTGTCACCAGTGTCGCCACGTCGACCGACAGTTCAACGAGCAACGGCGGGGTAGCCAAGTGGTAAGGCCGAGGTCTGCAAAACCTCTATTCGGGGGTTCGATTCCCCCCCCCGCCTCGCCCTCCGTCGCCCGCGGCGGCTTTGCTCCAGTACATCCGGCATCGCGGCCCGCAACCGTTTCCGGCTCGCCGTGCGATGTAATGTCATCCGGTAGTCTCCGGCTGCTGTGGTTGGCAGCCGTGTTTTGCACTCCCACAAGTCTATGATCCATCCCAAGAAAAAGTTCGCCGCCACCGCCGCCGTTGCCCTGGCCGCGTGCGCCCTGTCCGGTCCCGCCGTCCGTGCGGCGGATGCTCCTCCCACCACCACCGCGACCACCGAGGCCGCCGCGCCCCTGGCCACGCCGCCCCCGCTCGATCCCGCGAACATGGACCCGAGCGTCAAGCCCGGCGACGATTTCTTCCACTACGCCAACGGCACTTGGCTCAAGAACAACCCCATCCCCGCCGACCAGACCCGCTGGGGCAGCTTCAACGCGCTGGAGGAACGCAACAAGGCCGCGCTCCGCGAGATTCTCGAAAAGTGCGCCGCCGCCGTGAAGCACGACGGGGTCGCCAAAGCCAATGACGTACAGGATGGGCCTCACGCCAACCGCGACTCCGAAAAAGTCGGCGACTTTTATGCCAGCGGCATGGACGAGGCCGCCATCGAGCGGGAAGGCATCAAGCCGCTCGCGCCCTTCTTCGACCGCATCGCCAACCTCAAGGACCGCGCCGAACTTTCCAAGCTCCTCGCCGACTTTCACCTGATGGGCGTGTACGTCCTCTTCCAACCCAACGTCGAGGCCGACGAAAAGGACAGCGAGACCGATATCGCGCAGTTCTATCAGGGTGGCCTCGGGATGCCCGACCGCGATTATTACCTGCTCGACGATGCCCATTCCAAGGAACTCCGCGCCGGGTACGAGGAACACGTCGCCAGGATGATGGCCCTGCTGGGCGATGCCCCGGACCAGGCCGCCGCCGAAGCCAAAACGATTCTCGCCTTCGAGACCGATCTCGCCAGGAACAGCAAGAACCGCGTCGATCTGCGTGACCCGCAGACCAACTACCATAAGATGCCGCTGGCCGACCTGGAGAAAACCGCCCCCGGCATCGACTGGAAAGCCTATTTCGTCGCGCTCGGCGCGCCCGAGCCCGGCGGCCTCGACGTGAAGCAGAACGAGTTCATCACCCACGCCGCGCAGGTCGTTGCAAACGGCTCGCTCGACGACTGGAAGCTCTACCTGCGCTGGCACCTGCTCCACACGACTGCTCCCTACCTGAGCAAGGTGTTCGTGGACGAAAACTTCAAATTCTTTGGCCAGACGCTCACAGGTGCCAAGGAAGACCGCCCGCGCTGGAAGAAAGTGCTCGGTGCCACCGACGAAGCCTTGGGTGAGGCCCTCGGCCACCTTTACGTCGAAAAGAATTTCCCGCCGGAATCCAAGGTCCGCGCGCTCGCGCTGGTGACCGACCTCAAAAGCGTCCTGCGCGACGATCTTTCCAAGCTCGACTGGATGAGCGAGGAAACCCGCCAGGCCGCGCTCGGCAAGCTCGATCACTTCACGGTAAAGATTGGTTACCCCGACAAGTGGCGCGACTACTCGGCGTTGGATATCAAGAAGCAACCCTATGTGCTGAATGTTCTCGCGGGCAACACGTTTGACAGCAAGCGCCGCGTGGCCAAGATCGGTCAGGCCGTGGACAAGAGCGAGTGGGGTATGACCCCGCCCACCGTCAACGCCTATTACAACCCGACCCGCAACGAGATCGTCTTCCCGGCGGGCATCCTTCAGCCGCCGTTCTTCAGCGCCAAGGCGGACGACGCCATCAACTACGGCGGCATCGGCGCGGTGATCGGCCACGAGATGACACACGGCTTCGACGACCAGGGCCGTCAGTACGACGAAAAAGGCAATCTGAAAGATTGGTGGACCGCCGAGGACCGCCAGCGCTTCGAGGAACGCGCTAACAAGATCATCAAGCAGTTCTACGGCTACGAGGTTGCCCCCGGCGAGCGGGTCAACGGCAAGCTGACCCAGGGCGAGAACATCGCGGACCTGGGCGGCTCCAAGATCGCCTATCTCGCGCTGCAGAAGGCCCTGGACCGCCAGGGTGCCGACGCCAGGGCCAAGAAGATCGACGACCTCACGCCGGAGCAGCGTTACTTCCTGAGTTGGGCGCAGGTCTGGTGTGCCAACACGCGCCCCCAGGAAGCACTCCGCCGCCTGAAGATCGACCCGCACTCGCCCGCGCAGTTCCGCTGCAATGGCTCGTTGAGCAACATGGTGGAGTTCCAGCAGGCGTTCGACATCCCGGACGGCAGCCCGATGGTGCGGGCCGCCGCCGACAAGGTCCAAATCTGGTAAGGCAGGGACGGCTGTCCCAGCCGTCCGAAGCGGGCCGCTAAGTATGCACGAGAAGGTTTCCAGGTGGATGGCGATCTCCGAGCGCCATGTGTTCCCTGTGGCGCAGCCGCCATTCTTCCAAGCCTTTTAGACCGCTGCGCGGTCACGAAAACATGGCGCTCGGGGATCGCTATCCACCGAGATTCTATTTCGCAGATGCTTAGTCCTTCCCCAAAAACGAGGGACACCCCAAAGGGCATCTCTCGTTTCATTTGCCCCCCTTTGAACCTTGCTCCTTGAACCTT
>CAHJWO010000138.1 GCA_903642295.1 PVC group bacterium | reverse complement strand
CGCCGCCATGGAACGGCACGTTGAGGAGGCGCTGGTACGTCGTCAAGGAAACTGAGACCCGCTGACAAGCATCCTAGAGCCCATCCCGCTTGGATAAGCCTTGCACTGAATCCTCCCCCAAGGTCTGTCATCCTGAGCGAGTGGAACGAGCCGAAGGACCTTCCACCTTCGAGGGCACCTCAGGCTGGCCCAAGGACGATGATCCCGCGGCTGATTCAAACGGGATTTGCTCTAATCTCACTCGGCCCGGCGCCCGTGCAGGTGCGCCAGCGCGTGCAAGGTGCCGTAGGAAAGCAACAGAAACAGGAACATCATCACCAGAAACACTTTCATTTCCGGCTGCACGAAGGGAATGTCTCCCGTCGCGTTCTGACGAAACAAATCGAGCGGATGCCGCATCACATCCCAACTGTTCCACCGCAGACAGCGCCCCATGTAAATTCCCAGGCTTCCCAGTGCCAGCATAGTGAGCACGAACAGCCAGCCCACCACGCGACCGCACCGCGCACGAACCACCTCCTGCATCAGGCACAAGGACACGTAGCCCAGGCAAAGCCCCGTCCAGGCGAACGCGGCGATGGTAAACAGGTCGATCCACAGCAGGGGCGACGGTCGATCAAGATCGAGATGCACGAAGTCCGTGATGATGTACGGCGCGTTCGGGAAGAAGAAGAACCAGGTCAACGCGCAGAACGCAAACAACACGTACCGCCGCGTCCGGTACAGGTGAAACCGGTAGGCGAAGAACGCGAAAATGGATGGAATCCACGCCAGCAGCAGATTCCAGATGATGAAGGTGTGGGTAAAGCGTCCCACGTAATGGGCTCGCACGAAGACCATGCCCAGGCAGACAGCCGAGGCGAATAACAACGAGATGAGCACGGCGATTGCCCGCTCGGACAACGCGCGGGGCGGCGGAAAGGGCTGGCGACCGGGCAGCGGCTCCGTGGCGACGGGTTCGGGTTCGGCGACTTGCATGGATTTCCCTCGGCTCTCCCGGAGAGACACGGCACACCGACCGGTTACCGCGTGTACCGGGCGGTGTCAAGGTCGCGCCGCCTTACGGGCGCGCTGGTTCCGCCGCAGTGTGCGTGCTGTTGCTGTGGCCGTTCGCGCCGGAGACCGCCCCCCCGTTGCGACCTGCCGCCCCGTTCGGCTTACCCTCAACGTTGATCTTTTTGAAGAGCGTCAGCGCCGCTCCGACCACCTGATCCATATTGTAATAACGGTACGAAGCCAGGCGTCCCACGAAATGCACGCCGGGGGTCACGTCCGCCAACTCCTGGTAACGCTTGTAGAGCGCGCTGTTCTCGGCGCGCGGGATCGGGTAGTACGGATCGCCCTCCGCCTGCGGAAACTCGTACACGACGCTCGTCTTCGTGTGCTCCTGGCCGGTCAGGTACTTGAACTCCGTGATGCGCGTGTAGGCGTAATCATTCGGGTAGTTCACCACCGCCGCCGGTTGGAAGAGCGGCTTGTCGTGGGTCTCGTGCTTGAACTCCAGGCAGCGATACGGCAGCTTGCCAAACTGGTAATCGAAGAACTCGTCGATGGGCCCGGTGTAAATCATCTCTTTGAACGGGATGAAATCCCGCACGTCACGGTAATCCGTGTTGAGCATGAGCTTGATGTTCGGATGGTCGAGCATGTTCTCGAACATGCGCGTGAACCCGTACAACGGCATCGACTGGTAACTATCCGTGAAATAGCGGTTGTCGCGGTTGGTGCGGGTCGGCACGCGGGCCGTCACCTGCGCGTCCAATTCGGACGGGTCGAGCGCCCACTGCTTGCGCGTGTAGCCCCGGAAAAACTTCTCGTACAATTCGCGCCCGACCTTGCTGACGACCACGTCCTCGCTCGTGCGGATCACGTCGCGCTTCTCGGCCACCGACGCGAAAAATTCCTCCACTTGAAACGAGGTCAGGTTCAACCCGTAGAGCTGGTTGATCGTGTCCAGGTTGATGGGCATCGGCACCAACTGCCCGTCCACGCTGGCCAGCACACGATGCTCATACCCGCGCCAGGGTGTGAACTGCGAGAGATAGTCAAAAATGTCGCGGGAGTTCGTGTGAAAGATGTGGGGGCCGTATTTATGCACGAGGATGCCCGCCTCGTTGTAGTGGTCGTAGGCGTTGCCGGCGATGTGGTTGCGCCGGTCCACGACGAGCACCTTCTTGTTCGCCACGCGGGCCAGCCGCTCCGCGAGCACGCTGCCCGCGTAACCCGCTCCAACAATGAGATAATCAAAAGCCATGAAAGAAAGTAGCAGATTGGATAGAAAAGGCTCCGGGAGTTTGCTCGCACAGGCGGGCCAACCCCGGAGCCTCGAATGATGGCGCGCCGTTTACGGCAGCGCGAAACTCAAGCCACGACGGCCGTTTCCTCGGGAGCCGAAGCCGCCAGGGCATCGGCGATGTGGCCTTCCATCGCTTCCACAATGGATTCCCACGAGTTGCGCTCGGACAGCGCCTTGCCGCGCTTGACGCTCGCCAAGTCCGGCGACTTGGCTGCCTCCGTGCAAAGCCGGATGAAATCCTCGCTGCTCTTGGAAATCTTCACGACACCGCTGAATTGAAGCACCACGTCCTCCACCGGCGTGCTCACGATGGGCCGCTCGGTCGCCATGTACTCCAGCGCCTTGGTCGGGTTGATGTATTCCGTCGCCTCGTTGAGCGCGAAAGGCATCAGGCACACATCGAATTTTTTGACGTAACTGGGTAACTGCTGGTAATCACGCCCGCCCATCCAATGAAGATTTGGGCGCTGCGGAATCGTCGCGGGATCGACCTTCGTCATGGGGCCGATGATGACCACGCTGCCTGCCGGATTCGCGTCCGCCAGGGCGGCCACCAATCCATAATCCATGCGCTCGTCCACCACCCCGAAGAAACCGAACACCGGCCCGGGCAAGTTTGCCACGTCGTCGGGAATCTTGGTCGTCTTGGAACGCGCTTTGCCGAAATGTTTGATGTCCACGCCGCAGCCGTAGGAATGCGTGTTGGCGTTGTATTTGATCTTGTCGCGGCCGATTTTCGGTCCACCCGCAAACACCACGTCCGCGATGGCCAGCAACTCGCGCTCGCGGCGAATCAATTCTTTGGGCGCGCCTTTGAACTGGCTGAGTTGATCCATGCAATCGAACACGATGGCCTGCTCGTTCATGTGCCCGGCGAAAGCCGTCACCGCCATTGGATCGTAGAACCACTGGACCGGATCGCGGAACCGCAATCCGAGCGGACCGGCGAGCAGTTCCTGCACGAGATGCCGACGCTCCTTATCCACCCACGCCCCGTCGAACCAGCGCGCAACGGGCATCTTCGAGCGCATGATCGTGATGTTGGGAAACTCGCTCACCTCCCGCAGTTCCGAGGTCGGCACGCTGACCTCATCCGAAGGCACCGGCCCTTCGACAAATAAGATTTGATGGCGTTTGGAAAACCGCGAAAGAAATTGCTGGGGCCGTTGCCAAACCCAATCCCAACCGAGATGCGAGTGGACAATGATGGGGTAGGCGGTGGGCGGTTTCTCTAAATTCATGTTTCCCTTGGGACGTTAATCAGTTCCTGTTTATTCGCGCGGCATCATGCCGAAGAGAGGGTTGCCCGTCTATCGGTTTCTTTTCGACTCACCTTCCCCCTGCAAACCAGGGGTGTACTCGTCAATCTGAAGGCTGGTTTAAAGATGCCAGTCTCATATACGCAGCCGGATGCCCTTGGAGATGCCGGGGAAATACCTGATCTTCGTGTCAGGCGTTTCCGTGCGTTATCCTAACTCGCTTGAGCACAGTTGGCAAATGCGTTGTTCCTGGGCTATAGACCGCGGATCATGGAATATCGACGCCTCGGCAAATCCGGTCTCCAGGTCAGCGCGCTTTCCTTCGGCGCCTGGGTGACGTTCGCGCAACAAATCACCCGCGAAACGGCGACCCAATTAATGACCACGGCGTTCGACGCCGGGATCAATTTTTTCGATAACGCCGAAACCTACGCCGACGGACAGGCCGAGGTCGTCATGGGCGAAATCCTCAAGGAACGTGGTTGGCCGCACGATGAATTTCTCGTGTCGAGCAAGGTCTTCTTCGGCGCAAACGGCGACAAGCCCAACCAGAAGGGCTTGAGCCGCAAGCACGTCGTCGAGGCCTGCCACGCCGCCCTGCGCCGTTTGCAAGTGGATTACCTGGACCTGTACTTTTGCCACCGGCCCGATCCGGACACGCCCATCGAGGAAACCGTCCGCGCCATGAGCGATCTCGTCCATCAGGGAAAAATTCTTTATTGGGGCACCTCCATGTGGAGCGCGGCGCAGATCACCGAGGCTTACGACCTTGCCCAGCGCGGGGGCGGCGGGCTGGTGCCGCCGACGATGGAGCAGCCGCAATACAACATGTTCACGCGCGACAAGGTGGAATCCGAGTTCGCGCCGCTTTACGGAGACATCGGCCTGGGGACGACGATCTGGTCCCCCCTCGCCGGTGGGTTGCTAACGGGCAAATACAACGAGGGGACCCCGGCGGACACCCGGATTTCATTGGAAGCCTACGACTGGCTGAAACCCCGTTACGAAAGCGACGAGGCCAAACACAAAATCGAGATTGTCCGGCGTCTCGGCGAGGTCACGAAGGAATTGGACACCAACCTGCCGCGCCTGGGGATCGCGTGGTGTCTGAAAAACCCGCACGTCAGCACGGCGATTCTCGGCGCGTCCCGGGTCGAGCAGTTGGAGAACAACCTGCAAGCGTTGGACGTGTTGCCCAGGCTCACGCCCGAGGTGATGGACAGGATCGAATCCCTTCTCGGCAACCGGCCGGCGTAACGCCGTCGATCAGAGCGGCGCAGGGGAACGAAGGTTTTGTTCCTGCCGGGGAGGAATCTGCCGTATCAGACGCCTCTCTCGCAGAGAGAGGCTTGCGGCGCGAGGCAACCGGGAAGAAAGTGCCGTTGCGCCATGATCGAAGCCCAATCCCTCGCCAAACTCTACGACAAGTTCACCGCCGTAGAGGACCTGTCGCTCACCGTCCGCCCGGGCGAGGTGCTGGGGCTCGTCGGCTGCAACGGCGCGGGCAAGACGACCACCCTGCGCTGCCTCGCGGGCATCATCCCGCCGACGCGCGGGAGCGTCCGCCTCTGCGGACACGACCTCGCCGCCGACCCCATCGCCGCCAAGCGCGAACTCGCCTTCTTTTCCGACGAACCCCGGCTCTTTGATTACCTGACGGTCGAACAGCATCTCGCTTTCGTGGCCCGGATCTACCAGGTCGCCGACTACCGCGAGCGCATGACGCCGCTGTTGGAGGAACTGGAAATCGCCGACAAAACACACCAACTCCCCGGCGAGCTGTCGCGCGGCATGAAGCAAAAGCTCGCCATCGCCTGCGGCCTGATCCACAACCCGCGCGCGATCCTCTTCGACGAACCGTTGACGGGGCTGGACCCCATCGGCATCCGCCGCATGAAGGCCAGCATCCTGCGCCGCGCACAGGAGGGTGCGGCGATCATCATCAGTTCCCACCTCCTTCCCCTGCTGGAGGAAGTCTGCTCGCACGTGCTCATCCTCGGCGGCGGCAAAGTGCTGGCCAACGGCACTTTGGAGGAAGTCGTCCACCAGTTCTCCGGCGAAGGCAGCGAGGTCCCGCCGGATCTGGAGGAAATCTTCTTCCGCGCCACGGCGGAGAGCCAAAAGTAGAATCAGTCTGAACCCGCCTCCTGCATCCTGCATCCTGTCTCCTGCATCCTGCCTCCTGCATCCTGCATCCTGTCTCCTGCCTCCTGCCTCTTGCATCTTCCTGCATCCGATGTTTTCCGCCCTTTTCTTCCTCCAGTGGCAGTCGTTCAAGAACCGGCTCTGGCAGCGGATCAAACGGCTGCGCAATCCGCGCTATTTTTTCGGCGCGCTCATTGGAGGTGCCTATCTGTTCTCCGTCTTTGGACGGTCGTTCTACCGGATGGGGGGGGTTAGCCGGACGGGCATCATGCCGGGGGTACCGTCTTCCACCTGGGAATTCCTCGCCGCGCTGGCGCTCTTCGTCGTGCTGCTGCTGGCCTGGCTGATTCCCCACCAGCGCGCCGCGCTGGTCTTCAGCGAGGCGGAGATCGCGTTTTTGTTCCCCGCGCCCGTCCGGCGGCGGACGCTCATCCATTTCAAGTTGGTGCGCTCGCAGGTCGCCGTGTTGTTCACGGTCTTCTTCCTGACGCTGATCGCTCGCTGGTCCGGTGGGATCGGCGGCGCGCTGCTGCGGGCGGCGGGCTTGTGGCTTTTGCTCTCGACGATCAATCTTCACCTGCTGGGCAGCAGCTTTGCCCGGACGCTCCTCCTGGAGCGCGGAATCGGCCTGTGGCAGCGGCGGTTCGCCGTGCTGGCGCTGGCGGGGGTGCTGGCGGCGGGAGCTTACTTCTGGGTTCGTGCCGAAATGCCCCCCGTGGACCCATCCGGGTTCACTCGCTTTGGTCAGTACCGGGATTACGTCGGCCAGGTGGCGCAGACCGGTCCCGCCGTCTATCTGCTGGCGCCGTTCCGGTGGGTGGTGCGGCCGTTTTTGGCGTCGGACGATCCGCACGCCTTTCTGCTGGTTCTCGGCCCGGCTCTGGCCGTGCTGGTGCTGCATTATCTGTGGGTGGTGCTCTCGGACGTGGCGTTCGAGGAGGCGAGTCTGGAGGCATCGCGCCGCCACGTTGCCCGGGTCACCGCCGTCCGTGAGGGACGCGGCCTCAATGCCCGGCCCCACAGACGCCGCCGCGCGCCGTTCCGTCTCGCGCCCACCGGCCCGCCCGCCATCGCTCTGCTGTGGAAGAACTTGCTGTCCGCCGGGCAGATTTTCAGCGCGCGCTACGCCATTATCCTGCTGGGCTGGTCGGCCTTCGCGGGATTTTCCATGAGCCACGGCGGCGGCGGCAGGCAACACCTTTTATCGCAGACCGTTGCGTTCATGGCACTGGTGCTCACCGGCTGGTCGGTCGTCCTGGGGCCGCAGGTGGTGCGCCAGGACTTCCGGCAAGATCTCGCCGTGGCTGACCTGCTCAAGGTTTACCCGTTGCGCGGCTGGCAGTTGGCGCTGGGCGAACTGCTGACCCCGGCCATCATCCTGACTCTGTCGCAGTGGGTCCTGATCATCCTGGCCTGGACGCTCTGGGACAAGCGGGTGGGCTCGGAGGAACTTTCGGCCTGGCAATCGCAGGGGTCCCTGGCGGCGTCGGCGGCCATCCTGGCACTCCCGCTCAACTTCGTTTCCCTGGTCGTGCCCAACGCCGCCGCGCTGCTGCTCCCGGCGTGGTTCGCCACCCCGGCGACCCCCGGCGCGTCGCGCGGGATCGAGGTGATCGGCCAGCGGTTCATCTTCCTGATCGGGCAGTTCCTGGTCCTGCTCGTGGCGGCGGTGCCCGTGGCCCTGACGGGGTTCGTCGTGTACATCCTGGCCAGCGAACCGTGGCTGGGACAGCCCTGGGCGCTGCCGGTGGCTTCGGCGGCGGCGGCGCTGGTGTGCGCGGCGGAGGCCGCCGGGGGGCTCCTGTTGCTCGGGAACTGGTTCGAGGGGTACGATCTGAGCGCCGAGAAACCGGCCTGAACGACGACCCGCGATTTTTCTCGGGAAATTGGCGTTAAATCACGATTTAAGTCGCAGGCGTCGCAAGCGTCGCAGGCGCATGAGACAAAGGATTGAAACGGTGCCAGACTGCGGGCACGATGAACCCACCGCCCTGCTCCGCGGCCTTTTGACCATCGAACCATGCCCTACCAACCCATCGAAAATTACGGGGTCATCGGCAACCTCCAGACCGTCGCGCTCGTCGGGATGAACGCCTCGATTGATTTCCTGTCGTTCCCCTATTTCGACTCGCCGACCGTCTTCGCGGCGCTGCTCGACCAGGAAAAGGGCGGGTATTTTCAACTGACCCCGCTCATCGACGGCGCACGGCAGAAACAGCTCTACCTGCTCGACACGAACATTCTCCTGTCGCGCTTTCTTGCCCCGGAGGGGGTCGCGGAAATCAGCGATTTCATGCCCGTGTCCATGCGGACGGACGGCCATGCCGAAATGGACGTGCCCACCCAACTGGTCCGGCGGGCGAAAACCGTCCGCGGGGAACTGAAGTACCGGATGGTGTGCGCGCCGCGCTTCAACTATGCGCGGACACCGCACCGGACGGAACAGCGGTCGGACAAGGAAATCCTGTTCATCGCCGAGGGCGATGGCGGCATGGTGATGCGGCTGCGCTCGATGGAGGTGCCGATGCGCGTCGAGAACGGCGATGCCGTCGCCGAGTTCACCCTGCACGGCGAGGAACGGGCGGGGTTCGTGCTGGAGGACGTGCGCGAGGGTGAGGAGTCGCCGTGCGAGGCGGATCATTTCATCGCGAGTTCCTTCAAGGAGACGATGAACTTCTGGCGGAACTGGATGGAGCGCTCCACTTATAAGGGGCGCTGGCGCGAGATGGTCAACCGCTCGGCGCTGACCCTCAAGATGCTGACCAGCCAGAAGTACGGGTCCATCGTCGCCGCACCCACATTCGGATTACCGGAAGTCGTCGGGGGCGGGCGGAACTGGGATTATCGGTACACGTGGATCCGGGATGCCTCGTTCACCTTGTACGGGTTGAACCGGCTCGGCTACAACGACGAGGCCGCCGCGTTCATGCGGTGGATCGAGGCGCGCATCCGCGAAATGGAACCCGACGGCAGTCTCCAACTCATGTACGGGATCGACGGGCGGCACGACCTGACGGAAATGTCGCTCGACCACTTCGAGGGCTACCGCGGCAGCCAGCCGGTGCGGATCGGCAACGGCGCATACAACCAGCTTCAACTCGATATATACGGCGAGTTGATGGATTCGGTTTACCTGTTCAACAAGTACGGCCGACCGATTGACTACGACGGCTGGCAGGATGTCACCAGATTGGTGAACTGGGTGTGCAAAAATTACCGCCAGCCCGACGAGGGCATCTGGGAGGTACGCGGGGGGAAACAGGAATTTCTTTACTCGCGCTTGATGTGCTGGGTCGCCGTGGACCGGGGCATCCGGCTGGCGGAAAAACGCTCTTTCCCCACCCCGCCGGAAACCTGGTTCAAAACGCGTAACTCCATTTACAACCAGATCTACACGGACTTCTGGGACCCAAAAAAGAACGTGTTCATCCAGGCGTTGGGTCACCGGGATCTGGACGCGTCTTCGCTGATGATGCCGCTGGTCCGCTTTCTGAGTCCGACGGACCGGCGTTGGATGTCCACCTTGCGGGCCATCGAGAAGGATCTGGTGGAAGACTCCCTGGTGTATCGGTACCGGAACGACGATGGATTATCCGGCGGCGAAGGCACGTTCTGCATGTGTTCGTTCTGGTACGTCGAATGTCTGGCACGGAGCGGCGACCTGGAACAGGCGCGTTACGTGTTCGAGAAAATGCTGGGGTACGCCAACCACGTCGGGTTGTACTCGGAAGAGCTGGGCCCGAGCGGCGAGCATCTCGGAAATTTTCCGCAGGCTTTTACTCATTTGGGTTTGATCAGCGCTGCGTATAACCTGAACCGGCTGCTGGACGATCCGCGGGCGCTGGTGTGAGGATGCAGGAGTAAGACGACGGCGGGGGCTTCAGGCGTGCATAGTGGTATGGCCGGCAATCACGGACGTTGCGACGAGGCGGCCATTCCCCGGGCTTGCCTGCATCTGTGGTCGGCGTTATTGGCCGTGCTGAGCCTCGGGCTGATTTGCGCGGGGATCGAGGGCTACGCGCGGATGCGGCTCCACGGTGCAATGGACCTTTTTGCTCGTTCGATGGCTCCCGTCAAGCTCACCGGGAACGTCCTGCAAACCACCGCGTTTCGTCTGCCGGGATTTCTGCCGATTTACGGTAGCTCGGAATTAGACCATTTTGCCGAGAACCGGCCCGATACTTTTTTTGTCCGCCGGCCCACCGGTTTTGAGGCATTCCCCATCGGCAAGGCGGGCAATACCTGTCTCGTGATCCTGGAAAAACTCGCCGCGGCCGGGGGGAGCGTGCGGGGCAAGAAGGTCGCGGTGATCCTCTCACCCTCGTGGTTTCTGCGCGATGCCAGCGCGGAAGCCGTGGCCAGCAACCTGCGTCCACTGCAAGTCGGCAAGTGGGTATTCGAGAGCCGGTTGAGCGCCGGGCTGCGGCGGGACATTGCGCGTCGTTTGATCACCTACCCGCGGGTGCTCGCCGGGCAGAATTTGTTGCAAGCTTCCTTGACGGAGTTGGCCGAGGGCAAACCGGAAGGCAAAATTTCCGTGAAGGCGCTCGCCCCACTGGGCTGGTTTCAAAATGTGTTGTTGGAACGGCTGGAATATTGGGCATTGCTGCGCGACTTGCCCGGAGGTCTGAGGAGCCATCGCCAAAACGTGCTGGAGGGCCAGCGATTCGAGTTGCTCCCTCCGAACGGTCCGCCGGATTGGGCGAAGCTGGCCTGCGAGGCGGAAGCCTACGACCGCTCACGGGGTGATCGCAGCCCGTTCAGCGTGGGCGCTCCCAACGGCGCCGAGCCACGCGCCAACCGGACGGAGGAAACGGAGGCGGGTGAAGCGGAGAATGAGCAGGCGCCGGTGCCAAGTCCGGAGCGGGATGCGGATTTCCAGCGCAAGCTGGGTCGATCCGGCGAATGGGTGGACCTCGCTTTATTGCTGCGCGTCCTGCGCGAATTGGGCGCGGACGCTTTGATTATCAGTCAACCCTTCAACGGGGTGTACCGCGACCTCGGCGGAAACAGCGCCCAATCGCGGCGCGCGTATTACACTCGCCTCGGTAAAGTGGTGCGTGCGGCGGGATACCCGGTGCTCGATTTTTCCGAGCACGAGGAAGACCGGACGTTTTTCAACGATGCGGGGCATCCCAGCGCCAAGGCATGGATTTTCTACGATCATGCGCTGGATGATTTCTATCACGGCAGGTTGGCCGCGCGCAACGGGTCGCAACCGTAGAGGGCCGGGCGAACGCCGCTGATTCTGCTGTCATCCTGAGCGGAGTGAGGCACGAACGCAGTCGAAGGACCTCTCTTCAACGTACACGGATGCACTTGAGGAAGATCGTTCCCGAACGGAGAGCGTGTCCCTCATGGCGAGGTCCTTCGGGCCGTCAAACTCCCCCTCAGGATGACAGAAAAATCAGGGAAGGCCTCGGAGAGGCCTCCCTCCCTTTCCGCGCACGAGCCGCTTCGCGGCGCGGCCTGCCGGAACAGCCGTCCCTACCCGGTGTTCGAGTTGAGGAACGCCCTTGACGCCATTCGGGGGTAGGTGAAAGTGAGGCAACTTCGCTGCCTTTCTTCCCCCACGTGAGCTTTTGGGATCGCCTCAAAGACAACCTTTCGCACCTGAATCTGGAGGTGCAGCGAAGGGTCGCTCAATTCAACAACGAGGATTTCGCCACCGCGACGATGGCGATGTGCGCGCTGATCGCCGGGGCGGACGGACACGTCGA
>CAHJWO010000137.1 GCA_903642295.1 PVC group bacterium | reverse complement strand
GTCTTGGGGTCAGCGGGTTTTTCGCCGGTGGCGGTCATCTCGAATTCCCCGGCGTCGAATTCCATCAGGTTGCGGACACCCGCGATGGAAAACTCGTCCGTGGCGGCGGCGTCGGACTGGAAGAAGGAGAGCGTGCCGGCGGTCTTGCCCTTCGTCAGTTTCGCGGTCTGAAGGTTGGGACGCTCGCTGATCCGGCGGAGACGCAGGCCGTTCGACAGGGTCAAATAACTGCCTTTGGCATCGTGGGTTGCGGTGAGCTTTGCCTTCGGCGGCTTGCCGGGGGAGAGGGGGTTTTCAGCCAGACTGATTTCGACCGGAGCGTCCTCCGCGCCGGGGGCCGGATCGTGTGCGCGGATGTTGCGCTCGAAGAATGTCTGCCAGGTGGAGACCGGATGGCCGTCCTCCTCTTTGGTTTCCACCCAGGACAAGCCCCGCACCCGCTGCCAACCGGCTTTCTCCTCCAACAAATAAAGCCGATCCTCTGTAGCGGAGGCGGACACCGCCACGGGAAGGGGATCACCCGGCAGCACTTCCAGTTTACGCAGCACGGTGCGGTCCGCCGCGCTCTGCACGAGGCCCAACAGGCCGGCTGCCGTCCAGGCCGTGCCATCTTTGCCGGGGCTGCGTTGCACCCGGGAGTCGGCCACCGGAGGCACACCCCCGCGTTCCGGGCGCGGCGACGGGTTACCGACGCCTGAGCGCACGGATAATCCCGGGTCCGAGATCGCGGGGGAAAATTCGGCGGCAGGCCGTGGAACCACCTCGACCGCACCCGGCGGCAACGGCGGGAGGGCAGCCACTTTCTCCACCACCGTCATCACCCGCAGTTTGGACACGGTGCCGTCGTCGATCTGAAAGGTGCCGACCGCGACGACGGGCGTGCCGTCACGGGCAGGCCGCGCGGGCAGGACACTGACGTTCGGAGCGCTCACCTCCAGCCAGGGTTTTTCTTCCGGGGACAGACCGTTGACCGGCTGGCGCCAAACCCGCTTTCCATCCGGCATAAAACGCACCAGGCAAGACGAGCCGTCCGCCAGCGTGGCCAGCACGGCCAGCCCGGCGTCGCCCGGCAGGAGCGCGATGGCGGCAACGTGGGTGATCCGCAAGGTTTCGTCATCGGCGGCCCAGTCGTTGCCCTGGATGTCTTCGCCTTCGATCTTGAGCGGGCCGACGGCGTAGCCGCGTGCGGCGTAGCGTCCGGGCGGGACGGGTTTGCCGTTGTCGTCCTTGCCGTCCCAAGTGGCGATGAGTCCGTTCAGGCCAACGGTGAAATCCTTTTCGAGCGCGGCCTCTTGCAGGCGACGGACGAGCTTGTTCGATTTGGCGTCGAAGACTCCGAGGCTGTAGGTAGCTTTTTCGAGCGGCGGCGGGAGGAAGCTGAGTTGGATGGAACCAACGGCGGGACGTTTGGATTCCTGGGCACCGGCGAAGGTGGGAAGAAGTAGGAGTCCGAGCAGCACACGGACGAGGGACACGGCGTTGGGGAGGACGCGGCGTGGCGAGCGTCCCGCGACATTTCGCGGGACGGGCAGAGGCGGACAGTCAGGGACGGCTCGGAGAGCCGTCCCTACCTTGCGGGACGAGCCGCTGCGCGGCAGGTGGTCAGACATAGTACTTCCAATTCAGGTCGGGGAAGATGGCGTCGCGCCACTCGCAGTTGGCGAGGAAATCCACGTCCAGCGCACCGCTGCGCCATTGTTCGTAAAGGCGCGTGAAACGCAAAATGTGGTCCTTGGTACGCTTGGCGGCGTAATGCGTGGCGGTGCCCGTCTTCATCAGGAACGCCCAATCGCTCGATTGCGCGAGCAGGAGTTCGCGCGCCATCTGCCGCAGCAGACGGTCGCGCAAGGCTTCGTCGGCCCCGAGTTTCGCGGCCGCGCGGGTCAGAAAACCGTCGCCCCTGGTCTCCTCGCGGGCGGCTTCGACCATCCGCTGGGCGGCGGTTTGCAGGTGCGGATAAATCCAGGAATTGCTCGCGTGCAGCCAGACCTCCCAATAGCCGTTCTGCCCCCAACTGGACGCAGACGGCGCGACCATCTGGAGCGTCGTATGGTCGTTGATGTAGCGGCCCGGCGTGGTCAGTTCGTAAACGGGCTGATCGTAGGCCGACTTGCGCAGGAAGAGTTCCAGGAATTCGGGACCCTCGAACCACCAGTGGCCGAACAATTCGGCGTCGAAGGGCGCGACGACGATGGGGTCCACGTCGAGGACGCGGCGGAGCTTGTCGATTTGCGCGCGGCGTTCGTCCAGGAAGTGCCCGGCGTGGGAGTCGGCGGCGGCCATTGCCCAGACGCGGTGGTAAGGGTCCTTCTCCACGCCCCGCCCGGTGACCCGATGGTACTTGAAACCCGTGAACTTGCGGCCCTGCCCCGGAGGGATGAGCGGTTCCAATTCGGCGGGGCTGAGTTCAAAGCCGATGTCGCGGTAGAAATCGCGGTAGGCGGGGTCGCCGGGGTAGCCGTGCTGCGCGCTCCAGACCTGGCGGCTGGACTCGCGGTCGCGCGAGAACGCCGCCGGTCCTGCCGGGGTGAAGCACGGCGCGTAGATCGCGCGGCGGGGGCGCGGCTGGCCGTACATGAGGCCGTGGGCGTCCAGGATGAACCAGCGAATGTTGGCCTCTTGCAACACCTGGTCGATCCCGGCGACGTAGGCGCACTCGGGCAGCCAGATGCCCGCCGGGTCGCGCCCGAAGCAGGCGCGGTAGTCGTCGCGGGCGATGAAGATCTGCGCGCGCACCGCCTGCGGGATGTTCGCCATCAGCGGCAGCAAGCCGTGGGTCGCGGCGCAGGTGATGATCTCCAAGTGACCGCTGTCCTGAAAACGTCGGAACGCCCCGACGAGGTCGCCGTTCCAGCGTTCGAGGTATTGACGGCGGCTGTCGCGCAAGCGTTCCAGATAGAGGTTGGCGGTGTCTTCCAGCCGCCCCTGGCCGCGCGTGCGGATCGTTTCCTTCTCCGCCAGCGCGATGGAACGGTCCAGGTAACGCAGGAACCGCGCTTGCAGGAGCGGGTCGCGCAACATCGCGCAGAGCGGCGGCGTGAGCGTCAGGGTCAGAGCAAAGGGAACCTTGTCGCCGGAAAGTCGGTCGAAGACGGCCAGCAAGGGCAGGTAGGTTTCCGTGATCGCCTCGAAAAGCCAGTCCTCCTCCAGGAATTCCGGGTACTCGGGGTGCCGCACGTAGGGCAGGTGTGCGTGCAGCACGAGAGCGAGGTAGCCGTGTTCGGTCATGGCGGGGAGATTCGGAGCACGGCGGGTGCCTGCGTGTCAGGTAGGACGAAAGCAGCCCGCGCTAAATTCGCAAATTCTGCGGACTTTTGCCGGAGGTCTATCCTCCAGAGAGCAAGGGAAGGGCTCGGAGAGCCCTCCCTACCTGGGTTTGTCTTTTCACATACTTTCTAAGACCGGGGACCGGTCGCCATCACGAATCGTTTACCATGAAAGCCCTCGTGTTCCATAAACCCGGCGACGTGCGCGTCGAAACCATTGACGACCCGAAAATCGAAGACAAACGGGACGCCATCATCCGTGTAACCGCGACCGCCATCTGCGGCTCGGACCTGCACATCTACAACGGCTTCCTGCCGCAGGCCCGCCCGATGGCCCTGGGCCACGAGTTCATGGGCATCGTCGAGGAGACCGGCTCCGAGGTCGGCAACCTCAAAAAGGGCGACCGCGTCGTGGTTCCCTTCCCCATTGCCTGCGGCACCTGTTTCTTCTGTCATCACGACCTGCCCGGCCACTGTGAAAACTCCAACCCGGAATTCTACGGCCCGGAGGGCAACGTCACCAACCAGAAGGGTGGCGCGTTGTTCGGCTACACCGACCTCTACGGCGGCTACAACGGCGGGCAGGCGGAATTTGTCCGGGTTCCCTACGCCGACTACGGCCCGCGCAAGGTGCCGGACACGTTGAGCGACGAGCAGGTACTTTTCCTGACGGACATCTTCCCCACGGGGTACTCCGGCGTCGATTGGGCGGGCGTGAAGGGCGGCGAGGTCGTCGCGGTCTTCGGCTGCGGCCCGGTGGGCCTGATGTGCATGAAGAGCGCGTGGCTGCGCGGCGCGAAGCGCGTGATCGGCATCGACGTGGAGCCGTACCGGCTGGAAATGGCGCGCAAGCTTTGCAACGCGGAAGTCGTCAACGCCTCGGAGACCGATCCCATCGAGTTTATCCGCGCGGCGTCGGAAGGCCGCGGGGCGGACGTGTGCGTGGACTGCGTGGGCATGGAGGCGCACCGCTCGATCCTCGACAAGGCGCTGAACATCGTCAAAGGGCAGGTCGGCAGCGTCAGCGTGTTGGATAACTGCATCAGCGCGGTCCGGCGCGGCGGCTGGGTGACCATTCTGGGCGTGTACCCGATGAACTACGACTTCCCGGTGGGCAAGATGTTCGACAAGGGCATCTTCATCGGGCAGGGGCAGGCCCCCGCGCACGCGCACATCGACAAGTTGCTCGCGCACATCGAAAAGGGCGAGTTCAAGGCCGACGATATCATCACGCACCGGCTCAAGCTCGACGACGCGCCGCACGGCTACGAAATCTTCTCCAAGAAGCAGGATAACTGCGTGAAGGTCGTGCTGACGCCGTGAGAGTGCATCGCAAATGATCGTTCCCGGCGCGGTTTCCCCGGCGCTTAGCCTGCCTGCGGGGTCTCCGGTTGGCCGAAAACCGCCTCCGCGCCGCGCCGGAGTTCTTCGGGATTCAGAGCGACACCGATCAGCACCGCGCAGGGATTGACCGTCGGCTTATAGGCCACCGGTTTCATCACGGGGGCGGGCGGTGCGTCGTCCGTGCGTTGGAAGATGAAGTGCTTGCCGGGAAATTCGCCGAGCTGCGCCAGCCCTTTGACCCGCAACACGGAGGGCGGCAGCGAACGCAGCCAATGCAGCAGACTCGCGCCGGCGATGACCGGCGGCAGGTCGAGTTGACAGGCGATGAAACCGTGGGCCAGTTCGTGCCGATGCGGGTGGTCATGCTCGTGAGCGTGACCATGCGGCTCCTCTGCGGCGGGTTCGTCTCTGGGAATCGACACGGAAGGCGGTGCGCCGCGGGGGCCATCCACGAGGGCGGCGAGCAGGTCCGCGAACGCGGCGGCCTCGGTGAACTTTGCCCGGGCGTTGGCCCATCCCAGGTCGCCGCGCACTTCCTTGGACCGCGCCGCCCCGGCGGCTTCCTGGTGGTTGAGCACGAAATGGCTCGCGGTCTCGGTCTGCACCCGTTCGAGTTCGTTGTGCCAGGTCCGGCGCTGCCAGCGCTTGGCGTCCACCACGGTGACTTGCAGCAGCGGATCGAAGCGGGCGCGCAGGTCGGGCAGGAGTGAGAGATGTTCGATCAGGCTGTACGGATCGCTGGTGCCGTTGGCCTCGATGAGCACGACGCGCCGGGGTTTGTCGTGGATGTCGAGCAGCGAACTAATGAGAGCATCCAGCGAGTCGCAGCAGATGCAGTCCCCGTTGATGGCGCGCACATCGCCCGTAAACGCACGCAAGCCGGTGGCATCCACCTCGGCGTTGCGGTAATCGTTGATGAGGACGTAGGGGGCCAACCCGCGCTCGGCCAGCAGCGGCAGGAGGTGTTGGATAAAAGTGGTCTTGCCAGCTCCGAGAAAGCCAACGATCAGCACGGTGGGCGCGGGAGAAGGGTTCATGGGTCAAAGGTTCATCCCGGCCAGCCGTGCTGGCAAGGCATCCAGACAAGTCAGCCAAAAGAGGGGACACCCGGGTTGGCGTTCGCAGTGGGCGGGTTTTCGAGCGGAAACCAGGCAACGGGAGCGGGCCGTCCTTGTGCATGGCGGAAAAAGAGGCGGCCGACACAACCTCGCGGAGCGGGAAATATGCAATTCATTTGCATTTATGATTTGCGCGCCCGTTCCGCAAGTGATAAATGCACATTGTTTGCAACAAATTTCCCATTCGATCTCGCCATGAAATCCGGCATCCATCCCACGCTCCACCGTGTCTGCTTCGTTGATATCACCAGCGGCAAACGCATTTTGACCCGCTCGACGATGACCTCCAAGGAAACCGAGGTCATCAACGGCGAAAAGCATTTCGTCGTCCAACTCGGGATCAGTTCCTATTCGCACCCGTTCTTCACGGGCGAGGAACGCTTTATCGACACGGCGGGCCGCATCGACAAGTTCAACCGCCGTTATTCGGGCCGGAACGCGGGGACGGCGGCGAACCGCGCCAAATAGAAATCTTCCACGCGCCTGTCGCCGGAGGCTGGTTGGCGGCGCGTGACAGGTTGATTAAGGCAATCACTCGGCCGGTTCAATGCTTTGGATGTCTCGTCCGGTGCTCCCTTGGTCGGGCTTTGAATCCGGCGGGGTGGTTCTTTGCCGCAGGAGAGCCGCGTTGGCCGGAGTCATCGGCTAAGCATCTGCGAAATAGAATCTCGGTGGATGGCGATCTCCGAGCGCCATGTGTTCCTTGCGGCGCAGCCGCCATTCTTCCAAACCTTCTAGACCGCTGCGCGGTGACGAAAACATGGCGCTCGGAGCTTGCCATCCACCTGGAAACCCTCTCGTACATAATTGGTCTCTTGCAAAGAAAAAGCGGTGGAACCAGACGCCTGTCAACGCCTCGCTTCACCGCTGGTAAATCAGGATTGCCGCCGAAAACTTCAGGCTGCCTTGGCGTCCACCACCTCGACCGCCCCGTGATCGTCGCAATGTCCCGCGTGCGGATGGTGCAAATGTCCGTCCACCAGAATGGCTGGTGCGCCGGTCTGCACCCCGTGGGAGTCAGCCGGCACCAGGGCGGATTCCTCTACGTTCGCGCTCGCAATCGGGTGGGCTGGTACGATGCGCCCGCGCCGCCCGCGCCCGGGGAGTACGACGACCAGCCCGTCGCGTGCCGCGCCTTCTGCCCGCTGGGACGCGGACCCGAGCCCGGGTTTTGTCGCGTCGCAGCCTGGTTCCTCGGCTGGGTCGAGGAGTACGAGGGTTGGATCGAGGCGGCTTGCGGACCGGGCTACCGCCGACGCTGTTTCGAGCGCGCACCGCTGCCCTGGCTTCCACCCGGCGAGGGGCGGGCCTGGCTGGCGAGTTACCGGCAGGAGCTACCGGTTGACCCTGCGTCTCATTCCGTGAATCTCCCGGCTCCCAACGCTTCACTCTCATGAATTCCGATCCTTACGACGACCCAGGCCACGGCGGAGAAGACACCGGTTCTCCGGGGGTGCGCACCTTGTCGGACGCCAAGGTGTGGCTGGCCAGAATGGCCGAAAACGGCTCGGCCCAGGTCCAGATCAAGGAGCCATACCGGGTCATCGGCGGCGGTCTTTTGATCGTCACCGCCACGTTGCTGCGCGAGGATGGAGCGCGGGTGAACATCGAGGTGTATTGCTACGACGACCGGGAACTCGCCCCCGGCAAAACGGACCTGTTTCCGCTGCCGCCCGCCGCTTTGTCCGGTGCGAATTAGAGCCGCCTCAATGCTCCTCCCTGCCTCAGAACAGGATCGCGCTGCGGATGCCCGAGACGAACGCATCCCGGGAGCCATGCGCCGCACCGGGATTATTGAAATACTGGAAATCCGGCTGGACGGTGGCCCAGGGAGTCAGCTGGATCCGGTACGTCGCCTCAACGACGGTTTCCTGTGAGTACCCGCCCGCGCCTTGCCGCTTCTGGGAATCCGAATACTGGCTGCTGATGCCCGAGCGGCCCACGGCGAAGCCCGCCACGTCCAGTTGCCGCCGCGGGACAAAGCCGGTGAAATTCATGCCGATGTCGAAATAGTCGTGGACGAAACTGTAGTTCGGCGTGCCGAAACCGACGCGCGCGAACGCCTCGATTGTGTATTGCCCATTTTTGAACAACTCCTGGTCCGCCACGCCGTAGCCGACCACGTTCGTGCCCCGGCGCAGCGGCCGGGAGGGATTGAGCGCGTTGTCGGCCTGCGAGCCGAACGACGTGTAATCGCCCTGTTGGATGAAGGTGCCGAGCTTGTACGTGCCGATGAGCCCGCGGTCGTTCGGGGACTGGTTGACGAGGTAGGACGCTTCGAAGGCGACAAGCGCGCCGTCGCGTCCGTTGATGTTGAAATCCGTGCCGTGGAGGTTGTTCTCCGCGTCCTCGTTCGGCGCGAAGACCCCCACCTTGAAGTCCAGGAACGAGACCGGGGCCACGTCGATCCGCACGCCGGGTGCGGCGACCGGATAAACCGGCGCGTCGTTGAAATTGAGCGCCACCAGCGTGAACGCGCCAAACGTTCCGTCCAGGAAGAGACTCGCGCCTTGCGACGTGAAAAACTCCGTGTCCGCTGCCAACAGGCCGACGCGGATGGAAACGCGCTTCTTAAACAGGTTTTGCTGGACCCAGATTTCCTGGAGCCGGAACGTGTTGTAACCCGAGATGTTGCTCACGCCGCTGATGTCGCCGGTGTGCCGGGCGGTCAGGCTCGGGCCGAAGATGTCCAGCACATTGAGATGAAACGAGGCGTCGGCCAGCAGGCCGCGGGTGATTCGTTCGAGATCGAAGTCAAACGCCACGTCGAACAGGCCATCGGCGTCCGCCCCGCCGTGTCCGCCCCCGGCGGCGCTAAACGCTTCCAGTACTAGGATGGGTGCGAAGGACACCCCGTCATCGCTCAACCGGTTGCGCACGCCGCCCAGGTCACCCAGGAGGCTGTCGCGGGTCAGGAATGCATCCGGCTCGTTGGTCAGACCCTCCGGCGTACCGGTGACGGTCTGGCTGGTTTTCGACGCCTGCGAGGTGGGCGTGTACGGCGAGGAAAACTGGAGCGGCGCGGCGGTGGCACTGGTTGCGAGGGCGGCGAAAGCGATGGAGGCGAAAGCCGCCACGCGCCAGGCAGACTGGCGGTCGGCAGTCACGGGTTGGTAACACATGGGCTGAATTATGCACTGCGGATTGCGCGCCGCCTCCTCCGCCTTGCGGCTGAATTGTTCGCAATTGCCCCCGGATGCCGTCCGCCGGTCACGGCAGGAGTTTCCCGTCAGAGCGGCCTCGGGCGCCTGCGCGATGAGTCAGGCAGCTACCGGCTCCGGCGGTGCCATCGCAATGGCAACGGCGGCCCGCCGCGAACTGAGTTTTACCCACAGCCAGGCGCCGCCGACGTACACGAGCGCGAGCATCGGAATCACGATCCCTTCCCACGAGGGATAAAGCCCGAGCCACGTCCCGGCCCAGGTCGGCACGGTCAGACCCTTGATCGGATGAATCGGCAGCCAGCCGACGGTCTGGAAAAGCCGCGCGGTCGAGCCGAAAAATGTGACCATGATGGACACCACCAGCACGCCCGTCACCACCAGCAGTTTGCGGTAAGGCAACTTCGCGCCGAAGACAAAGATGCCCACGCCAACGGCGGCGATGAAACCGGTTCCCGCCAGCACGCCGATCACGACCGGCCAGACGCTGCCTTCGAGCAAAAGAGACTGCATGAAAAGCGTGGTCTCGAACCCTTCGCGGTACACGGTCAGAAAACCAACCCCGATGAGGGCCAGCCATTCCCAGCGGTCCGTGACCGTGCGTTGCGACGCCTTGGAAAGCGAACGCAATTTCGCGTTCCATCCCACCCAGTAAAATTTGTGGAAGACCCAGTTCGTGACCATCAGCAGAATGATCACCGCCAGGATGGAAATGATCGCTTCGAGCTTTTCGCCGTACCGGGCGAGTGACTGGATCAACGTCTTGGAAAGCCAGAAGGTCAGCCCGCTGGCCGCAATCGCCAGCCAAGCACCCGCGCTAACCCAACGTCGTGTCCCCTGTTGTTCCACGCCGCGCATCCCGGCGAGCAACGCCGCGAGGATCACGATGGCTTCCATGCCTTCCCGCGCGATGATGGTAAAGGCGGTAAAGCCGATCGTCGCCGGGGAAACGGCCACCTTGAGCACGGACACGCAGGCGTCCATGTGTTTGAGCGCGCGGTCGTACCCGGCGGTCAGTTCCTCGGTCGGGGCCGCCCGGTCGAGCAGGGCCTTGATGCCGGGGCTGCCGTCGGTGCCGTCGATAAAGCTGCGCTCGGTCGCGTTCGCCAGCGCCGGATTGCGGGGCAGTACGCGCACCTCGATTTCCGAGTCAAAGGAAGTATAGGCATCCAGGCGCAATGACTCCGCCTCCTGCCAATGGCCCGCCTGCGCCGCCGCCAGCGAATTGCTCAGAGCTTCGCGCACGTCAAGCGCGGTTTCCTCGACGATCTGGCCCTTGTCGCCGGAACGGCGGGCGCTCAGTCCGAAGCCGCCTTCCAGGATGTTCACGATTTCCTTGGCGGACGATTCCACGGCGGGGACTTCCGCCATCTGGCCAACCTGCTTGGCCAGCGAGGAGAGTTTGGCAACGAGTTCCGCGTGATGAGCCTTGTACGGTGCGGCCAGATCGCGCCGCCACGTCGGGGCCAGTTCGTTGACCAGTCCTTGCGACTGCTGGACGAATTGCACCGCTTCCTGGTATTCGAGGGGGATCGTCACCTGCCCGTTATCCACGCCGTTGCGGAATTCCTTGGGCACCACACTGACGAAGCGCACCAGCAGGCGCTCCAGCCGCGTGACATCGGCGGGTTTCAGCAGGTTGGGCAGGGTTTCTTCGAGGTTTTCGCGCCACGCCGCCAGCTTGGCGACCTCGCTTTCGGCGGTGAATGGTGCCCCCAGCAGCGGCAGCGGAGCGGTCGCGGAACCCGTCGGCTTGACGCCGGCTGCTTCCAAAATCGTGACCGGGAACTGGCTCAAAGCCTGCACTTCGGAAAGGCTCGCCTGGAGATAAGCAGCGTCCACGTTGTCGTTGGCGATGGCATGTTGCAACCCGTCGAGCAACTGCCGGACGCGGGTCACCTGCCACGCGACGTACTCCTTGGCCAGGGCTTGCGTCACGCCCGGCTGGCTCGACTCTTCGAGCGGTTGTTGCAAGAGCAGCCCGCCGTCATTGGCGTTGGCAAATTGCGGCAGCGAGATCATCACCCGCCACGCCTCGGCCTGGGCGGCCCGGCCCGCCCGTTGGTTATCGAGCACCTCCAACGCCGCCGCCTGCTGGAGCGCGCCGCGCGTGGCCCCGAGCAGGGCCGCCAACTGTTCCTTGGAATCGGCGCGGAGGTCCGCCGGGAGCAGGGCACGCGCGCCGGGCGCGTTGAGGTCGGCGCGCAGCGCGTCGGTTCGCTGCTGCAACTCCGCCGCCGTACCCTCCGGCACCTCGCCTCCGTAGATGTCCAGCAGCGCGGTGTCGATGCGGTCCCGCAACGCGTGGAGATCGTCCACCTGATCCGCCCGCACGTTTCCACAAACACTAAAAGCGGCGGCCGCCAGGACGAGGGACAAGAAAACCTTCATGGGAGTAATTACGCTCAAAGTTCGGCGGCGGGCAAAATGTCGGGGTTGAAATCACCTGGAGACCGAGGGACGGCCTTCCGGGGTCGGGCCGACTGCGACTAAGTATGTACGAGAGGGTTTCCAGGTGGATGGCGATCTCCGAGCGCCATGCTTTCGGGACCGCGCAGCGGTCTAAAAGGCTTGGCAGCATGGCGGCTGCGCCGCCGGGAACACCTGGCGCTC
>CAHJWO010000136.1 GCA_903642295.1 PVC group bacterium | reverse complement strand
ACCGACGATCGGGGGCAGCGCGGGGTCGGCGCAGAGCGCGGCCCTGGCCGACCTCGGACCCGGCGCGGACGCCAACAGCGCCGTGGCGATGCGGCCCATCGGACAGGCGACCGGGCACGCGGGCAAGGAGTTCCCGGATGAATTCAAAGGCGGGTTGGATGCGTACTTTAACCTGCTGGAGGGTCAGGGGAAGCGGGAATGAGAGGAAGGAGGCGGGAGGCGGGGAGAGCGGAGGTTTAACGCGAAGACGCGAAGATTCGCAGAGAGAGGAAGGCGGAGATCGAGACGGAGACGAGGTTTGAGAAGGGGGTCGATGCACTACGGAAATCCACGACGAGAAAAGTTGCGGCTGGTGATCGCGGCAGCGATGGGTTGTGCCGTGGGCTTGCTGGTTGCAGGGTCCGCCGCGGGGGAAGACGCCGCGGCGGCGGTCACGCCGGAGATCGTGGCGAAGGTGTCCGAATTCTTCAAGCAGGTCGATGCCGCCCGCCGCCCCAAGAAGGATGAAAGTATGGCTGCCGAAATCCGGGACATCGCCGCCACCACCGGGCTGGACTCGGAGGGCGTAAAGATCCTCCAGGCGGCGGCGGGACCGGCGGAAGACGCCGCGCAGGCCGAGCAGTTGGCCAACCAAATCAAGGTCAAACCCGCCGAGTACGCGAAGCTCGGCGAGTCCGCCCTGCGCAGCATCGACGAGCCCGGTGCCGTGCAAACGATGGCCGAAGCGCCGGAAACCATTCCCTATACGGGTCCGACAGAACAACCCGCGTGGAAGGACGCCCTCGCCCGCGTGTTCACCCCCGAGCAAGCCGCCACCTGGGAAAAAACGCAGGCCGGACGGTTGGTGGAGGCGCGCAAGGAAATCGAGACGTTTCTCGACGCCCAGATTGGGCAGTACCGGTCCGGACGGGAGGAAGGAATGCTCGCCCGCAGCCATGCAATCATCGCCGCGCTGAACCTGCCGAAGGAGCGCGCCGACGCGGTCAACGCGCTGGCCATCAAAGCCGTGGACGCCAGCATGGACCGGTGGCGCGAGGGCGCCACGAAGTCCCTGCTCAAACCGAGCGCGGCCCAACGCAACGCGATCCTGAAAAGCAAGAGCTTCTCTTTTGCCTTCGAGGCGGAAGATGCGCCCGAAAAGCTCGCCGTGTGGACGGACGGCATCGCCACCCTGCTGACCGACGACGACCGCGCCCGTCTGCAATCCCTCGAGGAAGCCCGACGGACCCGGCGCGTCCATGTACTCGGACAACTCCTGGTGGCCCTGATCGACGAAAAAGCTGCTTTCACGACCAGTCAGCGGCCGCAACTGGAGCGGCTTGCGGAGCCACTCGTCGAGAAGCGCCGGCCCTTCTTTCCCGCGCCAGGGGAAGAAACCAGTTACGATACTTTCAGCCCCCCGAATTTCTACCAGACGGCGGCGGGCGTGGACCCGGCCCTCCTGCGCCAGATCCTCGATGACCTCCAGATCAAGCATTGGCAAGCACTCAAAGACGAGAAAACTGGCGGGTCGTACGAAGAAGCCGTGCCGACCCCCGCCCCACCCGGCGGCGACGCAAAGGGCCCCGGCGAGCCCGAGGACATGGAGCAGACCGTCGCCGATTTTCTCCAGGCCCGCACCGCCGAGCATCGCCGGGAGATCGAAAACATCAAGACCCTGAGCGCGGAAGACGCCACGCGGGTGGCCGCGCTGGCCCCGCCCAACGCCGCGCGTCTGCAAACCGCCGCCCGGGGAGCCGCCGAAGCCGCGACGGAACCGTGGGTAATGAACATCGAACAGACCGTGCGGATGTCGGTGCAAGGCGCCACCCGGGAGAACCTCGCGCAGCGGCTGGGCAGCATCTCGACCTATTACTTCCGGCAGCGGATCGTTCCGCCGGAGGACGGGCTATGGAAGGCCACGGTGGACGCGGAATTGACCGGGCCGCAACAGGCTGCGTGGCAGGCAGAACGCGACGCACGGACGGAGTACCGCGAAGCGGCGGTGGCGCAATTTGCGACGATGGGGTTCGACCAGCAGGTGGGGCTCAGCGCCGAACAGTGGCAGACGGTGCTGCCCCTGATCACGAAGGCATCGCACGATTACCGGCCCGACATCGAGAACATGTTCTCCTACAACAATAGCGTGCCGTGGTACCTGTCGAGCTATTACGCGCTCCTGCCTTTGCACGGCGTGCCGGAGGCGGAGTTCAAGAAAGTCCTCACCAAAGAGCAATGGGACCGTTGGACGGGCAGCAGCGAGTTCAGCAACACCGCCAGCTATTGGGACAACATCCGGGAGAGCCACGATACCCGCGTGAAGAACACCGAGGAACAAACGAAGGAGAAGGAGAAAAAGAAGCCATGAAACGGCGTTTCTTCGGGCGGAGAGCCGCCGCGGATGGAGAACTGCGACCATCCCGGGTCGGGCGTTGTTTGGCGGCGGGAGCGGACGGGTGCACGGAGAGAGGCGAGCGTCGCGGGTTGGCAAGCGGGGCGGTTGCGCGACAACCGGAAGGGGGAGGCGCGCGGGCCGGGCGCGGGTTGGTGGCGGTGGCCATCGTGACGGTGGCGTTTTTCGCGGTGGGTGGTGCGCGGGCGCAGGACCCGACGCTGCGGTTCGGCGGGCAGATTCCGGCGGAGGTCGATCCCATCTACCAGCGCGGTTTGGCCTATCTCGCCGGCATCCAGGATGCGGACGGCACCTGGAAGGGCGGCAACGCGGGCACCGGCGTGGACGGCATCTGCCTGATGGCGTTTCTCGCCAGCGGCGAGGACCCCAATTATGGGAAATATGCCGCCACGATCCGCCGCGCGCTACGGTCCATGATCCAGCATCAGGACGAGAAAACGGGGTATCTGCCCGACAGCATGTACCACCACGGGTTCGGCACCCTGGCGCTGGCCGAAGCGTACGGATCCATCGACGAATCCCTGCTGTGGGAAGGCGGCAAACCGGTGCGCAGCCTCGGCCAGACGCTGGACCTGGCGATCCGCTGCGCGGCGACCTCACAGAAGAAAAACCGCTGGGGCGGCTGGCGGTATTCGCCGGATGCCACGGACGCGGACACCAGCGTCACGGGCGCGGTGCTGATGGGGCTGCTGGCCTGCCGCAACGCCGGGCTGGACGTGCCGGACGAAACGATCAACGCCGGGATGGACTACATGCGCCGCTCCACCGGCAAGGACGGCTCGGTGGCGTACTCCGGCGGGTTCGGCAGCATGGGCGGGTCCATGAACCTGACCGCCATCTCGGCGCTGGTCGGCGCGGTGACGAAAACCAAGGAAACCGACCAGTACAAGGCCAGCCTCAAGCGGTTGCAGGAAAACCTGGAACACCGGGAAACGAGCTACCCGGAGTATTTTCGCTACTATATGGCGCAAGCGCTGTTCCAGGGAGATTACGCCGCGTGGCAAAAGTGGAACGCGGGCAAAGTGCGCGAACTCCACGATGCGCAACACGACGATGGGTCATTCGGCAACGGGGCCTACGGCACGGGGATGTCGCTGCTCGGATTGGCGCTGAATTATCGCTTCCTACCCATCTACGAACGATGAAACGGCGTTTTTTATTCCTGTGTGGCCTGTGGGTGGCGAGCGCGAGTTGCCTGCCCATGGCGAGGGCGCAAATGGTGATCAAGATGGCCGCCGCAGCACGACCGCAGGCCGTGCGAACCGCCGTCAAGGAACCGGAGCCGCCCCCTCCCCCAACTCCGCCCGCCGTGCTGCGCTGGAACAACGGGGAGAGCCTGACCGGCGAGATCGGGGCGTCCAACGACGCCGAGCTGAACTGGAAGACACCGCTCTTCGAAGAGCCGCTCTCGCTCGCGTGGACGGCAATGCACCGCATCGACCACGCGTCGCCGGAAAGCCTGACGCCGGACCCGTTCGCCTTCACACTACGCGACGGGAGCCGCCTGTACGGCGATCTCGCGGGAGTTTCGGCGGACAGCGTGTTCGTACACAGCGACCGACACGGGGAGCTGACCCTGCGCAGGGCAGAGGTGCTCAGCGTACGGCGAATCCGTTCGCGGCGGCTCGTCTTTGCCGGACCTCTGGGCAGCGTCGGGTGGGTGATACCGGTCGTGAGTGACCGCCGAAACACCGCTCCGACGAAGACCCTGGGTGACGTGCCGACGTGGGTGACCGGACCGGGCGGGTCGTTGGTCATGCCATACTTCGACCGCACCGCTTTCCTGCGGCTGCCGCTGCCGGACCGGGTGGACATGGAGTTTCGCCTGAGCGCGCGGGAGCGACCCGCGTTTGCATTATCGCTCGTCGATGACGAAAAAGGGCGGGTGCGCGTGGAGACCTGGGGCGACCAGCTAGTATTGGCGGCGGGGAACGGATTCACAGTCATCCGCCCGCTCGCGGAGAAGGAACGCAGCGTGGGGCTGCGGGTGTGCGTGAACCGGCAGACGCGGAACTGCCAGGTGTACACGCCGGAGGGTCAACTCCTGACGGAGTGGAAGGCCCCCGAGGAGAAACGCAAGGACACGGTAGGCGTCAGCCTGCAAAACAAGGGTCGCAACCTCGCGCTGGACTTCCTGCGAGTGCGCCAATGGGACGGCCAGCCGCCCGCAGCGGCGGCGGATGGAAAGCAGCCAGGCGTGGAAACCGAAGACGGTTTGGTCACGGTAGGGTCGGTGAGCACGGTTGAAGCAGGGATGGTGACGGTTGTCCCTCTGACCAACGCCGGACCGGTGGCGACTTTTCCCCTCGAAACCGTGGATGCGGTCATGTTTTCCGGTGATGCTCCCGAAGCCGAAGGAAACGGGACAACGCTGACCTTCGCGGACGGTACGTTTCTGCGCGGGCAGATCGCGGGGATCAAGGATGGCGAGGCCGCGTTGAAAACGCGTTTTTCGGATGCGCCGCTAGGGACGAAGACGCAGGATTTAAAGCGGATGTTTGTGCAGGTACCAGCAGTATCAGCCGCAACGGCGCCAGAACCGGCGCTCAAAACGCGCGATAAACTCGTGATCGGAACGGTGACGATGCACGGAGAGTTGACCGTGACGGGCGACGCGATTCCCCGCTGGCTGCCGGTGGGTGGGATACGGGCGGTGACGCCGACGCGGACGCTGCCCATAGAAATCATCCGGGCGGCCCCGCCAGAGCAGAAACCATCGGACGAGACCAGCCTGTTCTATACCCGCGCGGGTGATGCGATCCCCGGGACACTGCACGGGATGGACCGCAAGGAAGTGGAATTCGAGTCATCCATCGTCGAGGCGAAAAGCCTGCCCACCGAAGACCTGAATGTCATACAATTTGCGGTATCATCCAGGGGTAGCATCCACGGGTTCGACGCGCCGGAGTGGCAGGTCATCAAAGGATCGAAGGCAGAGGTTCAGCAGGGCGACAAGCTGAACTTGGCGGAAGGTTCCATCATGGGTCATGCCTCGGCCATGCAAAACGGCGAGGTGCGGTTCACCTTCGATCTGGCAAGTTACGCGTGCCTGAGGCTACGGATGTTTTGTGAAGGAATCAACCCCTCAAAGGGTACCAGTTTCCTTGTATGCCGCATGGGGAATTCGATGTCCACGGGGATCGAGATGGCAGAGGGCCAATTCAACAGCCAAAACCGCACGATGCTGAAAAGTGGGCCGGTGGCGGTGCGGCTCGTGATCGACGAGCGGAGCGTGCAATGTTATCTAAACGACATCCTGGTCGAAACCGTGCCGCTGCCCGCCACGAAGCGCGCGGGCAGCGGGTTGATCCTCGAACCGGCGAGCTTGTGGGGCAACGCAGTGGAGTCGGTCGCCCTCACCGGGTTCTCGGCGTCCCTGGAGTCGGGACAAGCGTTTTTGCCGGTGGTCAACGCCGACGCAAAAACGCAGGCGTTGACCGTGCCGCGTTTCCGCAAGGACGATCCTCCCCGTCAGGCGCTGCTGGCCGCAAACGGCGACCTACTGCGCGGAGAGATCGAGGCAATCACGAATACGCAATTCGGGTTTCGCGTCGGCCTGGAGGAACTGCATGTACCTCGTGAGCGGGTCAGGGCCGTCGTGGCGTTGCAAAAGCCGTCCGACCAACCGCCGCCGGAAGAGGAAGACGCCATCCACAAATTGCTCGACCGGAAAATCGAAGGACGGACGTGGTTTGGCCGCACCAACCTCGCCACCCTGATCAACGTCATTCAGCAGGCGGCCCCGGAATTGAAGTTCAAGCTCCCGGCGGGGGGTGGCGAACAGTCCGCGACGCAGTACCGCTTCGACGGCAGCAGCATCGAGGATACCCTCGGTAGTATCTGTGAACTATTCGGATTGCACTATCGCATCGAGAAGGACGTGATTGTCATCGACGCAAATCCGGCGGTTGCGGCGGCTGGCAGCGTGAGCGTTGTTTACTGGCTGAAGCCCGGGACGTTTGGCGGAAAAGAGACGGCGGAAGCCCTGCTGGCCGCCAAGGGCATCTCGTTCGCCGGCGGCACCAGCGCGAAGTGGCAGGAAAGCTCGCAATGTCTGGAAGTGACCGCCACCCCGGAGAATCAGGCGAAACTCGTCGCCGTGCTCAACCAAGATTTCGGCGGCGTGCTCGGGTCGCCCACCCATTGGCTGCGGTTGACGAACGGCGGGCAAATCGGACTGACGGTGGAGGCATTCGAGTCGGACGTTATTCGCGGAACGCATCCAATTTATGGGCGTTGCCGCGTGCCAATGTCGGAGGTGTACGCCATCCACAACACCCTGCCCGGACCGACACCGGCGAGCCGGGTCGTCGGCGGCTGGCGGCTGGTGTACGCACCGGAGCCCGTGCTGCCGGGAAGCGGTGGCGAGGGGTCGGCGCTGCTGGGCAAGAATGCGCCCCTGTTCAAGCTGAAAATGCTGGATGGAGGCGATGATTTTGACCTCGGCAAAGAGAAGGGGCACGTCGTGGTGCTCGACTTCTGGGCGACATGGTGCGGGCCGTGCATCAAAGCGTTACCGGGCATGATTCAGACGATGAGTCAGTTTCCGGCGGACCGGGTGAAGTTCGTCGGGATGAACCAGGCGGAGCCGCCCGAGCAGGTGAAACGATTTCTGAACACGCGCGGCTGGAAACTCGTCGTGGCAATGGACATCGGGCAGAACGTGGCGACACAATACGGTGTGGAAGGCATCCCACACACGGTCATCGTGGGGCCGGACGGCAAGGTGACCTGGGTCAGAACCGGGTACGATGAGGATGGCGATGAACAGGTGGCGGCGGAAGTGAGGAAGCTGCTGGCGACGGAGACCCCGAGCACGCCAGCGGCGGGGATGCCGACGCAACCGGCGACGGCGCAAGAAATCGCACGGAAGTAAGGGGATCGTTCGCGCCCCGACGGGGTCGGTGGTCCCCGAGAAAATTCCCAAAGACTCCGTATCCGGGAGGCGTCGCAAGCACGAAATGCAGGTCAAAGCCGCCGGTAGATGAACTCCAGCGCGATGAGGCTGTAGGCGGTCGTCAAGACCGGATCTTTTTCCCACCAGCGACCATTCTCATTTTGCCAGAAACCATCGCTCGTTTGCAGGCTCATGAGCTTGGTCGCCAGTTCCTCGCGCCAGTTGACCTTGCGGCCATCCACGGTTTCAAGATCCGCGGCGCCATAGGCGGCGAGCGATTTCGCCATCAATTCGTAATAATAGTAGAGACCCTGTTTGCCCATGCCCGGGTTTTCTTCGAGAGAATAGTTGGCTCTCAGCCAGTCATAGGCGGCGGTGACGCGCGGATCGTCCCGCTTCAGGTCAGCGTAGATATAACTCAACAGCCCGGCATAGCTCGCCGATCCGTAGGAGCGCAGGGCCGTTTTGCCGTCCGGCAGCTTCGTTTCTCCGGCCGTCGAACGGCCCGGGAAATAGATAAAGCCCCCTTTATTCTGCGGGTCGTCGCTGGCCCAGGGCTGGCGGTTATGGGCGGGGAGATTTTGGCAGCGTTCCAGGAATCCGGTCGCCGCCTTCCAATCGAGATCGGGGTCCTTGATCGTTTCCTGCGCGGCAGACAACCCTTTCGTGTAAGACAAGGCTTCCAAGGCGTAGGTTGTGTTGGAAAGGTCGGAGTGGTCGCCGCCGAGATCGTAGCCCACGCCGCCGTCGAAGGGGTCGCCCTCCGGGCCGTGCTTCTGGATGCTCACGACGAAGGTGCGCGCCTTGCGCAGGAGATCGACGTTCGCCGGGGCGCGCTCGGCCAGCAGAGCGACGATGCTGATGGACGTGTTGTAATTCGTGAGCCCCTTGCGGTAGATGCCGCCGTCGGGATGCACGCAACCCACGAGATAAGCGTGCGCCTTGCGCAGGCCCTCGTCGTCCGGTGTGTCGTCGAGCGGGCGCGGACCGCGCGACGGATCGCCGAAATGCGCGGTCATCACCAGCGCGGTCAGCGCGGGATAATCGGCGTTGGACCAGTTGCCCTCCGGTGATTGCTTTGATTTCAGCCACGTCAATCCTTTGTCGATGGAATGCTGGATCTCCTGGCGAAGCGACTGATCGTGCTCGGCCCGGCTGGCGGCCAGCGCGGGCGCGGGGCTCGGGGCCTGGGCCAATGCCGGGTTGGAAAGCGGGAGGAGCACCGCGAAGACACCCGGCAGGACGTAACGCGGCAGCCGAAAGGAGGGAAAGGATGGACTCATCGGTAAAGCAATTGATCAGGGCGCGGCAGCGGGAAGTTGGATGACGAACTCGACGGCGGTGCCGACTTTGGGCAGACGGGTGGTGCCCGCCGTCCAGATCGTTTCGTCGTTGTGGCCCTTGCGCGGGTTGTTCATCAATGCGTCCGGGTCCGTGATCACCGCAACAAACGATTTTTCGATCTCGGCCTGGAAGCGACCTTCCACAATCAGCGAACCGTTGTAAAGCCAGAAGCCGTCGGACATGGGCGCTTTGGTGTCGGAGTTGTCCACCAGCGATTCAGCGCGACGTTCCGTGGGCGGGGCGCCGTCGGCGGACGGCCAGCGCACCAAAATCGTCACCGATGCGCCCGCCGGCAGCGGGGCGCTGGCGAGGTAATCGGCGTCGATGGCGGAGGGTGGCTGCCGGGGCCGCGCCGCGCCGGAACTCGCTTTGTCAATGAGCGACTGGACGCCCAGCAGCAGCATGGCGGTGTGGACCTGCGTCGGCGAAACTTCGGTACGGAGGATACTTTCATGGGTCTTTCCATGCTGACCGACCAGGAGATATTCGACCGGACCTTCCGTCAGGTTGACGACCGCGGGAAAGCGTACCTGCCGCGCCGCGCGATCGAGCGTGACCGCGCCGAGCCGATACACGCCGGGGGAAACGTTCTCCAACGCGGCGGGTTGGGCCGCGCCGGGCACGGGCGCATCCTGCCCCCGTCCGGCAACGACTGGCCCGAGCAGAAAAGCGACACCAGCGAGAAGCGTGGCCGAACGTTGCACGTTCATTGATCGGATACCAGGTGGCGCCTGCTCGTGCAAGCGACTGTCGCAGAAGGTTTCTCCAGCTGATTCCTCCGGCGGATCCGCCGCGCGCCCACATGCACTGCCCACCAGCCAGCCATCAGCACCGCGAGCACCAATAACCAACCCAGCCGCTCGAAACGCGCCGGACGCACACCATGCAACGTCGAACGGGCTTCATCCTTGACCTTCTTGAAGTCAAAGCGTTCAGAGTCGTCCTTGTCGGCAGGCACCGGGATCGCTCCGCGCACGCCCAGTACGTAGTCCCCGGTTTGTTCACCCTCAAAGCGGATCGTCCAAATGTCGCCCTCTCGCTTGTGCTCCGCAATATTCGGGCCGGTGAAAAAGAAAGCGTCCACCGCTTCATGCGGCACGCGGATTTTCACGGTCTGTACGAGAGTACCCACCGTCTGCTCAAGGCGACGATGAGTTTTCTTTGCGTCGAGGATCTCGGTGCTTCGTCGGCTCGTTGTGCGCTTACTGGTGATCAATCGGCGACGGGCCAACGTCGATCTTCGTCGTGTAGATCATCACCGGGAAACGCACTGCGCTGGTGCCGTCATGCAAACCCGGCGTGCGGTCGAGTTGCGGGACCGGGATCCACATCGTGCCGTCGGCGGTGATCCACAGGGCATCCGCCCAGTGCAGCAGCTTGGGATCGGAGAGCAGCGGAATGACCTTGCCGTTGGGCAAGATTTTCACGATGCCGCCGCGGTTCACATCCGTCGCGTACATGTTGCCCTGCGCGTCGATGGCCGAGCCGCCCGTGCTGCCGATCTCGGCGTGCTCGGAGACGTGGGTGGCGCGCTCGGCATCCGAGAGTGCGGCGTCGTTGAGGTACGGCAAGTCGATGGCCGAGACGGGGCCGCTGGCAGGCTCGAAGTAGAGGGTCTTGCCGTCGGGGGTGACCTCCAGTTGGTCGGCGTGGAAATAAAAAAGCCCGCCCTTGTCCGTGATGGCGGCGTGCCCGGCGGCGAAGACGGGGCGAAGCGCGGTGGTGGACGGGTCCTTGTCGAGCGCGCGGTACATCGCGCCGTCGGTCAGGTGCAGGACGATGAGGCCGGGGCGGCCCGCGTCGGTGAGATAAGCGTACTCGCCCGCGAAGCGAACGTCGTCCACGAAGCTGTTTTTGTGAATGACGGAGTCGAAGTAGAAGGCGTGGGTAACGGTCCCCGTGGCGAGGTCGAAGCCAATGAGCTTGGCGGCGTGGGTGATCGTATTCTGCTCGCCGATGCCGTGGCCCACGTCCACGGCCCAGAGGGTGCCGTCGGGTCCGAAGCGCACGGCGTTGACGTGAACGAACTTATTGGAGGCATCGTCACCGGCGTGGTACTGGCTGAAGGCGGCGTTGGGGAACGGCACGAGTGCGCCGTTGGCATACTCGGCAACCTCCGGCAGAGCGTCCTGGCCGTCCTGGCGCTGGATGACCATGAAGATGCGCTTGGCATCGGGGGTAAGGGTCACGCCGTTGGTGATGGTATGGTCGGGCATCGTGACGACGGCCTTGAGCGTCGATTCGGCGAGGGCCGTCGCCGGGTTGACCGTCTGCGCTCGGGTCGAGGTGGCTGACGTGATCAAAGCAACCGAAAACAAAGCGAGCCACCCGCGAAATTGGTTGGCCGAGCGTTGCCGCAACGGCGGGGTGGAGAGGGCTGATTGCTGAAGGGCAATCCGCCATTTGACGATCGCTTTGGCCAGGATGTTTGGGTTGTTTGCCTGAGAATTTTTCATGTGTGTGGCTGCTCCGAGAGACCTATTCGCTGCTTTCCAAAGCTCAGGAGCTACGAACATGAAAGTTTTGCGACCACCTGCTGGCTCGGCGGCTGATCAGGAACCGCACCAGCCTGTTCGCTCGGGCGGATCCGAGAGAGTAGATCTCCGACAAAAGTGCTCCCAAGAGAGAAAAGTGTCCGCAGATTGCGCAGATTTTCGCAGATGGGAGAGAAAAGGGGACAGGCCGTCCCGCCACTTCTCCTCAATCTGCGGAAATCTGCGCAATCTGCGGACACTTTCCGACTTTTGCCGGAAGTCCAGTCGACAGGGGCCAACGATGCTAAAGTAGGGCGCGAGCTATCCCTTCAATCGGAAAGTCAGGGCAGGCCTCGGAGAAGCCTCCCTACCTTGTACCCCGCTACTTCAGAATGCTCAACGCCCGGAACAAATCCACCGGCACCAGTTCGTAGAG
>CAHJWO010000135.1 GCA_903642295.1 PVC group bacterium | reverse complement strand
TATGATCAACGCGCTTACCTGGCCGGGGTCCGGCGGGAAGTCGAGGAGGAACTCATCGTGCAGTGCGGCTATCGGAAGCACATCCGCGCCTTGCTCAACGACGATTCCACGGAGGTCGGGCGCGTTCATCTAGGCATCGTCCACGTCTTCGAGCTGGAAACCGATCAGGTCAGCAAGCGCGAGGCGGTCATCACGCAGCCCGCCTTTTTGACACCCGATGAACTGCGGGCGCGCCGTGACCAATTGGAGACGTGGTCGCAAATCTGCCTCGACAACCTAGACGAACTCCTCACCATCACAACCGGTTGAAGCAGAGCGGTTTGTTTAGGAGAGGCGTCGTACCCTGAGGGTCGAACCGCCGAGGATCGCCATCTTGTAGCCGAAGGCGTCGCGCAGGATGAACACCTGGGCATTTTCCACCGGGGCAAACGACGCCTTGTCGTCGCCGATGGGTTTCCAGCGCTGCCCGTTATCCAGCACAAACACCGTCCGAGGCCCCCAGCCGATAAACGTCCCAACCAAGCGGCTTTCGATAAACGTGGCAGGCTGAACCTTTTTCTCCTTGACGGCCTGGTCCACCGCTTGAGAAGCCGCCTGCTCGGCGACTCGCTGGGAGGCACCCGCGAAATAACCCTTCAGGAAATCGTCCAATTTCGCCTGCTCCTCCGGCGATAGCTTGTTCAACCCGGACGAAGCATATTGCTCCGGCGTAAGCGCTTTTTTGACTCCGGGGAACGACTCCGCAGCGGGGGCTTGCGCATGGACCAGTGAGGCCCAGACGAGTCCTGCCCCTACCACCGTCAGAAAACGCAAAGCAAAGCCGGAAGATTTCATCGCATCCACATCTGACCGGCAGCACAAAAGAAGTCAAGCGGCAAGCAGGCTTCACCGTCGCCGCCTGCTGTCTGTTGACTCCGTGAGTGAAAACACGGGCCGGGTTGGGATAGAACCCAAATAAATTTTCACCCGGCCGAATCGCTGAAAAGATCAGCGGCGGAACGTAATGCTTGGCTCAAGTTTGTACAGAACTGTGCTGACATCCAGCGCCCCGGTGGCGTCAATCGAACTGCTGCCGTACACCGAAGCGTTGGAGGCGCTGTCAATCCGGCCGTTGTAGCGACGGTAAACCATCGGAATCATTGAGCCGGTGCGAGGCGTGCTGGTGATGTAACAGATCACCGTGCGCGAGTTATGCGCTTGGACGATCCGATCAGGAACGTCGATTTTATTCAGCGTCCCTTTCTTGGCGTTTCCGATCCCGGTGGAATCGGCGTGGGAAACGGTCGGCAGCACAAGGCAACCGACGGCGGAGAGAAGGAGGAATGTTTTTTTCATGGTGTTTAGAGCTGTCAACCGAAAAATTATCAACTTTTCAAAAAGAAAGAAAGAAAAAAAGGCCGGGCTTGCGCCCGGCCTTTTTCCTTAGACTGACTGGTTGTTCCGATTTTGCTTAGAACTTCTTCGAAACAACGAAGTAGTAGTAGCGCTGGAACGGATCGTAGACCGCCACGTCGGAGTTCGAGGAATCCGGCGAAGCGTTGATCTTAGGAGGACGCGCGTTGGTGATGTTGTTCACACCAAACGTCAGCTTGAGGCCGTCGAGCAGGTTGATCGCCATCATCTTCTTGGCGGTGTCATGACTGGTCATGTCCTTCCCAGCGTCCTTGCCGTCTTTGCCGTCCTTCGGAGCGGGCATTGGGGCTTCAGGCGCGGCAGGCTTGTGCAGACCGAACTCATAGCTGAGCGTCATGTCAATGTCGTAGTAATCACGAATCTTCGGCAGGTTGGCATCACCGGCTTGGGTGTAATTACCCCGACGACCTGGGCCGCTGTCCAGGAAGTCACCGTCACGCATGGACGGGAGGTAGTTCACCAAGGCCGAGATCGAAGCTCCACCGTAGCGGTACTCCGCATAAGGCACGAGCTTGTAGTCAGGCACATAGTTGCCGCCGATTCCACCGAGGTACAGGCCCACCACGTCGTAGTTGGTGCCGTCCTTGAAGTCATTCAGCTTGTACTGGAAGTAGTACGTGCCGTTGAGCCCAAGGGTGAAGCCGCCAGCCTTCGGACCGAAGTCGTGATCGTAGTTGACGGTGAAGTCAACGCCGGAAATACGGATGTTCGAGTTGTTGGCTGGTGCGGTGATGATGAAGAAGTTCGACGCATTGCCGGTGATCTGTCCCGGCGCTGTGCTCGTCAGATTCGGACCGTTTTGGCTGCCGACGTGAATCAGCGCGTTGTACGGAGAAGCTGAGCCGAGGGTGTTCGCGGTTTGGAGAATCGTCGAAGAGGGGATGCCCCCCGTGATGATATTCCGTTCTTCCTCGTGAAAGAAGTCACCGCTGATCGTCAACCCCGGTACTTGGTGCGGGGAAAGCACGATACCACCGGAGAAGCTGTCCGTCCGCTCCGGTCCGAGGGCCGGATTCGAAGCGCTGATGACGTTCGCCTGCTCGTTGTAACCGGCACCCAGGTTGGTCAGGGCGGTGAAGCCGCTGCCGGGAGGGCCGTTGGTCTCGATCAGGTTCGGTGCACGGAAGCTCTTCGCGTAGGTGCCGCGAATCGCCACGTCGACGATCGGACGATACACGAAACTGGCCTTCGGGGTCACGTTGTCACCGGTGCCTTCGTAATGTTCATAGCGCACCGCGCCGTCGATGTCGAAGGAGTACACGCCGGGGATCTTCTGGTTCGGCCCGATCGCGGGGATCGAGAGTTCCAGATAAGCCGCTTCGATGTCGCGACCGACTTGCACGTCGGCGGCGGGCACGGAGGCCACGAAGTTTTCAACGCTGCTGTTAAGGCGCAGTTCCTCACGGCGATACTCACCACCGATGGCGAAGCCTACCGGGCCGGCGGGCAGATTCACCGGAAAACCGGTGAGCTTGCCGTCGATGACGGTCAGCTTGCTCTGTTGGTTGCGAATGTCCGTGCCGAGGATCAGGCCTTCCGTGGAAGCCGGATTGTTGAGCGCGAACGGATCGAGCGCCGGGGTGAGAACCCCGTTGACGCGCGAATAAGCACCGGCCGGCGTGGCAACCGTGCCGTTGGCGTTGAACGTCGCAGGGGCGGCTGTGCCGTCCGCGTTGTAACCACCGGCGATGGCCTGATTGACCAAGTCTCCGCGAACCAAGTTGAAGTTCTTGAAGTTGATCGTGTCCTCGCTGTGATTGAAGGCCACCTCGTAGTTGTAATCCTTGATGATCTCGCCCTTCAGACCCGCCACGATGCGGTAGAAGTCGGTGTCATTACGGAAGACGCGAGGCGCGGACAAGAAGCGGTTGGAAACCACCAAATTGCCGTAGCGTGTGGTTGCCACAGCGGCACCAGGGGCACCGGCCGGAGGAAGTCCGGTCGGAATCTGGGCTTGCTCGATGCCGATCTGCGAGTTGAACGGATTGAACGGCGCGCCTAGCGCGATGATCAAGTTCTGGCTCGGATTCGGGGAGCTGTTCGTCGCCACCGGCTGCGGGGCGAGGTAGCTCTGGCTGTAGTTGCGCGAGTACAGGAAGTCACCGAACACGATGAGGTGTTTGTCGATGATGTCACGCTCGACGCTGCCGTACGCGGCGGTACGGTTCTGATCGAGGGTGATACCTGTGTACTGCTGCAACAGCAGCGTGTGAGGCGTCGTGTTGTAGGTGCCGGCAGGGAACTGCGCCGACGAGAACACCTGTTGACCGGCGGCGTTGAAGACCGGGGCGATCGAACCGGCCGGAGTCGTCTGACTGGGACTGTTCAAGATCGGGGCAACGCTGAACGGAACGATCTGGTTCGGAACGGACGGAAGACCCGTGTTCAGGTACCGGGAGCCGCCGGCGACGGTGATCTTGTCGCCAAAGTTGCTGGAGCCCGGAGCGTTGCGAGAGAAATCGCGGTCGCCGCTGAAGATCGGATCCTGCTCTTGGTACTGAGCCGCCACGACGATGCGGGTGTGGTCATCACCAAACCCGGCCACGCCGCTGTAGCGCTGATCCTGAATGTCCGCCCGCTCGGCGAAACCAAAGCGGCCGGAAACGGCCACGCCTTGGAAGTCGTCGTTGAGGAGGACATTGACCACGCCGCCGACTGCGTCGGAACCGTAGATGGCCGAGGCGCCGTCCTTGAGGACTTCGATGCGCTTGATGAGCGCCGTGGGGAAAAGATTGACGTCCGCGAACTGATTGCCGCCGGAAGCCAGCGCCGCAGAATCAGCCACCCGACGGCCGTTGAGCAACACGAGCGTCGGCAAGCCACGAATGCTGACTTGGGAACCACCGTTCGTGGCACCCGAGTTCACGCTTGAGTTGGAAGCACCGAGGTTACCGCCGCCGGTGAACGAGGGGTCCGACTTCTGGAGAACAACCTGCGGATCGTCCACGCCGGAACGTCCAATGGCCGCCGCATCCACCGTGGTGACGGGCGCGGAGCCAACTTCGGCCGCCGAGGGAATGTTGGAACCGGTCACGATGACGCGCTCGGCGGTCGTTGTTTCACCGGTCCCGGCTGCCGGAGTTTGGGCGTTGGCTGCGCCCAGCGCGGCCAACGTACTGCCGACGCTCAGGGCAGCGGTCGCCCAGCGGTAAGCAGATTTCTTTCTAATGAAGGGTCTCGTCATTGGATGTCAGTATTCTGTGTTTGGTTAAGGCAGCACGTTCGACCCGGTTTCCGCGCGGCACCCAGTCTAAGGCACCGCTCATTTCCAAGCAAAACGGCCATCGTCCTTTGGTTGAAGGACGACAACAGTGCCGTGTTTAGTCGAATCACGGACAGAGTGTCAAAAACAATTTACAAAAAAATTTGAACACTTTGCCCCGAATGATGTGCGCAGACTCTTTGCCGGAAATGGCAAGCTTAATCTTTTGCACCCCTGTTTCCCAAGTCCTGAGGGCTTTCCGAGCCCTCAGGACTCTTGGAGAACAAAAAGCGCGGAACGGGTTGCCCCATTCCGCGCGATTGAAAAACCACGGACGGCTGAGGACAGCCGTCCCTACCTTTGATTTATTCCAGCGCCGCCTGCGCCGCCGCGAGGCGGGCGATGGGCACGCGGAACGGGCTGCACGAAACGTAGGCCAGCCCGAGGCGATGGCAGAACTTCACGCTGGCGGGTTCGCCGCCGTGCTCGCCGCAGATGCCCAGCTTGATGTCGGGGCGGGTCTTGCGGCCCAGTTCCGTCGCCATCTCCATGAGCTTGCCCACGCCCGTCTGGTCGATGGACGCGAACGGGTTGACCGGCAGGATTTCCATCTCCGCGTAGTGCGGCAGGAAGCTGCCCGAATCGTCGCGGCTCATGCCAAGCGTGGTTTGCGTTAAATCGTTGGTGCCGAAGGAGAAGAACTGCGCGCTCTCGGCGATCTTGTCCGCCGTCACGCAGGCGCGGGGGATTTCGATCATCGTGCCAACCAGGTAGTCGAGCTTCTTGCCCTTCTTTTCCCTGGCCACTTCGGCGGCAGCCTTGTGCACCACCTCGATCTGGAGTTGGAGTTCACGGGCGAACCCGACGAGCGGGATCATGATCTCGGGCTTGACCTTGATGCCTTCGGCCTGGACCTCGGCGGCGGCCTCGAACACGGCGCGCGCCTGCATCTCGCTGATCTCGGGGTAGCTCAGGCCGAGACGGCAGCCACGGTGGCCCAGCATCGGGTTGAACTCGTGGAGTTCGCTCACGCGTTGGGCGATTTTGGCCGCGTCCACGCCGAGCTTCTTGGCAAGGTCTTCCTGCTGCGATTTCTCGTGCGGCAGGAACTCGTGCAAGGGCGGATCGAGGAAGCGGATGGTGGCCGGGTAGCCCTTGAGTTCGCGGAAAATCCCCGCGAAGTCTTCCTTCTGGTAAGGCAGCAGCTTGGCGAGCGCCGCGCGGCGGCTGGTCTCGTCCTCGGCGAGGATCATCTCGCGCATGGCGTCGATGCGGTCGCCCTCGAAGAACATGTGCTCCGTACGGACGAGACCCACGCCCTTCGCGCCGAACGCAATGGCGTTGGCGACCTGATCCGGCGTGTCGGCGTTCGTGCGGATGTCGAGCGTGCGGAACTGGTCCGCCATCTTCATCAGCGCGTCGAACTGCTGGAAGGCGAGGCTCTTTTTGCCGTCGAGTGTCTTGGAGACAAGCACCTGGACCACCTCGGACGGGGCCGTCTTGACCTCACCGGCGAAGACCTCACCGCTGGTGCCGTCGATGGAGATGAACTCGCCGCGATTGAGGACAGTGTCCCCGGCGGTGACGGTTTTCTTGCCGTAGTCAATGACGAGGTTGCTCGCACCGCAGACGCACACCTTGCCCATCTGGCGGGCGACCAGCGCCGCGTGCGACGACACGCCACCGCGTGCCGTGAGGATGCCTTCGGCGGCGATCATCCCGCGCAGGTCTTCCGGGCTGGTTTCCACGCGGACGAGCACGACCTTTTCCCCCCGGTGGGCCATCTCGACGGCCTCTTCCGCGTTGAAGACGATCTTGCCGCTGGCCGCGCCGGGACCGGCGGGAAGCCCCTTGCCGATAAGCTTCGCGCCCTTGGCGGACGCACGGTCAAAGATGGGCGCGAGGATCTGCGAGAGACTGTCGGCGGGGATGCGCTTGACCGCTTCTTCCTTGGAGATGAATTTTTCCTTCACCATCTCCACGGCGATGCGGACGGCGGCCATGCCGGTGCGCTTGCCGTTGCGCGTCTGGAGGATGTAGAGACGACCATCCTCAATGGTGAACTCCAGGTCCTGCATGTCGCGGAAATGTTTCTCCAGCGTGTCGCGGACCTTGAGGAGTTGCTTGTAACTGGTCGGCATTTCCTCGCCGAGCTGGATGACAGGCTTCGGCGTGCGGACACCGGCGACCACGTCCTCGCCCTGGGCGTTGATGAGGTACTCGCCGTAGAACACCTTTTCGCCCGAGGCCGGGTCGCGGGTGAAGGCGACGCCGGTGGCGCTGGTCTCACCCATGTTGCCGAAAACCATCGTCTGCACGTTGACCGCCGTGCCCCATTCCGCCGGGATGCCGTACTTGCGGCGGTACACGATGGCGCGGTCGTTCATCCACGAGCCGAACACGGCCCCGATGGAACCCTTGAGCTGGGCGCGCGGGTCCTGCGGAAAGGTGTTGCCGGTGCGCTCCTTGATCAGGTCCTTGAAGGCCTGGACCATCTTCTTGAGGTCATCGACGCTCAGGTCGCTGTCGAGTTCGACCCCGGCCTTGTGCTTGATTTCTTCGATGACGACCTCGAAAGGCTCGTGATCCTCGCCCGGACGCTTCTGTACGCCCATGACCACGTCGCCGTACATCTGGAGGAACCGGCGGTAGCTGTCGTAGGCGAAACGCGGGTTGCTGGATTTCTCGGCGACGATCTCGACGGTCGTGTCGTTCATGCCGAGGTTGAGGATGGTGTCCATCATGCCCGGCATGGAATCGCGGGCACCCGAACGCACCGAAAGCAACAGCGGGTTCTCGCTGCCGCCGAGCTGCTTGCCGACGGATTTTTCGATCTTGGCGAGCGCCTTCTCGATCTGGGCGTCCAACTCCGGCGGGTAGGTCTTCTTGTGGTCGTAGAAGTAGGTACAGACCTCGGTGGTGATCGTGAACCCGGGAGGCACCGGCAGACCGATGCGGGTCATTTCCGCGAGGTTGGCGCCCTTGCCGCCGAGCAGCGGCTTCATGGAGCCGTTGCCGTCCGCGCCGCCGTCACCGAAGTAATAGACGTATTTGCCTTTCTGCGTCTTGACGGTGGTGGGAGCAGCGGCCTTGGATTTATCGGTCTTGGAGATCGCGGCCTTGGGTTTCAGCGCGGGCGCGGGGGCCTTCTTGGCGATCTGCGCGCGCGTCGCGGCGGCAGCCTTGAAGGCGGGCCGGGTTTCCTGCGAGGCGGTCTTCACCGGCTTGCCCGCGAAAACCTTGCCGTGCGGACGCGCGGGCTGCTTGCCGGCGGCCTTGATCGCCAGGGAGTTGCCCTTGGCGGCGGGATTGCGCGGCGGCAGCGCGGGCTGGGCCGCGCGGCCGTTCCTGGCGGCGGGAGCCTTGGATTTGGCGGCGGAAACGGGCGTGACGCCACGGCCCTTGCTAACAGATTTAGCGGGGGCCGCAGCCGGGCGGGCGGTTTTGGTTTTGATGGCCATGGAAAAAGATCGGTACGAGCGCAAACGCGATGTGCGAAGCGGGTAACGAGCTTACCCGCGTGCGCGGGGGTGTCAACGCCGGGGCGGCACTTTGTGCGGCTCGCGTCAAGGGACAAGCGCCTGTCCGGCGCCACGAGGCAAGACCGGCGGACGGTGGCACGTCAAGGCGCACCCCGGGCAAAGGCTTCGGCGCGGTCCACGTCTTTATAATACTCCTTGTCGGCGGGAGCATGGCGCAAACTCCGTTGGTACTCGGGCGAGTTCACATCGGGCGGATCGAAAGCGTGGCCATCGGAGGACAGCCCGACGATCATCCGGGGGATCGCCCACAGCCGCCGGTCGTAGATCGTCCCGTCGTCCTCCGTCAATTTTTCGAGCGCCGCCTTCCGCTCGGCGACCTGCGCGCCGAGCGCCTCGGCGGCTCGCTCCGGCGTGCGGTCGCGGTGATAAACGAACGTGCCCGGTTTGGCCTCGGTCTCGGACCCTGCCTCCGCTTGCTGCTGTTGGAAATGCTGGACCCGCCGGGTTGCCGCCAGGCGCTGAGCCTGCTGCACCAGCGCCGCGGTTTGTTGCCGGGTCTGGGCCTGCGCGACCTGGAACGCCGCCGCCTGCGCGGCGTTGTAATGATACCTGAGGCGCAGGGAGTCGGGGAGATCGGTGAAATCCACCTTGCACATCCCGGTCGCGTGTTCCCAGATCACGCCGTCCGGTTCCACCCGCAGCATCCGCACCTGCCGAAAGGTCCGGCCCGAAAGGGTGGTCAGGTCCTCGGCCCGCACGGTCGGAGCGCGACCGAGCGACGCCAGCACGACCGCCACGGCGAACAGCCCCCCTCCCCTCGCGGCGCGTTGCATGGTCCGTCAGACCGCCACGGGCGGGCCGATGTTCAAATCCCAGGCCTGCCCCGCTCTGATCGGTTGCGGGTGACCGCTGTCCCTCGCTACCTTTGCGCGGCGGGCCGATCCGGCGACACCCCCAGCCGCTCCACCGTGAAACGCACCCTGCCATCGGCGTCGTGCGGCGCGCGTACCATCCAGCCCGCCCGGGTGATCGGCATGTTTCGTTCGTTCTCGGGCAACAGGTTCCAAAGCAGCCCGGAATCTGCCGTCCAATCCCCGGCCAGACGACGATCCGACAGAAAATAGACCGGCAGCTCGCGGATTTTGCGTGATTTGAAGTCGTCGCCCTGGAAGTCGAGATAAACCACGTCGTCCTTCGGGACGGAGGCCAGCACCTGTCGCAAAGTGAGCAGGGTGGCGAAAGGATCGGTGTTGACACCTAGTGCAGCACGAAACGCCCGCGTCGGATGCGTGAGCCCACCCGCGCTCCAAGCCAATTCCGCGACTCCCCAAAGCAACAACAGCCCCGTGCTGGCGAGACGCCTGCGTCCGGCGAGGATGAGGAAGCCGGCGATGGTCAGCGCCACCGCCGCCAGACTGGCCCATTCGCTGAGCTTGAACTCGCTCCAGCTCTGGCCGATGCCCGGCGGGTGAATTCCTTCGCCCTGCGGCCAGGGATTGGCCACTCCGTAGCGAAACCACAGGAACGCGGCGGCCAGACACGCCACCATCAACGCCGCAGACAGCAGGGTTTGCGGACGCGGGGACAGTCTGCGCGCCGTACCCTCCCGGGACCGGACCAGGCTTATAAATCCGGCGGCGAAGGGCAGCATGGCCAAAAGGAAGAACCAGCGGGCGTTCCAAAGCCAATGTGTCGTGGTGGCGGGAGGGGCGCGCAGGCCGACCGCGTGCGCGGCAAATTCCCAGGGGTGCCAGGCGACGGGAAAACCGCTCAACACGTGCGCCTGGATTTGCAGCGCCTGCCAGAAACGGAACCACTCGAAGTTCACCAGGACCAGCACCAGGGCCGCGGTGGGCCAGACCCGGGCGAACCGCAACGACCAATCCGTCCGCCGACGCGGCAAGGCAGGATGCAGCACGTGGGAGGCGACCCAGGCCGTCGCCATGAAAGGGAAAACCTCCGGGTAGCAAAACACGACCGCCGCTGCCAGCAGCGCCAGCGGAAACCCGGCGCGCAGCCGTTCGAGTACCGATCCGGGCACTACCATCGAAGGCGACTGCATTTCCAACCCGCGCAGGCCCAGAGTTCCGGCGGCAAACGCGAGGCCGCAGACCTGCGGAAGGAAGCCCGAGTTCGGAGCCGTGCCGAACCCGTTGCGGCTCGCCGCCGCGATCAGCGCCGCCAGCCAGGCCGCGCGCCGCCAGCCGGGCCGCGCGGTCAGGACGGCCCCGCCGACCGCCAAGCCCCCGGCCACGAGCATCAGCGCCGACAACAGCGGATAAACCTGGTACGACCACGGCAGCCCCCCCGCCGCCTGCCACCAGCCGAGCAGGAAGGAGGGGCCCATGCGCAGGCGGGTCTCCTGGAAGGTGGATACCTGCGCCCAGGCCGGATGGAATCCGTCCGGGTGGACGGGCTCCGCAAACCCGTGGCCCTGGAGCCATTGACCCTGGACGAGATAAAAAAACGCGTCGTTGAACGGATCGAACGCTTTGCACACAACCAACTGCCCGAGGAACGGAAAGGAAGCCAGCACGCAAAATGCGGCCAGGGTCAGCCCGTGGCGGACGGCCCCCGGTGCCGTCACGATCCGACGCCACGGTCCGGCGGCGACCAGGCCCAGCGTGAGCGGCAGGCAAATCCACCAGTGAAAGCCACCGCCAAACCAACCGAGAAGCGTCGCCGGGCAGACCAGCAGCGCCAGCCCGATCAACGGAGAGAAGAAACGCCGCGCAATCGGACGCTGGCGGAACGGCAAGCAGGCGTCGATGACGAGCGTACCCGGCGCGGCCAGTCCCACGACCAGCAGGACGGTGCCACCGAGTGAGAGGAGGTACCACACGGGGCAGAAGACTCAAGCTTCTGAAACCAAGCTTCAAGGAAAGAAGAAAGATTCAAGGTTCAAAGAAAAGGGAGGGCTGACGATGCTTTCGCCGGAAGCCGATTCAAATGATCACGTAGCCGTTGGCGAGCAACACCGTGACCACGACCATCACCGCCACGGAAATGCTCACGACCGTTGTTTCCAGCAGGTGGGAACGCCGGGCCGCTTGCGCTAGAACCAGATACACCGGGGCGGCGGTGGACAGGTAGCGCAACAGGCTGTCGCCGTTGGTGCTGACGAGGTAAAGCGTGGCCAGCGTGAGCACCAGCGCGGGGTACCCCCAGCGGCGCAGGCTCCAGAAGCTGGCGGCCCCCGCCGCCAGCACCACGGCCAGGCTCGGGTCGGCCAGCACCGTGTAGAGCGGGTTGCCCCAGCGCCATCCCGCCAACAAGGCCGTCCACGGCCAGCGCGGGCCGTCGGCGAACCAACCGGCCGTCATGGTCTTCTGCTGCGCGCGCCAGTCGCCAAAGGCCACTTGCAGAAAAATCAGGAACGTCAGTTGGCCCAGCACCGGCCCGGCGACCGCCAGCGCCATGCGTACCAACGGCGGCAGCGTCCACGACCACGCGGAGGCCGGGCGCGGCGGGACGTGGTCGGCGGGCGCGGC
>CAHJWO010000134.1 GCA_903642295.1 PVC group bacterium | reverse complement strand
GCGTTGCCGTTCGGGGACATGATGAACATGCAAGGCCATTTGGTGAGGGAATTTGCCAGATAGCCTTTCGGCAGCCAGAGCTTGTAGTGCCAGACCCCCTTGGCGGTGTCGGCGTCCCTGGGTGTCTCGAAAATTCGGGTTTCGGCGAAGGAAGGGGCGCGGGTCAGCTCGCAGGTAATCGGGATTTCGGTTTCCTCCTGCAGCGGAAGGGTGAGCGGCGTGGTGGGAGCGACCACACCGCTGGCGGCGGGTGAGGGGGTAGGCAATTGGGCAGGGCAGGGTGGGATGCCCAGCAGGCAGACGGCAGCGACGAGGAGCGGGAAGCGGCGATTCATGGCGCGGAGTACGGGGTGCAGGTCAGGCGTTGGGGGGGCACGCTTCTCTATCGGAGGTGGTGGCGGGTGTCACGGGAAATTGGCGGCGCGACCCGGGGCGGAGGCGAGGCAGGCGAGGACTTCCGTGGAATATTCATCCCAGGTTTTGAGGGGGCGAGCCACGGCCTCGGCGGCCAGTCGATGGCGCAGGGTGGGGGAGTCCGCGAGAGTCAGGATCGCGTCGGCGAGGGCTTGCGGGTCGCGCACGTCCGTCGTGAGACAGCCGCCGCCGACCGCGTTCTCGGCCATGACGCCGAAGTTGGCGCAAACACAGGGTCTTCCCAGCCAGAGACTTTCGATCACAGGTAGCCCGAAACCTTCCAGGAGCGACGGGTACACCGTGAAGTCGCACCCCGCATAGAGAGCCTGGAGTTCGCCGTATTCCACCTGCTCGTGCCAGCGCAGGCCGGGGAATTTTTTCGTGGCGGCACGGACCTGATCCGCGAGGTCGTGTGCCCCGATGTAAGGTGCGCCCACGAGATCCAGCTCCAGGCGGAGATCGGGTCGGAGTTGGAGCGCGCGTTCGTAGGCCGCTAGGAGCGTCGCGTGGTTCTTGCGCGGCTCCAAGGTGGAGACACAGAGGACGCGGACGGGGGCGGCGGAGTCCTGCGGGGGAGGGGGCGTCCGCACGCGGGGGGTACCCACGAAATCACAGGCCAGCGCGCAGGTGCGAACAGGCGGGCCGGCAAGATTTTCGCGCATTGCGAACGCCCGCCAACCCTCGGCGGATGACTCGGAGATGGGCAGGATCAGGTCGGTGCGGGCGAGATCGCGCATGTACCGGCGGTGATTGTCCGGCAGCGTCGGCGGCACGAAGTCAGGGCGGGCAATCGGGATCGTGTCGTAGAAAATCGCCGCCAGCCGCCAGCGGCGACGGTGGACGTAGTCCGCGAGTTGTCCGAGCCGGCCTTTGTACATCAACTCGGCCAGGAGGACCCAAGTGCCGGGCGGCGCCATTCGATAGGATGGATGGAGATGCAGGGGGACAAACTTGCTTCTCGCTCCGGCGCGCAGCCAGGGCAGCCAGGTCAAGGGCTGCCGGAGCAAGGACGGCGGGAAGCGGGAGGGAACGTCGCGCAAGGTTTCCGCGCCCGGGCCGAGTTCGAGTTCGTCTGGCAACGGGCACAAGCAGCGGCGGCGGACGTTCCAAACCACCGGTCGAACCGGAGCACGCTGTCCGCCGAATGCCCCGGCGAGTGAACGCACCACGGTCTGGATTCCGGAACGACCAGGATTGCGCGCCGTATCGCCAGCGACCAGGAACGTCGTATGCATCCGGCACCAACAAACGCGGAGGGAGACGGAAATAGCAAGGAGGATGGAGCGTTTGCGGAATTACGAAACCAAGAATTCAGGCGGGCGGGCCACCAGGCGGGACCTTACGCCGACTGAAATCCGGGAATGATCGGAAGTCCCTTCGGGTTACGCGCATCGGCATGGCGCGTGCCGATTCTAAAATCTACCAACACAATAAATTATGGGCATGTTCTCCGATCTCATGGGCAAAATTTTTGCTCATTCCCCTGCGTCAACCAAACAAGCGACCGTCGCCAGCAGCGCCCCCACGGCGGCGCCCGGAAGTGCGCCGGAAGTCGCGGCAGCCACTCCGACCGACACGGTTCCTGCCGCCGGGAGTTCCACCGCGCCGGTAGGGGGTGTAGCGCCCACACCCACGCCCAGCACGCCCACCGCGCCTGCTCAAGCGGTGGACGTGGCCGCGATTCTCAACGGTCTGGCCGAAAAAAGCTCCGAGAAGCTGGATTGGAAAAGGTCCATCGTGGATATGCTCAAATTGCTCGGCATGGACAGCAGCCTGACGGCTCGCAAAGAACTGGCGAGTGATCTCGCGTATTCCGGTGACGAAAGCGACTCCGCCGCGATGAACGAGTGGCTGCACAAGGAAGTGCTCAAGAAACTCGCTGCCAACGGTGGCAAAGTGCCCGCCGAGTTGCTCGGTTGAGGCACGCGCTGGTCCTCTTCAAAAACGAAGATGGCGATAATCGGTATCAGCTAAAGCTCAGATTTTGCACCCCGGCGGCGGCGGCGGCGTTGAGCACCTTGACGATCTGATCCTGACGAGCCTCCGGCGCGGGTTGGATAATCACGGGGTCTTTGCTGCCAAAACTCATTAACTCCTTGAGCTTTTCCCGGGTACCGGCCAACTCCGTGCTGTTAGTGGCATCGAAGGCCTTCCCGTTGATTTCCACCGCGCCATCGGCGGCGATGGTTACGATGATCGGGGTCGTGGGCGTGTCGCTGGACGCAGAGGCGGTGCCGCTGGGCAGATTGATGCTCAACTCCTTTTCCGCGACTTGCATCCCCGCCGACGCCATGAAAAACAGCATCAGCACGAACACCACATCGACCATCGGCGCAATTTGAAAGCCGATGTCGCCATCTTCGGAACCTACGGAGCCAGCCATATGGGGAAAGTCGGAAGTGGGAAGTCGGAATGCGGAAGTAAACGAGGGAAGGCTGGGGCCACGGAAGTGCTATTGAGCGTCCGCCGGAGCGGGCGCGCCTTCCTTGTTTACCACGGAGAACGTCACGTTGCTGATTTTTGCCTGGCCCACCGCGACCATGATTTCACGCATAAAATCATAGCGCGTGTTTTTGTCCGCGCGAATCAGCACACGCGTATTGGGATTGGTGGCGACGCGCTCGGAGAGCAAAGGTGAAAGCGACGCCGGGGAAGGAAAGTTTTGTTCATCCACCGTGATCGTGCCGGTGTCGGTCATGTTCACCCAAGCCACGTTGACGATGACCTGACCCTTGTTCTTGGCGGCATCGTTGCCCTCCGCGGCGACCGGCAAGGTGATGTTCTTGGTGGACTGCAAGACCTCGGTCGAACTGATGGACATGAAGAACACCAGCAGCACGAGTAATACGTCGATCATCGGCGCAATCTGAAAATCCGGGTCTTCCTCCGGCATCTCGCGCACGGCGTTCTTGCGCTGGCGGGCTTTGTTCCGGGTGCCTTGTGCGCTCATCGCAACGAAGGGTTACTCCTTCCAGGCCAGGGTGGCACCGCAGCTCGGACACGGATTTTGACCCGCGGAGATCGAGGCGTTGCAAACCGGACAGTTGGTCGTCAATGCCATCGAGACCCGGCGCGATTCCGAATCGCCCAGCGACATGGCCCCCTCGCCGGCGCTAAAATTTTCGCCGATGCGCACGCCTTGCAGCTCCTCGAAGGGCACGTCCTCCACCAGCAAGTTCAGCCGGTCCTCGGCGTTGACGATGGCCATCTGCGCACGGTTGCGGAAGATGTAATAGCTGATGAACGCCGGGATGGCGATGAACAGGCCGCTGGCGGTCGCCAGCAGCACCTCGCTGATGCTGCTCGCAAGCTCCCGGGGACTGCTGATCCCGCTGCTGCCCAGAATGGTGAACGCCTTCATCATGCCGATGACGGTGCCCAGCAGGCCGATCATCGGGGACACCACCCCGATGACGGAAAGGTAACTGTTGCGCGTGCGCAGCACCTGCGCCTCGCGCAAACCGTGTTCCGCGAGAGCGTTGTCGAAGACATCCTTGCCGCGTCCGATGCGCTCCAGACCGGCCTTCAAGGTATTGGCGAGGTAGTTGCGGTTGGCATTGCAGATTTCCCAGGCCTCCTGGTAATTGCCGTCGCCGAGCACCTGGCGCAAGGAGTTGACCAACGGCGGCGGGGCGAGGCGGTCGTTCCGCAGCGTGAGAATGTTCTGGATGACGAACGTAACCATCGTCACCGACGCACCGAGGATGGCTACCCAGATCGTGACGCCCAACGGACCACTGCCGAGGATGGTCTGGAAGACGGTTTTTTCCTTGGGAGCACCGGTGGGGGCAGCGGCCGCTTCCTGGGCAAATCCGCTGTTGGCCAACCACAACCATCCGCCGAGCACGAGTAGAATGAGGAGGGTACGCCAGCGATGCTTGTTCATGGGGAGGGGGAGCAGAAGCGCAGCATGAACCCAGGAGAAACCGCGCGCAATCATTAAGCGGCGTTCCTCGAAAAGATCAAGGCGCAACGAGGTCTTTGTGCGCGGAACGCAGGGCGTCCGCGCTTTTCTGGGCCCGGGCGGTCGCGGAGCCATCCTGATAAAACAACGTCACGGTGCGGAGATAATTCTCGAAGGCGGCCTGGGCATTGCCTTCCTTCTCGCTGATCTGTCCCCGGAGGTAGAAGGCTTGTCCATAGGTGGAGGCATCGGCGCGGGCGGCGTCCGCCGGACTTTTCAGGGCCAGCGCAAGGATCGGTTCAAGCTGCTGCTTGGCCTGGCCCAGGTTATTGCGGGCAAACGCGAGGCGGGCCTGTCCGAGGTTGAAACGCGCCGAGTTCCCGCCGACGGAAGGATAAAGTTTGCGGTAGTCGTTATATGCCGCCTCGGCACGGGCCAGGTCATTCTTCTCGATGTAGATGTCACCCAGCAGCGCGGCGGCCTGCTGGGCCCAGGGCGTCGGCAAGCCGCGAAACTGGTCGGCGAGGGGCTTGAGCGCCGCGAGCGCTTTGTCCCAATCACCCGCTCCGTAAGTAGCGATACCGCCGCTATAGGCCGGCGGCGGGGCCGCGTCCACCCGGCTGAGCAAGCCGAGATTGAAACTGATCTGGCCCGGCGCGCCCGATGCCGTGGCGACGGTCATCAGCACGGCAGGACCACTCATGCCCGTGACTTCGCCCTCCTGGACATGACCGTCCTTGAAAACGAGCCGATCCTGAGCCGACGAAACCGCTACGCCACCGAGACTCGCCGCAAGGCAAAGAGCGGCAAACGCGAGGGGAAAATAGCGTCTCGGGCGGGTCATCGGGAGCCCCACGATAAAAAATTGCGCGTAAAAATCAACTGCGGAACGTCGGCGGGCTTGTGCTAGAATGCGCGCATGTTCGTAAACATCATGCGCACCAACCAGCGCTGGCTGATGGCTATCATCTCCGTGCTGGTCATCATTTCGTTCATCTGGTTCTACAGCGACCGCACGCAGGTGGACCGCATCGTCAGCGACCGGGTGGGCAAGATTTACGGGCGCACGCTGACGCGCACCGAGGTCGAGCGGGTACTGCGCCAGTTGCAAACCGCCGCGAGCCTGGGGCTGACCAACGTGTTGGACCGCGACATCATGGGCCGCGGCGACCAGATCGAAGCGGTGGTGAACCATCTGATCGTCTCGCATCAGGCCGAGGAAATGGGGATTTTTCCGACCGAGGACGAGGTGCTGGAGGCGGAAAAAAAGCTGAGCGCCTTTCAGGGGGCGGACGGGCAGTTCGATCCCAACAAATACTCGCAGTTTGTCGGCGACAACCTTTCGCCGCGCGGTTTCAGTGAGAGACAATTGGAAGAATTGGTTCGGCGCGACCTCCAGTTTGCGAAGGTGCGGGCCATCGTGGACGCGCCGGTGACCGTTAGCCCGGTGGAGGCGCGTCTGGCTTACGATGAGCGGTACGCGAAGACCAACACCAGCGTGATCCGGTTTCAGAGCAGCGACTTTGCCGCCGGGACCGCGGAACCGACGGAGGACGAAATCAAGAAAGCATTCGAGGACCAGAAGGAACAGTACGTGCAGCCGGAGAAGCGCAAAGTGCAGTACGTGAAATTCGGGCTCAACGAAGAGCAGAAAAAACTCAACGGCCAAGAGAAGATGGGGGTGCTCAAACCGTTGGCCGACCAGGCCGTCGCGCTGCTGACGGACCTGCTCGACAACAAGGGCAAAACGGACTTCGCGGCGGCAGCGGCGAAGCTGAACGTGCCCGTGAAGGAAACAACCGACTTTGAGCAAAGCCAGACCGCGGGTTTGGAGGAAGCGAGCATTCCGGGCTTCGCGCAGGCGGCGTTCAAGTTGAAAAAAGACGACCCGGATAGCGATGTGCCGCTGCAAACCACGGACGCGTTTTACGATCTGCACTTGCAGAACGTCATCCCCGTCCGACCGCTGACGCTGGATGAGGCGCGGCCGAAGGTGGTCGTCGCGCTCAAGGAGGAACGGGCCCACGCGGCCCTCGCCGCCAAAGCCGAGGAGGCGCGCACGAAGGTCGCGGACGCTTTGAAGGCCGGCAAATCTTTTCCCGACGCCGCCAAGGACGCGGGACAAACCGCGCAGGAGGTACCCGGCTATTCCACGGCCGACCCGGCCCGCACCACGCCGGATGCCGAGGCCATCTCGGCGACCGCGCAGGAACTTGCGACGGGGGAACTGAGCAAATTTGTCCCCATCACGACGGGCGGAATCCTGGTGTATGTCCGCAACCGCGAGGGGGTGGACGAAGCGAAATTCGACCAGCAGAAGGACATGGTAGCCATGCGGTTATCGCGGCAAAAGGCGGGCTTCTATTTTTCCGAATGGCTGCGGGTCAGCCACGACGCGGCGAACGTGGAGATCACCCCGCAGCATGGGCGCGGCTGACACCCCGTCGCTGCTTTTTAACGATGGATCTGGAAGAAACGTTCGACGAAGGCCACTCGCACCTGGCGCTGGGCGAATTGGAAGAGGCCGTGGCGATGTATCGCCGCTGCGTCGAGATGGACCCGGCGTTCTTTGACGGTTGGCACGCCCTCGGGATGGCGCTCATGAAGTTGGGCCGCTATCCCGAGGCCATTACCGCGGGCGAACGCGCGGTGGAGTTGCGGCCAAACGACCAACTCGGGTGGTCGAGCCTTTCGCTGTTTTACGTGCGCAGCGATCAGATCAAGGAGGCGGAAGCCGCCGGGGCCAAGGCGCGCATCCTTTCCTGGGGCGGCAAGGTCGTCAAAGACGACGGCAGCCGTCCGCTGGATCAACTGCTGCCGAAGTGAAGCCGGACGCCTTGCGGTCGCGGGCCAGCCGCTCGTGATTATCGAGGCTTGGTCCCGCGTGCGTTGCGGGATCGCTCCGGCAGACCGCTTGTTGAATTTTACCGTCGTGAAAAACACCTTCTTCGTCACCACCGCCATTGATTACACCAACGGCGCGCCGCACCTGGGGCACGCCTATGAGAAGGTGCTGGCCGACGTACTCGCCCGTTATCACCGTCTGAAGGGGGAGGAGGTTTTCTTTCTGACCGGGGTGGATCAGCACGGCCAAAAGGTCCAGCAGTCCGCCGAGAAGCAGGGCGTGGCACCGCAGGAATTCGTCAATGGGGTCACCGCGCAGTTCCGGTCATTGTGGGAAAAGCTGGATGTGCGGTATGACCAGTGGGCGGCGACGACGGACGACCGGCACAAGCAGTGTGTTCGGGCGATTCTGCAACGGCTCTGGGACGACAAAGACCCGAGGACGGGCGCGAGCCGTTGGATTTACAAAGACAGCCGGGGCGGTTACTACAGCGTCCGCCAGGAACAGTTCCTCACCGACAAGGAACGCGGGCCGGATGGGCAGTTCGGCCCGGAGTGGGGGCAGGTGGAGTTCCGGGAGGAGGAGAACTATTACTTCCGGCTCGAAGGCTCCAGGCAGTGGCTTCTCGACCTGATCGATGCCCGCAGCCGGGCGGGCAATCCGTTGGTCTTGCCGGACTTCCGGGTGGCAGAGTTGCGAAACGCCGTGGAGAAGCTGGCGGGCGACCTGTGCATCTCACGTCCCAAAGCGCGTTTGTCGTGGGGAATCGAATTTCCGTTTGACGCGGATTTCGTCACCTACGTCTGGTTTGACGCGTTGGTGAATTACATCTCCTTCGCGCCGGGCTACGACCCGGCGGTGGGAGCGGATTTGGCTGAGTTTCATGGGTGGTGGCCCGCCTTGCACGTCATCGGCAAGGATATCCTGATTCCGGCGCATGGTGTGTATTGGCCGATCATGCTGCGGGCGCTCGGTTTCAGCGACGAGCAGATTCCGACCCTGTTGGTCCACGGTTGGTGGAATATCGGCGGCGAGAAGATGAGCAAGAGCCAGGGCAACAGCGTGGACCCCGACGTGCTGGCCGACCGTTACGGCGCGGAAGCGTTGCGCTACTACTTGATGACCGATATTGCCACGGGCCGCGACGCGGACTTCAGCGAAGAACGCCTGGTTCAACGCTACAATTCAGAGTTGGCGAAGAACCTTGGCAACCTGCTCAACCGGACGTTGAACATGGCGCAGAAATACCAGGGCGGGACGTTGAAAGCACCCGCCGCCGGGACCGATGCCGGGGGGTTGAGGGCGGCGTCGGAGGCGGCGATCCAGGCGGTCGCCGACGGCTTGAAGACCGATCAGGTGCAGGCCATCGCCGGGGCGATCCTCGCCTTTTCCAGCCATGCGAATGGCGCCATCGAAGCGGCCGCACCCTGGAAACTGGCGAAAGACCCCGGTGCCGCCGATGCATTGAACGGCATCCTCTACGGTCTCGTGGAAAGTCTGCGGATCATTGCCATCCTCATTTCGCCATTCGTGCCGGATGCCGCGCACGGCATTCTGGACCAATTGAACTGGAAGACCGAACACGGCCACGGCAACGAGCGCTTCCGGCTGGCGGATACCGGGTGGGGTGGGCTGCCGGAGGGGCATCAGGTCAGCGCACCGGTGCCACTGTTCCCACAGCTCGAAGTCCAAAAAGCAGAATGAATCAGTTTGAGATGGCGGGTCTCCAGGGTGCTCGACGCCGGGTCATCCCTCTGGCTTGGAACACTGAAAGGCGCGCCAGCGGCCACGGCTTTTCGTCGTGACCAGCCTGAATCCGGCGCATTTTACCGCTGAAACCACTGCTTGCGCTTGCGTTCCCAGGACGCCGGAAAGGATCAAATCACCGCCCGGGGCCACCACCGGCTCGATGATCTTCGGCATGAGCTGGATGAGCAGTTCGCTGAAAAGATTTGCCGTCACGACTGGCCAAACCTGATTTGTCTTGCGACGCCAGTCTGGCAACTCCACCCGTGCAAAGCGCACCTGGCGACTGGCCAAGCCATTGAGGCTCGCATTTTCCTTCGCCGTACGGACGGCATGCGGATCGTTGTCCAAGCCAAGCACCTGATGCGCGCCGAACATCTTCCCGGCCAGTGCGAGGATGCCGCTGCCCATGCCGAGATCGAGCAACTCCCAATCTTCGGCCCGGCGTTTCCGTGCCACGTCGAGGAGCAGTCGTAGACACATCGAAGTCGTGGCGTGTTCGCCCGTGCCGAACGCCATTGCCGCCGGGACGCATAAAACCTGTTTGTCGGGATGAGCGCGACGCAGTGGTTCAAGCTCATGCTCGCGGCTCGTGACCAGGAGGCGCCCACCGATAGAAAGCGGCTTGCCCGGAGCCGTGGTCGGGGCGGGCTGCCAGCTTTCCGGACGCACCTCGGACACCTGACCGTTGCATCGTCGTTGCAGTGCCCGGGCCTCCGCTTCGGTTTCAACGTAAACTTCCAGCCGAGGAGAACGCCCGTCGGGCCGCTCCAGCAGCACGATGCGCCCGGGCTCGACGAGCGCGCCAAGGCGTTCGGTCCACCCATCGACGGCATCGAGAGGTACGCGTTTTTTCCAGACGTGCATCGTGGAGGATCACTTTAACCGCCCGCGACGATCCGCAAAATTTCCAGTTTGTCGCCATCCGCGAGCCGCACCTGGTCCCATTCGTGGCGCAACAGAGCCCGTCCGTTGTGCTCCACCAGGGCCGCTTGCGGCGGCAGCCCGAGGGTCGTGATCAAATCGGGCAGCGATTGACCCCCCGGAACCGACCGTGGCTCGCCGTTAACCTCCAACTGGACGGATGGAGCCGTTTCGCTCATCAGATGGCGGCCTTCCCGCTCAAACCCTCATCCCAGTCCTTCCAGACGGGGTCCAGACCGTGCAATTCGCGCAGGACCTCGGCGATTTGCTGCGGGCTACGGGCATCGGCGATGTCGAACTGCCCCTCGGCCTGGGCGTTGGCGGGGAGTGCTTCGGGCGTGTCGCAACGGCGCCCGCGCACCGTGAGATGCAAGTCGCCACGTCCCGCGCCCGTGTAACCGCCGGGCTCGGTGTGGCTGCCCGCGCTCATGGTCGTGACCCCCAGGGGGATCAGCGCGTCGCGCAACCCGGGCATTTCCCGCGTGGACAGGACGAGGCCGATCTCCGGGAAAGTGACCCGCAAGGCACAAAGCAGTTGGACCAGATCGCGGTCGTTCAAATCGTGGCGGGGTGCAAACCCGCCCGCTGCCGGACGCAGGCGGGGCAGGCTGACGGTCACGTGCGCTTTCCAGCAATGCCGCAGGAGATGATCGACGTGCGCGGCCAGGGCGACGGCTTCCTCGCGCCAGTCATGTAACCCGAACAACGCGCCGATCCCCAGGCGGCGGAACCCGGCGGCATAGGCGCGCTCGGGGCAATCCAGCCTCCAGGCAAAGTCGCGCTTTGGGCCGGAAGTGTGCATCTCGGCGTAGGTGGGCGGATCGTAGGTTTCCTGATAGACGACCAGGCCCTCGGCGCCCGCCGCGACGAGCGGGCGATATTCGTCCGTTTCCATCGGGCCGACTTCGAGCGACACGCCGGGCACTCCGGCCTGCTCCCGCACGGCGCGGATGCAGGCCTCCAGGTAGCCGTTGGAAACAAACCTGGGATGCTCACCAGCCACCAACAGGACGCTGCGGAAACCTTCGAGCGCGAGATGGCGCGCCTCGCGCACCACCTCGTCCACCGGCAAGGTCACGCGCAGAATGGGATTATCGCGCGAGAAACCGCAGTATTTGCAGTTGTTGATGCATTCGTTGGATAGATAAAGCGGCGCGAATAGACGCATGACCCGCCCGAAGTGCCGCCGCGTCAGGGCGTGGGAACGGGCCGCCAACGCTTCGAGCGCCATGTCATCGCACGGCGCGAGCAAGCGTTCCAGGGCGACGACGGCGGGCGAACGCCTCCAATCTGACCCGGCATGGACTTTTGCGAATGACATGGACGGCGTTCTCCGGTAACAACCGGAGCTTCATCTTAACGCAGAATGCCCCGGTAGCATCCGAAAAAGGCCATTTTGCGTATGACTATCGTGCCCAGTTCAATTCTCGACCGACCCGCAACCGTTACCCGTCGTGAGGCGCTCACCCCGGCGGCGGAGGTCGGTTCGTTGCGGGCAGAGATCGACGGGAGGATGCGCCACTACCTCGGCGCGCAGCGGGCCGAATACCTGCGCCAACCGGTGTTTGCGACGCTGTATGACGACCTGACGGAATTCGCCTGCCGACCAGGCAAACGCCTGCGATCTTTGCTTTTCCTGCTGGCGTACCGGGTTTTCGCCGCCGGGCCGGGCCCCGGGGCCAGGACTGCCAAACCCCGTCCGAGTGGCGTGCAGGCTTCTCCAAGTTTCTGAGCGGCGTCCTGGGAGCGCGAAGCTCGCCCC